>DATHHC010000033.1:0-11981 GCA_035317285.1 Gemmatimonadaceae bacterium | reverse complement strand
TACCGCCGGGGCGAGCGGCTGCGCGCGGGTGCGGAACAGGTTATTCGCGGCCACGGCGTCCAGGAGCACCTCCAGGTTCTCGGCCGTCCCTGCAATCTCGTCTTCGCGACGCGCGGACCTGATGGGTCACCGTCGCAGGGTTTCCGCGCGGTGTTCATGCAGGAGCTCATTCGCGGCGGGGTACTCGCCCCGTCATTCGTGGTGAGCTACGCCCACAGTGATTCCGATATCGATCGCACAATCGACGCGGTGGGTCAAGCCGCGGGTATCTACGCTCGCGCGCTCGCCGACGGATGGGAGAAATACCTTCTTGGATCTCCCGTTAAGCCGGTATACCGCCAATTCAATTGATCCTTCACCGCCTCATCCAACCATGACAAGCGTTCAGATACCAGATCTGCCGGCCTTCTCGCCTTCCACTGCAATGACGCCATCTCCCAAGCCCGGGTGCTGCCGGTGCTGCGGTACCACGCTGCAGCATACCGTTGTCGATCTCGGCATGTCGCCGTTGTGCGAGAGCTACGTCAGCGCCGAGCGACGGAACGCGGTCGAGCGGTTTTACCCGCTGCACGTCTGGGTCTGCGGACAGTGCTTCCTCGTACAGGTCGAGGAATACGTGACTGGCGAGGAGATCTTCACCGACTACGCCTATTTCTCGTCCTACTCCGATTCTTGGCTCGATCACTCGCGCCGGTACGTCGACCAGATGATACGTGAGCTCGATCTCACCCCCGCGAGCAAGGTGATCGAGGTCGCGAGCAACGACGGGTATCTGCTTCAATACTTTGCGCAGCGTGGCATTCCGGTTTTGGGAATCGAGCCCGCGGCCAACGTTGCAGTCGTAGCCGAGGAGAAAGGCGTGCCCACTCTGGTGAAATTCTTCGGACGCGAGACTGCGAGAGAGCTCGTCGCCAACGGGGAGAGTCCGGATTTGCTGCTCGGCGCCAACGTGCTCGCCCAGATCCACGACCTGAATGACTTCGTCGACGGGATGCGGATCCTGCTGAATCCTCGCGGAACGATCACGATCGAGTTTCCTCATCTGCTTCGGATGATTGACGGCAATCAGTTCGATACCGTCTACCACGAGCACTTTTCCTATTTTTCGCTGTACAGCGCCGAGCGGATCTTCGCCGCGAACGGACTGGTCATTTACGACGTGGAAGAACTGCCTACCCACGGCGGCTCGCTAAGGATCTACGCGCGGCACGAGGACGACTCGACCAAACCTGAGACACAGCGGCTGCGCGATTTGCGCGCGCGCGAACTGGCTGCCGGAGTCGACACGCTGGAGTACTACTCGACCTTTGCAGAGCGCGTCCAGGAAACGAAACGCCGGCTCCTGAGTTTTCTCATTCAGGCCAAGTCAGAGGGGAAGCGCGTAGTTGGTTACGGCGCGCCCGGGAAGGGCAATACGCTCCTCAACTACTGCGGCATTCGTACCGATTTCGTCGACTTCACGGTTGACCGCAGCCCGCATAAGCAGGGGAAGTACCTCCCCGGAACCCGGATTCCCGTCCGGCATCCTGACGAGCTGCGCGAAGCGCGGCCCGACTACGTGCTGATCCTGCCCTGGAACATCAAAGATGAAATCATGGAGCAACTCGCCTTCATTAGAGAATGGGGCGGGCAATTCGTCGTCCCCATTCCGGAAGCACGGGTCTATTCGTGATCGTCAGCAAGACTGAGGTGCCTGGTGTTCACGTCCTCGACGTGGACCAGCACGAAGACGCGCGAGGGACGTTCGCCCGCATTTGGTGTGCGCGCGAGGCGACAGCCAATGGGCTCGAGCCGCGCATTGCCCAGGCGAGTCTTTCCTGCAACCGCGAGCGCGGAACTCTGCGCGGACTACACTATCAGCGGCCACCTCACGCCGAAGTAAAGGTGGTGCGTTGCGTGCGCGGAGCGGTCTTCGACGTCGCGCTCGATCTGCGCAAGAACTCCCCGACATTCCGCCGGTGGGTGGGCGTCGAGCTCTCGGCCGACAATGGACGCGCCCTGTACATACCGGAGGGTTGCGCTCACGGGTTCATGACGCTGGAGCGCGACTCCGAGATTCTCTATCAGATGTCGTCGTTTTACGAGCCTGATGCCGGCGCGGGCGTTCGCTGGGACGACAGCGCTTTCGGCATCACCTGGCCCCTTCCGGTCTCGGTGATCGGGCCACGCGATGCCGGCTGGAGCGATTTCCGCGACGAGGATTCACCGTGGAATTGACCGTCGCGCCCGTGTCGCTCGGCGCCGAGATGCACGCGCTCGTAACGGACCTCTATCCGATCTGCCGGAGCATCACGGGTGACGGATTTCGCAAGACTCTCGGGAGGCTTCAGCAGCTCGTGCCCCTCGAGATTCACGAGGTCCCCACTGGCACGCCGGTGTTCGATTGGACGGTTCCTCGGGAGTGGAATATCCGCGACGCGTGGGTTGCCAATTCCCGTGGTGAGCGCGTAATCGATTTTCAGAGCCACAATCTGCACGTCGTCAACTATAGTACGCCCGTCCGCAAGCGGATGACGCTGAGCGAGCTGCGCCCACATCTTTTTTCGAATCCCGAGCATCCGGACTGGATTCCGTATCGCACGTCCTACTATAAGGAGAGCTGGGGCTTCTGCCTCACTCATCGCCAGCTCCAGGCGCTGCCCGACGGAGAGTACGACGTCTGCATCGACAGCACTCTGGCGCCGGGCAATCTGACGTGGGGAGAATTCCTCCTGCCAGGCGAGAGCAGCGATGAAGTGCTGCTGTCCTGTCACAGCTGCCATCCGTCGCTCGCGAACGACAACCTCGCGGGGATGGCGGTCGCGATCAATCTCGCTCGCAGGCTGGCCGAGCGTCCAAGGAGATTGAGCTATCGCTTCCTGTTCATTCCGGGGACGATCGGTTCTATCGCGTGGCTGGCGCAGAACCAGGATAAAGTCGATCGAATCAAGCATGGATTGGTTCTGAGTTGCCTCGGCGATCGCGGCAGCCCCACCTACAAGCGTAGCCGCCGCGGCGATGCGCTGATAGATCGTGCCGCCAGCCACGTTCTCAGACACAGCGGCGATCACACCATCATCGACTTCGTCCCATACGGTTACGACGAACGGCAGTACTGCTCGCCCGGATTCGATCTGGCTGTTGGATGCCTCACACGAACGCCGAACGGCAAGTATCCCGAGTACCACACGTCCGCCGACAATCTGGAGTTCGTGAGTCCCGAGCACCTCGCGCATTCGCTGTGCGCGTGCGAAGCGATTCTCGATGTTCTGGAGAATGATGGCCGTTATCGGAACCTGAACCCACACTGCGAGCCGCAGCTGGGACGTCGCGGATTGTACAGCGGCGTCGCGGGCAAGAGCGAGCTTCCTTCGATGGAGCTCGCGCTGCTCTGGGTCCTCAACCAATCCGACGGCGACCATGGACTTCTGGACATCGCCGAGAGATCAGGACTCGAGTTCAATGTGATTCATGCCGCTGCGAGCGCGCTCAAAGCGACCGGGCTGTTGGAGCCGGTAGGAGAAGTCGCGTGATCGACAGCGCATTCTGGCGCGGCCGGCGGGTATTCGTGACCGGGCACACTGGATTCAAGGGTGCGTGGCTCGTCCTGCTCTTGCAGCGACTGGGCAGCGACGTAACCGGCTTCGCGCTCGCGCCACCGAGTCAGCCGAATCTTTTCGACGACACCGGCGCGGCGCAGGGAATCAAGTCCATCGAGGGAGACGTACGCGATCTTCCCGGCCTCACGCGCGCAATGCAGGCGGCACGCCCGGAAGTAGTGCTGCATCTGGCGGCGCAGTCGCTCGTGCGCCCGTCGTACGAAGATCCGGTTGGAACTTATGCCACGAACGTGCTGGGCTCGGTGCACGTCCTCGAGGCTGTGCGGCAGACCGCAGGAGTGCGAGCCGTCGTCATGGTCACGAGCGACAAGTGCTACGACAACCGCGAATGGCCCTGGGGCTATCGCGAAGTTGACCGGCTCGGTGGAAAGGATCCGTATTCGAACAGCAAGGCATGTGCTGAGCTCGTTTCCGCCGGGTACCGTGCTTCCTTTTTTCCAGCTGACAAGCTCCATGAACATGGCGTCGGCATCGCGACTGCACGCGCCGGCAACGTGATCGGAGGAGGCGACTGGTCGTTCATGCGCATCGTGCCCGACCTGATGCGCGGATTTCTCGACGGCGAGGCGGTCATCATCCGGAGTCCTTCCGCGGTGAGACCGTGGCAGCACGTCCTGGATCCGCTCATCGGTTACATGATGCTCGCCGAGCGGCTGTGGCACGGTGACGCCGCTTTCTCCTCTGCCTGGAACTTCGGGCCGGTCGATGCTGATGCTCGTCCGGTGTCGTGGCTCGCCGATCGGCTCGCGCAGCTATGGGGCGATGGCGCGACCTGGGTGATCGAGGAGGCTGGCGACTCGAAGGAGACTGGAGTTCTGCGATTGGACTCATCGCACGCGCGAAACTGCCTGGGCTGGAGGCCGCGCTGGGATGTGGGCGCGGCGCTCGAGCACACAGTGGGTTGGTATAGGGCTTACGGTCGTAACAAGAGTGTGGCGGCAGTTCGTGGTGCTACTGAATCCGACATTGATTCTTACCTGACGAGGACCTCATGAAAGTTGTTCTGTTCTGCGGCGGTCTTGGCATGCGCCTTCGCGATTACGCCGAGAACGTACCCAAACCGATGGTCCCGCTTGGCTATCGTCCGATGATCTGGCACATCATGAAATACTACGCCCACTTCGGGCACAAGGATTTCATCCTGTGCCTCGGCTATCGCGGCGACATGATCAAGAACTACTTCCTGCACTACGAGGAAGGGCTCTCGAACGACTTCATACTCACCGAAGGCGGGCGTCGGCGCGAGCTACTCACCAGCGACATCGACGATTGGAAGATCACATTCGTCGACACTGGTCTGACCAGCAACATCGGAGAGCGGCTCTCGCTCGTCAAAAAGCATCTCGCGGGAGAGGAGATGTTCCTGGCGAACTACAGCGATGGGCTGAGCGACGTTCCACTCCCGCAACAGATCGAAACGTTTCGCCGCGACGGATCCGCGGCGTGCTTCCTCTCGGTCAAGCCGAACCTGAGCTATCACTTCGTTTCAGTGGACGGACAGGGTCGCGTCGAGTCCTTCCGGGACATCGTGCAGTCCGGACTTCGCGTCAACGGAGGCTTCTTCGTCTTTCGCCAGGAGATTTTCGATTACATCAAGGAAGGAGAGGAGCTGGTACTCGAGCCGTTCCAACGAATGGTGGCCGATAATCAGTTGCTCGCCTATCCGTACGATGGGTTCTGGCTTCCCATGGATACCGCCAAGGACAAGGCGCGTCTCGACGAGCTCCAGTCCTCGGGGAAACCTCCCTGGTACGTGTGGAACTCCAATGGAACCGGAAACGGCTACGCAAGCGCTCACGCGCAAATGAACGGGAATGGCTCGAGCCACGTGGGCGCCAATGGTCACGCGCCCGTCGGCGGACCAATTAACGGGTATACCATCGGAAGCGTGGGCCGCGACCTGGTGCCCAGGTGATCCGGCTTGAGCTCGAAGGTCGACTGTGCTTCCACTCCTACTGACACGGCCGCGAGGGCGGCCGCTTCGCGTTCTCTGCCTGGGTGCTCACTCCGATGACATTGAGATTGGATGCGGCGGAACCGTGCTGCGTCTCGTGGCTGGCGGCGCGAGAGTGCATTGGGCCGTGTTCAGCGGTGACGAGCGGCGCGGCGAGGAAGCGTCCCGTAGCGCACGCCTGTTCCTCGGTCGCAATCACGCGAAGCAGCTGAGCCTCCACGAGTTCCGCGATGGTTTTTTCCCCGCGGAATTCGGGGAAGTGAAGGATGCGTGCGAGGAGCTTGCGTCGCGCATTCAACCTGATCTCGTGTTCACGCACGCGCGAAGCGATCGACACCAGGACCATCGGATACTGTCTGATCTCGCCTGGAACACCTTTCGAGATCAGGTCGTCCTCGAGTACGAGATTCCAAAATGGGATGGCGACCTCGGGCAACCGAACTGTTACGTCCCCCTCTCCGCGGCGACGGCGCGGCGCAAGGTGCGCGCGCTGATGCAAGTCTTCGCTACGCAGCGAAGCAAGGGCTGGTTTGACGAAGAGACGTTCCTCGGGCTGATGCGGCTACGTGGGGTCGAGTGTCGCGCCGCATCGCGGTATGCAGAGGCATTCATGTCTCGCAAGACGACGCTGGAGTTTTGACAGAATGACGGCGCGGACAACCCCTGACGAGGACGCTCAGCAGAGATTCTGGAATGAGTGGAACTCGAAGCACCGAAGCGCGGAAAAAGTTGCGCACCTCGATTTGGCTACGATACGGCGGCGCGACATTGTCCTGGGCTGGCTGCGCGAGCTCGCTCTCCCCGAGCCGCGGATACTTGATCTGGGTTGCGCAACCGGGTGGCTGACGGCCCAACTGGCGGAATTCGGCCCGACTACCGGAGTAGACCTGGCAGATGCGTCCATTCTGGAAGCACGGACGCGATATCCACAGATTCCGTTCGAGTGCGGAGATTTCGCGAAGTTCGAATCGAACGACGGTCGTTTCGATGTCGTAGTTTCACTGGACACGCTGAGTCACGTCGCTGATCAGCCGGCGTTCGTGCGACAAGTGTGTCGTGCGCTCAAGACGGGCGGCTATTTGATGTTGACCATTCAGAACCGCTTCGTGTTCGAACGACGAAGTGATGTGGACCCGCAAGGTGTCGGGCAGATTCGGCACTGGGTGACCAGAAGTGAACTGCGCGACCTCCTGGCTGATGATTTTGTCGTGCGGCGCCTCACGACCCTGGTTCCGGAGGGTCACCTCGGCATCCTCCGATTCGTGAACTCCCACAGGGTCAACTCACTGCTTCGAACGCTGGGACTCCGCGCGGCGATCGATCGAGGGCGTGAGCGCCTTGGACTTGGTCAAACGATCGCGGTTCTGGCACAGCGTCGCTAAGGATAGAAGTTGAAACTGAAGCATACCCGGGATCTCTGTTTCATCCTGCTCGTGCTGGCTGCTTGCAGCAGCACGAGTGAGCAGCCCGCGCTGTCGAGCATCGTTGCTACTCCCCGCGGCGCCAACATCGCACCAGGCGATATCGTGGCTTTCCTGGCGACTGGCTCATATGCGGACGGCTCGTCGAATACGCTTACGGGTGTCGTCTGGCAGTCGAGTGTTCCCGCGATTGCCACGATCAATTCCGATGGCACTGCCGTTGGGGTCGGTGTGGGAACGACCGTTATTCGCGCCGAGTTCAGCGGCCTCGGAGATTCGACGACGCTCACAGTGTCGACTCATGCGCAATCGCTCGGTCCATTGCACGTGAGCATGGACAATCCGCGGTATTTCGCGGATCCGTCGGGGAAGGTCGTGTATTTGACGGGCTCCCATTTCTGGAAGAACGTGCAGGACGATGATCGGACGAATCCTCCCGCGGCGTTCGACAACACGGCGTACCTCAACTTTCTCCAGAGCCACAACCACAACTTCACCAGACTCTGGGTGTGGGAGCAGTCGAAGTGGAGCAGCGAGGTCGCCTACGATCATTGGTTCTCGCCGACGCTTTATGTGAGGACAGGTCCGGGAGCGGCTGCTGACGGCGGTCTCAAGTTCGATCTCAGCCAGATCAACCCCGCCTACCTGGCTCGACTGCGGCAGCGCGTGATAGACGCTGGAGCGAGGGGGATCTACGTCTCGGTCATGTTCTTCGACGGCTGGAGTGTGGAGACCAAACCCGGCTCTGCCAAGGCCAATCCGTGGCTAGCTCACCCATTCAGGTCAACGAACAACATCAACGGAATCAACGGAGATCCAAACGGGGATCAGTCGGGACGCGAAACACAGCAGCTAAGTATTCCCGCTGTAACTTCGCTGCAGGAGGCTTACGTGCGCGCCGTGGTCGATGCGGTGGACGATCTCGACAACGTCATCTATGAGATCAGCAACGAGAGTGATCCATCTGGAGACGCGTGGCAGTATCACATGATCAACTTCATTCGGTCCTACGAGGCGACGAAACCCAAGCACCATCCGATCGGTATGAGCGTGCCGTTTCCTGGCACCAACGCTGACGTCATGAATAGCTCGGCCGACTGGGTCGCCATGGACGGCAGTATATCGGATCCCGCGGTGGCCGACGGGTCAAAGGTGAGTCTCTGGGATACCGATCATCTGTGCGGGATCTGCGGTGATGTACCCTGGGTGTGGAAGAGCCTGACGAGGGGACACAACCCGCTCCTCATGGACGGCTACGACAACAGCTCTGGCGTCTCAGATCCGAGTTACAACCCGAACGATCCCAAGTGGGAGGCGATCAGGAAGAATCTTGGTTACGCTCGGAGCTACGCACTGCGAATGGATCTGGGCCACGCACTTCCACATGGCGAGCTCGCAAGTAGCGGATATTGTCTTGCCAAGCCGGGCGTCGAATACCTGGTGTATTCGCCTGGAGGAACGAGCGTCACGGTGAATCTGACTTCCGTGCCGTCAACCACCAATCTCACCGTCGAGTGGTTCAACTCGGGTACGGGTGTGGCGACGACACTAGGAACAATCGCCGGCGGAGGAAGTCGCCAAATCCCCGCCCACGGCGCCGACGACGTGCTCTTTCTGCGCTGAAAAAAGCAGCTGTCTAAGGTCGCGACTCTGATGTTTTTCCTTTAGGCCGCGCGACCGCGACCGTTGCGTCGCCGCAACGCTCCAGCTGATCCGTTGCCCAGCAGAAAGCCGCGCAAGAGCCAGAGCTGGTGTAGCACTTGCCTTAGGGTGGGGCGTCGCTGCAACAATTGTAGCGTGTGTTACAATCACCTACGCCTCCGTCCAGATGACTACTCATCGAGTGGTTGGATCGCTCGCGCTTGGTTGGCTAATCCTATCCTGTGCCGGTGCCGACGGAATAGTCGGTCTACCTGCTCCAAATGCAACGACCGCGGCGCTCGTCGTAACTGCGAGCTATACCGAGGCCTTCACGGGTGCAACCGGTGCACTCGCCGGGTCGTGGGCCCAGCAACGCACCTCCGGCACAATCAACCGAAACGGATCCGGATTGGGTCTCGGCTCGGTCAACGCCAAGGACCTTTTCGCGTTTTGGATCGCCAACGCGTTCAACAATGATCAGTATTCCCAGGCACGAATCGCCGGCGGGCTTTCCAGCGGATCTCAGTATGTGACGATAGTTGCCCGGGCGAGTGGAAAGGGCGACGGAGTCTATAACGGCTACCTCTGCTACACCGATGGTGCGGCCGGTGCTGGTCACACGGAGGTGGCGAAAAACATCAATGGTAGCCAGACGACCCTTCGTAGCTTCGCCACGACTTTTGCGGCTGGCGATGTCATCAAGATCGCGGTCGTTGGCACTACCGTCACCTGTTACAAGAACGGTGTCGCTCTGGGCAGCGTTACCGATGCATCGCTGCCAGGCGGATCCGCAGGCGTAGGCGTTTACGGCAGTACCGTTACGGTTGACGATTGGGAGGGGGGCTCCTTTGGTACCGCCGTAACTCCCGCGCCGGTGGCGTCGGTGACCGTAAGCCCTTCCGCAGCGAGCGTGGTAGTCGGGGCGACGCAACAATTGACGGCGACGACGAAGGATTCGACCGATGCAGTGCTGACCGGTCGCTCTGTGACCTGGTCCTCGAGCAACACGGCTTTCGCGACGGTGGATGCCAACGGTCTCGTAACCGGCGTGGCAGCGGGGTCGGCAACGATCACAGCGACGAGCGAAGGAAAAAGCGGGACATCCGCGATCACGGTTACCGCAACGTCGGTCCCGGTCGCAACGGTCACCGTGGATCCGACCTCGGCGAGCATCGTGACTGGCGTGACTCAGCAGTTGACAGCCACAACTACGGATGCCGCCGGCAATACGCTGACCGGTCGCAACATCGCGTGGACCTCTGACGTTGGATCAGTGGCGACGGTGGATGCGAGCACTGGTCTCGTTACGGGAGTGGGTAGCGGTACGGCGACGATTACTGCAACCAGCGAAGGGAAAAGCGGCACGGCGGTTATTACGGTGACGGCGGTTTCGGTCGCGACCGTGACAGTCAGTCCGTCGTCGGCGAGCGTCGTCGTGGGCAACACTCAGCAACTGACGGCGGTGATGAAGGATGCAGGTGGAGCGGTGCTCACCGGCCGCAATGTTACGTGGTCTTCCGGCAACGCGGCCGCGACCGTGGATGCGAATGGGCTCGTCACGACGGTGTCAGTAGGCAGCGCAACAATTACAGCGACGAGCGAAGGGAAGACGGGCACGTCCGCCATTACCGTGACGGCAGTGCCCGTGGCCACGGTGACCGTGAGTCCCGCATCAAGCAGTGTGACGGCCGGTGCGACCGAACAACTGACCGCGACAGCGAAAGACGCAAACGATAACGTGCTCACCGGGCGCTCGATTACCTGGAACTCGAATAACACCGGAATGGCGAGCGTCGACGCGAATACCGGTGTCGTGACGGGCGTAACGGCCGGCGGCCCCGCTATGATCACGGCGACGAGCGAGGGCAAGAGTGGCACAGCTTCGGTTGTGGTGACGCCGGCGCCCGTCGCTAGTGTTGCCGTTAGTCCATCGTCGGCTACTGTGGCGGTCGGTGGTGTTCAGCCGCTCTCGGCTACGCTAAAGGATGCCAACAACAACGTCCTGACCGGTCGCAGCGTCGTGTGGAGCTCAGATGCTTCCTCGGTCGCCAGCGTCAACACCGTTACGGGGGTTGTCACAGGAGTGGGACTTGGATCGGCAAGGATTACCGCAACGAGCGAGGGCAAGAGCGGAACTTCCTCGATTACGGTGACACCGGCATCTTCCAGTCTCCCGGGTCCGCTGCACAAGAGCGCCGACAATCCACGGTACTTCGCTGATCCCACTGGCAAGGTGGTGTACTTGACGGGCTCCCATTTCTGGAAAAACGTGCAGGACGACGGTCGCACCAATCCTCCTCCGGCGTTCGACAATACCACGTACCTCAACTTTCTCCAGAGCCACAACCACAACTTCACGAGACTCTGGTTGTGGGAGCAGGCGAAGTGGAGCAGCGAGGTTTCCTACGATCACTGGATCTCGCCGACGCTTTATGTGAGGACGGGTCCGGGAACGGGTATTGACGGCGGTCTCAAGTTCGATCTCAACCAGATCAACCAAGCCTACCTGACTCGACTTCGGCAGCGTGTGATAGATGCTGGAGCGAAAGGCATCTACGTCTCGGTCATGCTTTTTGATGGCTGGAGCATCGAGAAGAAGGCAACAGCGCTCGCCAACCCGTGGCGCGGCCATCCATTCAACTCAGCGAACAACATCAACGGCATTAATGGAGATCCGAACGGGGATCAGTCCGGACGCGAAACAGAGCAGCTGAGCATTCCCGCGATTACGACTCTTCAAGAGACCTATACAAGAGCGGTCATCGACGCGGTGAACGATCTCGACAACGTGATCTACGAGATCAGCGACGAGAGTGATCCCTCGGCGAAAACCTGGCAGTACCACATGATCAACTTCATTCGCTCTTACGAGGCCACGAAGCCCAAACAGCATCCAATCGGGATGACAGTGGCTTGGCCCAATGGGTCGAACGCTGACGTCTTGAACAGCCCCGCCGACTGGGTGTCGATGAACGGTGCCATGAATGATCCGGTCGTGGCTACTGGCACCAAGGTGAGTATCACGGACACCGATCATCTCTGCGGGATCTGCGGTGACGTGCCGTGGGTATGGAAGAGCCTGACGAGGGGCCATAACCCGATCCTCATGGACGGCTACGACAATAGCCCTGGCGTCTCAGATCCGAGTTACAACCCGAACGATCCGAAATGGGAGGCGATCAGGAAGAATCTTGGCTATGCCCGGAGCTACGCGCTGCGGATGGACCTGGCCCACGCGCTTCCACATGGTGAGCTCGCAAGTAGCGGATATTGTCTTGCCAAGCCGGGCGTCGAATACCTGGTGTATTCGCCTGGAGGAACGAGCGTCACGGTGAATCTGACTTCCGTGCCGTCAACCACCAATCT
>DATHHC010000032.1:0-6666 GCA_035317285.1 Gemmatimonadaceae bacterium | reverse complement strand
GAAAAGGCGGCGGTCTATCCGGCGAAGCACTTCGTGACATCGCGTCCGAGGATCGAGCGCGCGGTCGGGCTCATTCGCGAGGAGCTGGTGCAGCGTCTCACTGAGCTGCGCTCATCGGGGAAGCTGCTGGAGGCGCAGCGTCTCGAGTCGCGCACCAACTTCGACATCGAGATGATGCTCGAGATAGGTACCTGCGCCGGAATCGAGAACTACTCTCGGCACCTGTCGGATCGCGCGCAGGGCGAGCGCCCGGCGTGCCTGTTCGACTATTTCCCCGAGGATTTCCTCGTCGTCGTGGACGAGTCGCACGTCACGTTGCCGCAGATCGGCGGAATGTTCAACGGCGACCGCGCGCGCAAGCTCACGCTGGTCGATTACGGATTCCGGCTGCCGAGCGCGCTCGACAACCGGCCGTTGATGTTCGACGAGTTCCTGTCGTTGACACCACGCGCGCTCAACATCACGGCAACGCCGGGGGAGATCGAGCTACGCCTCTCGGAAGGCGTGATCGTCGAGCAGATCATCAGACCCACCGGCCTCGTGGACCCGGAGATCGAGGTTCGCCCGGTGCGCGGTCAGGTGGACGACCTGCTCAGCGAGATCCGCCTGCGCGAGCGGAAGGGCGAGCGCGTTCTCGTCACGACTCTGACCAAGCGGATGGCGGAGGATCTAGCCGACTATCTCCAGCAGATGGGAGTGCGCGTGCGGTACATGCACGCGGACATCGACGCCATCGAACGGATGGAGATCGTCCGCGGACTCCGCCTCGGCGAATTCGATGTTTTAATCGGAATCAATCTTCTGCGAGAAGGCCTCGATCTTCCCGAGGTTTCCCTCGTAGCGATCCTGGACGCCGACCAGGAAGGTTTCCTGCGCAGCGATCGCTCTCTCATCCAGACGGTTGGCCGGGCAGCCCGTCATCTCAGCGGTCGCGCGATCTTCTACGCGGACAAGATCACAGGTTCAATGCAGCGATGTCTCGACGAGACAAATCGCAGGCGAGTGATCCAGACCGCGTACAACGTCGAGCACGGAATAACGCCGATCAGTGTGAAGAAGAGCGTCGACCAGGTGCGGTTCACAACGCGCGTGGCTGATTCGCGCGTGGAGCGGGATGAGCGCGAGAAGGAGCGTACGCGGCGGGTGGCCGAGTCGGGATCGCATTACGGGATGGAGAACCTGCCGGCGCTCATCGCCGATCTCGAGGCACAAATGCGCGAGGCGGCTACCAATCTCGACTTCGAGACGGCGGCGCGCCTTCGCGACGAGCTGTTTGAGGTAAAGGCCAAAGCCGGACGGGAAAGCAGTCGAGGAGGATCGCTCGCGGGCCTGCACGGCCGCTAGAGATGCCTGCGCACCGGCACGTCGTTCCTCCGCGCGCTGACAGGGGTCACCTCAAGCTCACCGAGGACGAGCTGCGCCATTGGGGGCACGAGCTTGGCCGCTCGAGTTCGCCTCCACTCCTGGTAACGCTCACCGGAGAGCTGGGCGTCGGCAAAACCACGCTCGCACAAGCGATCTGTCGTGGCTACGGAGTGCGTGAGGAGATCACGAGCCCGACCTACGCCTTGGTCCACGAGTACGGAGCTCCCAAATCCGCCGTCTTCCACATCGACTTGTATCGGCTCGAATCTCCGGACCAGCTCACGAACATCGGCTGGGACGAGATCGTGTCGTCGCGGTCGCTGATCCTGGTCGAGTGGCCCGAGCGCGCCGGCTTCCGGCTGCCCGACGATCACGTGCCTATCGATCTCGATTACGTTCTGGACGATTCCACTCGTCGAATTCTTCTTGCTGGATAGTCGCACGCAAAGGGGAGCGATTTGATGGCGCGGTACTGTACGCTTGCACTCGAAGGCGCGACTTACGAAGGCAGCGTCGCGCTCATCCGCGGCTCGGAAGTCGTGGCCGAGCGGACGCTGCGTGCCGAAGACGGCGGAAGCCCGCGCGCGGGGCGGGGGGAGAGGCTGATGCCGGCGGTGGCGGAGTGCCTCGCGGAGGCCGGCGCGGGACGAGGCGAGATCGCACGAATAGTGTGCGGATCCGGGCCGGGAAGCTTTACGAGCCTGCGCGTGGCCGGGTCGGTGGCGAAGGGGCTGGCGACGGGATACGGTGTCGAGCTTTACTCGGTGTCGTCGCTCTTGCTGACTGCGTCGGGGGCACAACCGTCCCTCCCCATCGGGGAATATCTCTCGGTTCTCGACGCGATGCGGGGTGAATTCTTTGCAGCCCGCATCATACTCGGCCCCGCCGGCATGGCGATTCAGGGTGGCCCGGCGACGCTCATCTCAGCTGCCGAGCTCGCCGATCTCGCCGAGCGAGAGCCGTCGCTTCGGATAGTTGGGCCGGCGCAACGGCTCGACCTGCATCCCCACGCGCGTGGCGTTGCGCCCATCCTCGCTTCCATTGTCGAAGCGGGACCCGTGGATCTCGCTTCGTGGGAGCCGGACTATGGCCGGCTCGCGGAGGCGCAGGTGCGCTGGGAAGCCGCGCACGGACGTCCGCTCGCAACGTGACCGCGCTGCTTCGGCCCGCGACTCATTCCGATCTGAATCAGATCGTTCAGATCGAGCGCCAGAGCTTTGCCGATCCCTGGACCGAAGAATCATTCCGCCGTCTACTCGGCGGCCATTCTGCTATCTTTCAGGTAATTGGATTCCCGCCGGACAGCAAAGTTGCTGGGTACGTGATTGCGTTTGCGGTTGGCGAGGACGCGGAGCTTCTGAACGTCGCGGTCGAGCCGACATTTCGGGGCAGGGGATTGGCCGGACAGATGCTCGATGCCGTCCTGATCGAGTTGAGCGGCCGCGGAGTCCGGACCGCGTTTCTGGAGGTTCGCGAATCGAATCACGCCGCACGTGCGCTTTATGACTCGCGGGGCTTCACCGAGATCGGCAGGAGGCGGAACTACTATCGTCGCCCCGTCGAGGACGCGCTGGTGATGCGAAGGACGCTGGAAGTCGCCGAAGGTGATGAGGAGAGATCGGCGGGAAGTTTTGCTGACCGATGAAATCGTTGGTTTGCTCGGGCTCTGAGCCCTATCTATACTATTCTGGGCGGGAAACGAACTCTCGCCAGGAGGCACAGTGAGCAGAAGTCTGAACAAAGTGATGCTGATCGGAAATCTGGGCAGTGATCCCGAAGTCCGGTCGACGACGGGTGGCAACAGGGTCGCGACCTTCTCGCTCGCGACGACCCGCAACTGGAACTCGCCGAGCGGTGAGAAGCAGGAGAAGACCGAGTGGCATCGGTGCGTGGTGTGGAACTCCAAGGGCACCGGGTTGGCAGATGTCGTCGAGAAGTTCTGCAAGAAGGGAGACAGGCTCTACGTCGAGGGACGCATCGAGTATCGCCAGTGGCAGGACAAGGAGAACCAGACTCGCTACAGCACCGAGATCAACGTTCGCGAGCTGGTAATGCTCGGCGGCGGCCGCGGTGGCTCGGGTGGGGGCGATTTTGAGGGCGAGAGTGCCGGACGGAGCCGGGCGCCTGCAACCGCCGGAGCAAAGGCTGGGGCAGCGGCAACGGGGGGAGCGGAATTCGAGGATTTCCCCGGTGCGCTCGAGGAAGCCGACGACGACCTCCCCTTCTAGGACCTTCTATTACAGATCTCTTGGGCGGCCCCGCTTTGCGGGGCCGTTCTTGTTATCTGGAGGACTTAAGCGGGGGCTGGTAGCCTAGCAGCCGGTCGCTCGGAGCTTTCTATCCGGATAGGCAAAACTTGAAATCCGTCAATTGGGGTCATTGAACGCCAGTATGAAAGCTCCTGGCGATTAGGCTGCGAGCTATCGGCCCCCTGCTTTGGTATTCTCGTGGTCAGTGCGACGCGACCCGGCTAGCCGAGGAAGGCCGTGACCTTCCTCGGCAGCCTGCCGTCCATTGGTTGGCATCTTACTATCCGTCAAAGTCCCGGGAGCACGAGTGATCGGTCATTTCCTGAAAGCATCGTCAACAATCGCAAAGAGATCAGGCGTTCGCGCCTCAATCTTCGGCGCCGCCCTGGTATTGTTGGCGGCAGGCGGCAAAACCGCACTCGCCCAGGTGCCGGCCACCTCGGATACCGTGAACACCGTGAAGCCGGTTCAGACGGATACGACGAACAACCTCGTCATGACCGGCGATACTGCGAAGGAAGTGAAGCACGTGGTGAAGAAGGGCGATACGCTCTGGGATCTGGCGCAGTTCTACCTGAAGGACCCGTTCCGCTGGCCCGAAATCTTCCGCCGCAACACCGATGTCGTGAAGGATCCCCACTGGATCTATCCCGGCGAAGTAATCCGCATCTGGGGAACCGAAGTGAGAACCCAGGCGCTCGCGCAGGCCGATAGCGCCGGCGAGGTTGTCTCCCACGTCATAACGCGTTCCGCCGTCTCGGCTCCTACCGCGTTCAGCCAGACGCAGGAGCCCACCAGTAGTGGACGGTCGGACATGACGATCTTCGCTTCGCCGCTCAGCCGCGCCGCGGCAGCGCAAGAAGCTGATGTGATTGGCCGCCCCCGCGCAGGTGGTTTACGCAGGGGCGAAGTGGAGTCAGCACCGTACGCGGATCGCCAAGGTGGACCGAAAGACGCCGGCAGGCTCATCTCCAGCGTCGATCGCCCCGGTATTACAACCAGTGTCATTCAGGTCAGGTATCAGATCCACGACGCTCTTTTCGTCGACCTTCCGAAGGGTGTGGCCCCACGTATCGGCGATGTTTACATGTCCTACGTGCTCGGTCCCGACCTCGGTGAGTTCGGCCAGGTCGTAATTCCGACCGGAATCCTGCGGATTGAAAGCCTTCCACAGGGCCAGCGCCCGATCGCGCGAGTGTTCCGGCAGTACGGCGAGATCATGCTCGGCCAGAGAATAGTACCGACGACGGATCTTTCCTCACCGTTTGGAACCCTCTCGGCGGTTTCTGGGCCGACAGGAAAAGTTGTCTACGTGCACAACGAACCGGTGCTGCCAACTATCGGGTACTACGTTCTCATTTCGAATAATGCCAAGAGTGGCATAAAGATGGGCGATCAGGTGTCGTTCATCGACGACAGCACCGGACCCGACCAGGAGAATCACGCTCCTCCGGTGATCGCCGGCGTTGCTCAGGTCGTGCGCGTTACACCCTATGCGACGACAGCGATCATCATCAGGCAGACTCAGCCGACGATACGCGACGGGATGAAAACGCGCCTGACCGCCAAGATGGACTGAGAAAGCGTGCGTCATCGAGGGTACGTTTAGCCCGCCGATGACGCGCTAAAAGCGGAACGAGGAATTAAATTAGGGCGATCCGATGATTCCGATCGCCCACTTCGTCGCCGTCACTTTTTATCTCGCGGCAGCCGCCATTGCGGCGCTACCATTCGCGCGCCGAGTGAAGGCGCCAGTTGGTGCCGTGGTCATCGCTCTTCTGCTTGGAATTGGGGCCCACGCCACCGCGCTCGCGGGCCTGACTCGACAGTCTGGCGCTGCGTCCCTCACGGGGCTCGGACCGGGGCTCTCGTTTGCCGGTCTCGTCCTCGCCCTCTCCCTCGTGGTCGTGGAGAGTCTGGCGCGTGAGGTGAGCCTGGCCCTCGTTGCGGCGCCCGTTGCGGCGCTGGTCACCGTAGCCGGCAACCTGGCCGGCATGCACCCATTCCTCGAGCCGCAGGGCGCGCGCGCCGTCTGGCTCACCATGCACATAGTGCTGAGCTTCATCGGAATCGCCGCGTACGCGACGGCGGCCGCCGCGGGAACGATGTACCTCGTCGCCAGACGCGAACTCAAGTCGGCGCGGTTTGGAGCGATCTTCAGATTCTTCCCGCCGCTCGACACACTCGATCGTGTCAATCACCTGGCGTCGATCGCGGGGTTTCTCGGCCTCACCCTCGGCCTCGCGCTTGCGGCAGCATACTCGTTCCAGTATCGCGCACTGGTACTGCCGCAGATTATCTGGGGCATGGGCGCCTGGGTGGGAGTGAGCGCCCTTGCGCTCGGGCGAATGCTGCGCGGCTGGCAGGCGCGTCGTGCGGCGCTGATGTCAGCGGTGACCTTCGCAAGCGTCGTCGCGCTTTACGTGGTGTTCAGAATGGCATCACTGAATCGGGGGCAGTTCCTGTGAGTGATTTTCCGATCGCGCTGCACGGTGAGCGCATCACCGCCGTCGTTTTCGGCGGTGGATCGGTCGGGACGCGCAAGGCGCTCGCGCTGGCTGATGCGGGCGCTCAGGTGCGGGTCGTCTCGCCGCTCGTGACCGCCGAGCTGGAAGAAGCCGGACAGCAGCACCGGATCACGATCGTGCGCGACGCGTACAGGAGCGCGCACCTGGATCGCGCGACGCTCGTCGTTGCCGCCACCGACTCCCGTGAGGTGAATGCGCAGATCGCGCTCGATGCCAACACCCGCGGGAAGCTCGTCAACATCACCGATCATCCGGACGAAGGAAACTTTCACACCATGGCAATGCATCGTTCCGGCGACGTCACCATCGCGGTTACAGCGGGCGGCGTTCCCGGGGCCGCGGCGAAAATACGCGACGCGATCGCCGAGCGGTTCGATGGACGCTACGAGCGCGCTGTGTCCGCTCTCCGCGGGCTGAGATCGCGGCTCATCGCTGGGGGTGATGACCGCTGGCGCGCCGCCGCACCCAAGCTGATCGGTGACGATTTCTGCAGCTCGGTCGAAGACGGATCTCTCACCGAGAAG
>DATHHC010000031.1:0-5161 GCA_035317285.1 Gemmatimonadaceae bacterium | reverse complement strand
CTGAGGTACAAGGATCCAGACAGGCCACGGCCATTTCGCGTTCCGTTCGTCTGGCCCGTGACACTCGTCGGTGCCGGCGCCTGCATCTACGTGATGTTCGGCCTGCCCGTTCGCGCGTGGGAGCGGTTCGGCCTCTGGCTCCTCATCGGGCTCGCGCTCTACTTCGCGTATGGCTACGCCAACTCGACGCTGCGCCGCGGATCGGCCCCGGTCCCGCTCGAGCCGCCGCCACCGATCGAACCCTGATCGCTCACCCGGTTACTACAATCGCATGGGCATGATTTTCCGGAATCTCAGACGCGTCTCGCTCACATCGTGGATCATCATCGCGATGGTGCTGGGCGTGATCGTCGGGTGGGCGTTTCCGGCGTTCGCCGTGCAGCTCAAGCCGCTCTCGACTGTGTTCCTCAGGATGATCAAGTCGATCATCGTGCCGATCATCTTCGGCACGCTGGTCGTCGGGATCGCGGGGCATGGGGACGACATGAAGCGCGTCGGCCGTCTGGCGCTCAAGTCCATCATCTACTTCGAGATCGTCACGACGATCGCGCTGTTCATCGGGCTGGGCGCCGCCAATCTCGTCAAGCCGGGCGTCGGCGTGACGATTCACGCAACGGCCGACGCAGGGCAGCAGCTTGTCAAAGCCGCGCCGACCGGCATGGGGTTCCTCGAGCACGTCGTTCCGCAGAGCTTCTTCGAGGCCGCCGCCAACAACGAGGTACTGCAGGTCGTCTTCTTTTCGATCCTGTTCGCGGTGGCGCTCTCGCAGGTGCGCGGGCGTCCGAAGGAGATTGTCCTCGCTGGGTGCGAAGGGCTGGCCGAGGTGATGTTCAAGTTCACTGCGATCGTGATGCGCTACGCTCCGATCGGTATCGGCGCGGCAATCGCCGTCACCGTCGGCCACAGCGGACTTGGCGTTCTGATCAACCTCGGGAAACTGATCCTGACGCTATATGGCGCGCTGGTCGTGCTCGTTCTGTTCGTGTTCCTTCCCGTCGCGCTTCTGTTTCGGGTGCCGCTCAGGCGGTTCATCCTCTCCGTGCGCGAGCCCGCGCTCATCGCGTTCTCGACGACGTCGTCGGAGGCCGCGCTGCCGCGCGCGATGCAGATCATGGAGGCGATCGGCGTTCCCCGGCGTATCGTCGCCTTCGTCATGCCGACCGGATACTCGTTCAACCTCGACGGATCCACGCTCTACCTCGCCGTCGCATCGATGTTCGTCGCCCAGGCCGCGGGAGTGAATCTGTCGTTCGGACAACAGCTGGCGATGATGTTCACTCTCATGATCACGAGTAAGGGCGTCGCTGCGGTGCCTCGCGCTTCGCTCGTGATTCTGGCCGGCACCCTCCACACTTTCGGCCTGCCACTCGAGGGAGTTGCCATAATCCTCGGCGTGGACGAGCTGATGGATATGGCGCGGACGAGCGTGAACCTGGTAGGGAACTGTCTCGCGACAGTCGTGATGGCTAGGTGGGAAGGTGAATTCGTCGAGCAGCCGCCCGAAGGGCCCCTCGCACAGGCAGGACTTCCTCCGACCGAATCTGTGCCCCTGGCACAGCGGACTTCAGGCGCTGCTCCAGCCGCTTCCTGAGTGGCGATCCACGGTCCATAAGGCCACCACTGAAGGCTACCGCTACGGCTGCGCGTTCGTCGGTAAATAGCTGACGCGACAGCGCGCGGACATGCAGCACCAGCTCTTCGGCCGCCAGCGTGAGCAGGGCGTTGGCGCGGGGATCTCCGGCCGCGGCCGCGGCGAACACCACCGGCACCAGTGAAGCAAAGGCGCGGGCGTCGGCTGCCTTCGCCCACGGAATGAGGTCCTCGACGTCATCGCATTCGGTGGCGGCGAGAATCGGGAAGAGAAGGGCCGTCGGCGGCTCGCGTCCGTCGCTCGACGCCGCGACGATGCTGAGCGCGCGCTTTCCGATCCAGCCACCACTACCTTCGTCGCCGAACGTCGGGCCCCACCCTCCGCAGCGAACGATCTCCCCTGCAGGGCTGCGCCCGTACGCAATCGAGCCGGTTCCAACGACCAGCAGGATTCCCGCCCGGTCGTCGAAGGCATCGTACATCGCGATCAAGCCGTCAGAATCGATGATGACTTCTTCGGCGAGCTCCTTGGCGTCGAGCGCGGCGTGCAGCGCGCGCCGTTCTTCGTCCCGACCGGTTCCGGCGACGCCGCAGTAAAGAACGCGGGGAAAGACGGCGCCCGGCTGCGCGATCTCCGAGATTGCGCGGGTCACCAACTCACCGATGACGTCGGCTGAACGCTGCGCCTCCCCCGGTGAGACGGCGGACTTGGGTCCCTCGACTGTCGCGAGAATCTCGCCTTCCGCGGTTCCAACGAGGACGCGGGTCTTCGATCCGCCTCCGTCGACGCCGACGACGATTTCACTCAATTCCAGCGATCTCCGTCAGTCGGCGCGGGGTGCGTGAACGACGAAAGGATTGCTACTCCCATCGTAAACGTGGTTCCTATGAGTACGTACCATGGAAACGCGATGTGCGAGATTGGGGTGAGCGCGCCGGCCATCGACGGGAATGCCGCCATCATCGGTTTTGCGAACACGACAAAACTCATCGCGATGATGCCTACCGCCATTCCGAGGATCGCGTCTCTCTGGATCGCGCGTCGCCACAACATGCCGAGAAAGAAGCCGCCGAGCAACGCGCCGTAAGTGAACGATGCGATCGAGAGCGCGATGACGACGACGGGGGTGCCCTGCTGCCTGTAGAGGAGCGCCGCGATCAGCAGGATGGCGCCCCAGAACAGGGTAAACAGCTTTGCCATCCTGAGCGTTCGCGGGTCGTCGGCGCGGCGTCCCGAGAGTGGCAGGTATATGTCGTGGGTCGTCGACGCGGCGAGCGAGTTCATCGCTCCGGAATGCGCGCTCATGGTCGCCGCCAGCACGGCCGCAACGATCAAGCCTCTGAGTCCAGCCGGCATCGAGTCGACGACGAATGTCGGGAAGATCGAATCGGGAACCGCGAATGGCCGCGCCTGATAGAACGCGTACAGACCGATTCCAATCATGAGAAAGAGCCCGAACTGGAAGAAGACCGCGATACCGCTCCCGATGAGCGCCTTGCGCGACTCCTTCAGGCTCGAAGCCGCCAGCAGGCGCTGAACGATCACCTGATCGGCGCCGTGCGATGCCATGGAGAGGAACGCACCGCCTATCAGTCCGGCGAAGAGAGTGTAGGGCTTGTCGAAGCCGAAGTAGACGTCGACGACGCGAAGCTTGCCGGCGTCGTGAGCCTGACTCAGAATTGCGCCCCACCCTCCGCTCACGCCTTTGCCGAGCAGGTACACGGCCGACAGCCCGCCGAGGAGGTACACGCTCGTCTGCAGCACATCGGTCCATACGACGGCACGCATGCCGCCGTGATAGGTGTAGATCAAGGTCAGCGCGCCGAGCACCAGAATCGCGACTGGCATCACGTACTGTTGCGGCACCGATGGCCCCAGTATCAACGCGATCGGAATCGCAGTGGCGAATACGCGCACGGAGTCGGCAAAGGCGCGAGTGACCAGAAAGATGATCGACGCGAAACGACGTGTTCCAACGCCGAAGCGCTTTTCGAGCAGTGCGTATGCGGTGACGAGCTCGCCCTGGTAGTACCGTGGAAGCAGC
Source organism: Gemmatimonadaceae bacterium (assembly GCA_035317285.1). Classification (GTDB taxonomy): domain Bacteria; phylum Gemmatimonadota; class Gemmatimonadetes; order Gemmatimonadales; family Gemmatimonadaceae; genus UBA4720. The sequence continues at coordinate 1,526 of DATHHC010000031.1, read as the reverse complement.
GTATAAGCGACCACGATTCGCCCAACCAGATAACCGGCCGCAATCTGAAGGAACCCGAGATTAGTGGTGTAGGCGAGGCCTGGGATGCTGATGAACGTCAGCGCGCTGGTTTCTGTCGCGACCACCGAGAAGAGCACTGCCCACCACGGAATCGCGTGACCCGCTACGAAGTAATCCTTGGAGTCCTTCTGGTTGCGGCCGAGCCAGATGCCGAGAAGGGTGGTTCCAATCAGGTATGCAGCCAGTACAATAAAATCGAGGGCGGCGAAATTGGTCTTCATTTCACCGCCCTCGAGTTGTATTTCGAACCAGCAACGACACTACGCAGAGAATGAGCTTCCGCAGCCGCACCCGCCGGTCGAATTCGGATTCTTGAACGTGAACCCCGAGCCCTGCATCGAGGTGACGTAATCGATCGTGACGCCGTTCAGGTACTGAGCCGAGAACGGATCGACGAAAACACTGAAGCCTTCGCGCGGAACCACGAGGTCGTCTTCCGCCGAGCGGTCTTCGATGACCAGGCTGTACTTGAAGCCGCTGCAGCCGCCCGGCTGCACGCTTACGCGGAGCCCGCCCTGCTCGGGGGTAACTCCCTCGGCGTCCATAAACTTCTTGACCTCAACGCCAGCGTTCGCTGTGACGGTGAGATCGATTTCAGGCTGTGACGAAACAGACATTTATTCCTCCGATACTGCAATGAAATTTAGCATCAAACCTTCTACTCGTGGTAGTGTGCCGTCAGCACAAACCTTGTACTCGGGCTAGTGCTCCGTTAGCACGGAACAGTCTACTCCTGCAGTGCGCCGCTAGGCAGGTACGCCCGTCCCGGCTAGTGTCGCCGGCTCCTCCCGGAACGACCTCGCAATCCAGGCGAAGGCGACAATGGCGATGGCGAGCATCGCCAGCCCCGGCACCAGATTGCCCAGCACGATCTTACCAATCCCGAACAAGGATGCATACACTGCCACGATACCAGCGATCCAGTTGGTCCACGCCAGAGCGCCTCCGGGGATCTGCTCCCGGCCGAATCCGATCCGCGTCGACACCGTCGCCCAACCGGGCCCTCCTGGCCGTACACGCCGATAGAAGGCTTCCAGCACTCGATCCGGCTCTGGTTTGGTGGCAAAGGTCACCCCTAACCAGACGACTGTACTTATGGCTACGGTAACAATCATTACCCAGGCGTCAGCCCGTAGATCGCCGTCGGGGAAGCGAGGCTTGATAACGTTGATCATGGTGACCGAGATGACGAACGAGGCGATCATCGCGCTGATCTCGCTCCAGGCGTTGATGCGCCACCAGTACCAACGCAGAATCAGGACGAGCCCCGTGCCTGATCCGAGCGCAAGCAGGAATTTCCAGGCACCTTCGATCGTTCCGAGATAGTGGGTAACGACTGCGGAGGCGAGGAACAGGAACACCGTCGCCCAGCGCGAAACGGCGACATAGTGTTTTTCAGTATCCGTCTTGTTGAGGAAGCGCTTGTAGAAGTCGTTGACGAGATATGACGCGCCCCAATTGAGCTG
>DATHHC010000030.1:0-35010 GCA_035317285.1 Gemmatimonadaceae bacterium | reverse complement strand
CACTGGCTGGCGACGTTCGCACTCCTGGCCCTGCTCTGACGTGGACAAGTCAGCCGAATCAAAGGCGGGCGCTGGGGACGATGGCGCCGCGAACGTTGCTGAGGATTCCACAAAGCGCGCGGCCCTGGTCGGGCTCTTTATTGGGATAGCGGCGATCGCGACTGGGTACGCTGCAGCGTTCAGTACGAGCGGAACGCCGACATGGGCACCGTGGCTTCTCGCACTGGGAATTCCCGTTGCGCTCGCCGCCGTCATGATCCTTGGCGCAGCGCGTGGACGCCGGGGGATAGGACCGCTCAAGATTCCATTCGCGTTCGTCGCCCTGGTACTGGTGATCGGCTTCGGAGCTGCGTTGGCCCTACCGGCTACTGAAGGTCCGCTCAGCACGCTCTGGCTCGGGTTGCCCGCGCGAGCAGCGATCGTGATCTACGGAGTCGGGCTGCTCCCGATCGTCGTGCTGCCCATCGCTTATGCGCTGACGTTCGAGACGCAGACGCTGAGCGCCGACGATGTCGAGCGCGTGCGTGCACTCGCTCGCGCGAATCAAGCAAAAGAGAGCAGGGAGCGAGCGACGAGGGGCAACCCGGTCCCGTGATGTTTCAGCCGATGGGCGTGAGCGCGCTCCTCCAGGTCGCGATGCCGAATGCCGCCCGCCCCGCGGTCGTCACTGTGGGAATTCTCTACTTCGCAGTCGTCCTCGCCATCAGCGTCTGGGCAGCGCGAAAAACGAGAACGGCGCGCGACTTCTTCGTGGCGGGAAAGGGAATCGGCCTCGTCGCGCTAACGGTCGCGTCCGTGTCGGTGTCCGTTTCCGGCTTCGCGTTCATCGGCGGACCGGGGTTCATCTACGCCGTTGGCCTGGGGGCGATGTACATCGTGCTCCCCGCCGCCGTCACCAACGTTATGGGCGCCTGGGTCCTGGCAAAGCGGATGCGACTACTCGGCGAGGCGCGTTCCCTGATCACGATTCCGGATGCCATCGGCGCCCGATATCGCTCGCGGGGCGCGCAGGGACTCTCGGCCGTCGCAATTCTGTTCGGGATCGTTGGATACATGGCGACGAACGCGCTGGCAATGGGGGTCGTGATCAATTCCATCTTCGGCGTTGGACTCGGCTGGGGGATCTGGATCGGAATGGGCGTGACACTCGCCTACTCCGCGTCGGGCGGGATCCTCGCCGGCATCTACAACGATGTCTTTCAGGGGACGCTGATGGCACTGGCGTCGGTGCTTGTCTTTCTGTTCGTGCTCAAGTTCGGCGGCGGACTGGGCGAGATCTCGCGGACGATACTCGCGCACGACGCTCTCTTCCTCGGACCCTGGGGAAAGCTCACTCCATTGGCGGCGCTTTCTTTCTTCTTTGTTTTTTCGATGGGCTCGCTCGGGCAACCGCAGGCCGTGCACAAGTACTACATGCTGCGTGATCCGTTACAGCTCAAATGGTATCCGCTGCTGAAGACGCTCGGTCTCGTGCTCGTGCTTCTTCTCTACTTCAGCGTTGGAGTCGGGGTAAAAGCGTTTGTGCTGAGTGGCCGTCTGGCTCCTCTCGCGAGCCCCGACCAGGCGACGCCGGCGCTTCTGCTCAGCGTCACTCCAATCATTCTCGCCGCGCTCGTATTCTCGGGCGTCGCGGCGGCGACAATGAGCGCGGCGAACTCTTTCATTAATATTGGCGCCGCGGTGGTGACGCATGATCTGCCAGTCGCATTCGGGCGGCGGGTGAAGAACGAGCTGCTGTGGGGGCGAACGGTAACGGTTCTCATCGCAATCGCCGCTGCGATCACCGCACAGCAGTCGGGGGCGATGGTCGCGTTCCTCGGCATCTTTGGATGGGGTTTGTTCGCCTCGACGCTCGTCCCCGCGCTGGCGGTAGGACTCAACTGGAAGGGCGCAACGCGCGCCGGAGCGATGGCGTCGATCGCAACGGGTTTGATCGTTACGCTCGCGCTGGAGACCGCGGCCTACCGGAAAGTCTTCACCTTTCCCGCCGGCGTGACAGCTTCGGCAGTCGCAATGGTTTCTTCGTTTCTGGTGTTCTTCATCGTGTCGTGGCTCACCCGAAGCGCGGCGCCGGCGGAGATTGATCCCGACGTAAGGCTGGTGATGGAGCTCTGATCACTCGGTCGCGGTTTTCTTTTCCTTTTGCGTCTCCATCACACGAACGCTCTTGATGTTGACGAACTCGTGGATGCCGAACTCGCCCAGCTCTCGGCCGAATCCCGAATTCTTGACGCCGCCAAACGGTAGCCGGGCATCGGATACGACCATACCGTTGATGAAAAGCAGTCCTGACTCGATCTCAGCGATCAACTGATTCTGCTCGGCGGCGTCGCGGGTCCACGCCGATGCGCCTAGTCCAAATGTGGTTCCGTTGGCGATGCGGATCGCATCGGCGAGATCCTTCGCCTTGAAGACAGACGCAACGGGGCCGAAGAGCTCCTCGCGTGCCGCGGGTGCGTCGGGCGGGATATCGGCGAGAACGGTTGGCGCATAGAAGTATCCGGCGCGATCGAGCTTCTTGCCACCGGTGAGAACTCTTGCTCCGGCGGCGATGGAAGCCTTCACCTGTTGGTCGAGTTGGTCGCGAATCGCTGCCGTTGCCTGTGGCCCGACCTCCGTCTTCTCGTCCATCGGGTCCCCGATGCGCAACGCGGAAACACCGGCGACGAACTTCTTCAGGAAGTCGTCATAGATCTTCTCGTGGATGATGAACCTCTTGGCGGCGATGCACGACTGGCCATTGTTGATCATCCTGGCCGTCACCGCCGTCGAGACCGCGTTGTCGAGATCCGCGCTCGGCATCACGACGAACGGATCGCTGCCACCGAGCTCGATGACCGCCTTCTTGAGGTTCTTGCCGGCGGCACTCGCAACCGATCGCCCGGCTCCCTCGCTGCCGGTGAGCGTGACCGCAGCGACGCGATGGTCGGCGATGATTCCCTCGACCATCTCGGAGCCGATGAGCAGAGTCTGAAAAACGCCATCCCCAAACCCGGCGCGGCGAAAGATGTCTTCGATCGCCAGGGCGCACTGTGGAACATTCGACGCGTGCTTGAGGATCCCGACATTGCCGGCCATTAGCGACGGCGCCGCAAAGCGAAACACCTGCCAGAAAGGAAAATTCCAGGGCATGATCGCGAGTACGACGCCGAGGGGCTGAAAGGCGACCCAGCTCCTGCCGCCTTCCATTTGGACTGGCCGGTCCGCGAGAAACCGCTCCGCGAAGTCGGCGTAGTAGCGGCAAGCGGTTGCGCACTTCTCTGCTTCGGCAATGGCTGCCTGGATTGGCTTGCCCATTTCGACAGTCATGAGTTGTCCCAGCGCGCGACTTTCGGCTATCAGGATTGACGCTGCTTTGCGCATCCGGCTTGCCCGGTCAACGAAGGACGTTCGGCGGTGCTGGCGATACGCGCCCACTGCTTTGTCCAGTGACTCGCTGACGCGCGCCGCGGAGTACGGCTCGAACGTGCGAACCGTCGTCTCGGTGGCGGGGTTTATGGTCGCGATGCTCATAGTGAACGGCTTCGCTTCACGGAACGTGCCGGACGAAATGTTTTACCGCGCGACCCTAATATCGAAAAAGAAGACTTCGGTGAGGCGCAGTTTCAGGGCCATCTGATTTACATTGTTTGTTCTATGCCGAGAAACAAAGTCTTCGCGTTGGCCATTTCACTTTTCGTGCTCGCCGCACTCGACACCGCGTGCGGACAATCGCAGGTAAATCCTGCGCAAGCTCTCACCACGCCCCCGCCGCTTCCCCGGGAGTTCAGGGGGGTGTGGATTGCATCGGTGGCGAATATCGACTGGCCTTCGCAGCCGGGACTCTCGACGCAGGAGCAGAAGGACGAGCTGGTGGGAATGTTCGATCGCGCCGTAGCTCTCCGACTCAATGCCATCGTTCTGCAAGTAAGGCCGGCCGCCGACGCGATGTATGCGTCGCCGTACGAGCCGTGGTCGGAGTATCTGACTGGACGGATGGGCAGAGCGCCCAGTCCGTGGTACGACCCGCTTGAATTCGCGGTGACCGAGGCCCATAAGCGCGGACTCGAGCTGCACGCGTGGTTCAACCCGTATCGCGCGCGCCATCCGTCGGCGAGATCAGAGCCATCGGCGAACCACATCAGCCGCACGCACCCCGAGCTGGTGAAGCGCTATGGAAGCATGCTCTGGATGGATCCGGGCGAGCCGGAAGTCCGCGAGCAGACGATCCGCGTCGTCCTCGACGTAGTCCAGCGCTATGATATCGATGGCGTTCACATCGACGACTACTTCTATCCGTACAAGGAGAAGGATCGGCGAGGAAGAACCATCGAATTCCCGGACGGGACCAGCTGGCGAAAATATCAACGATCGGGCGGAAGGCTTGCGAGAGACGACTGGCGCAGAGCCAACGTCGACAGCCTCATCCACCAGGTGTACGTGCAGATCAAAGCCGCCAAACCATGGGTGAAGTTCGGAATCAGCCCATTCGGAGTGTGGCGCCCGGGAAATCCGCCGGGAATCGGCGGCTTCGATTCATACGCGGAGCTTTACGGCGACTCGAGAAAGTGGATCCTGCTTGGATGGGCGGACTACTTCACGCCGCAACTCTATTGGCCGACCACACGCGATGACCTGAGCTATCCGGTTCTGCTTCGATGGTGGGTCGAGCAGAACGCAAAGGCCCGGCATATCTGGCCGGGCAACTATCTCGACAAGGTCACGGGCACGGCGACAGGGTGGCCCGCGCAGGAGATGCTCGATCAGATCGCCCTTACGCGTGCGCAGCAAGGAGCGACCGGCAACGTCTACTTCAGCATGCGCTCGTTCATGTTCGGCCGAGACGGCTTGCCCGAGAAGCTGGTTGCGGGTCCCTATGCGAGCAAAACGCTCGTGCCGGCAAGCACCTGGCTGGACAGCATACCACCGCTTTCGCCGATCGTGCGCGTTGCACGCGATGCGGTGACGGGTGCGATCAATGTGTCACTCCAGCCCCAGGGCGTGGAGCCGACCTCGCTCTGGCTGGTGAGGACGCGTGTTGGAACGGACTGGACGACTGAGATTCTTTCGGGCTTCCAGCGTTTCTACACGATTCCGCGGATTGTCGGCGGCGTCGCGGCGGACGAATTGGTCGTGTCGGCCGTGGATCGAAGCGGAAACGAGAGCGCTCCGGTAATGCAGGCGCTGGTGCCTACTCCCTGAAAAACAGAACTCCGCGCTGAGCGATGCCCAGCGCGGAGTACGCGTCGAGTTGCGGTGCGGCTCAATTCACCGTGAACTGCTGTACCATGCCGTGCGCGAAATGCGGCTTTCCGTCCTTTGTGTCGGGCAGGAAGCAGATGAATGCGTAATTCCCCGGCGTGAAATCCGCGCTGAAATACTCGGACATTCCCGCGCCCAATCCGGAGATTCCACCAAGTGGCTTCCCGGGCGGCGGACCCTCCATCTTTGCGATCCATTTCATGAAATCGTTTACGCTGACGCCCGGAGCAAGCTTTACGAGCTCGATTTCGTGGTGCTGCGCGCCCGCGTTGGTAACGCGAATGGTGCGCAATCCTTTCTGAATCGGAGTTGAAGCCTTGAAGGCGTAGTCCGAGAGCGTTACGGTGACGTCCGCCACGGGTTTGGGAGCAGCCGGGCCTGTCGTCGGCACCACCCGCAACCCCTGCAACATCCCTTTCATGAAATGCGGCGGTCCATCGATGTCGACGAAGCAGATCAGTGCGTAGTTGCCCGGCTCGAGCATTATCGTCGCGTTCGACTCGACGCCCGGTGCCGGTGCATTCGGGCCACCTACTTCTTTCACCCAGGCCGGCGGCGGTCCCGGTTCCGACAGGGCCGCGCGAAGATCATCCAACGTCTTTCCGCCCTCGAGCTTCAGGATCTGCATGTGATGAAGCGCAGGTCCCTTGTTCAGAAATCGAAAGTCGGTGAGGCCGGCAGGGATGGCGTCAGGCGCGTCGAACTTGAAATCCTCGGCCGAAACGCGAACCACGCGCGCCCTCGCGGTCGGGCCTGGGGCGATCGCCGTGGTAGCTGCGGTGTGCCGTGGATCCTCGGCGAAGGTGCTGTTGACGGCGAGCGTTGCGACTGCGACAGCTCCCACAATGAGGCTGACGATTTTCACTGAAGCCATGAACGAACCTCTCCATTGACGGTGTTGGGCGATGAGCGGACGATACTGCCGCCACACGGGTCGCCTGTCAACGGGAGTTCGGCCTACTTGTCCTCGCGCTTGAGTGAAGCGGAGTTGATGCAATAGCGCTGGTGTGTCGGTCCGGGGCCGTCGTCGAACACGTGACCCAGGTGAGCATCGCACTTGGCGCAAAGAACTTCCGTCCGCTTCATGAAAAGCGTCCGGTCGGATTCAGTACGGACGTTTTCATCTGCCACCGGCTCCGTGAAGCTGGGCCAACCTGTGCCGGAATCGAACTTGGCGCCGGAATCGAACAGGGGGGTCCCGCAGCAGACACAGGTGTACGTGCCCGGCTCCTTGCTGTCGTGGTACTCCCCGGTGAACGCGCGCTCGGTGCCCTTCTGACGTGCAATCCGGTACTGCTCCGGGGTGAGCTCCTTGCGCCACTCTTCGTCGCTCTTCTTGATCTTGTCGCTCATCGTCTCGCGCTCTCTCTGAACATCCAAAAAGGTGGGATCTCGACGCCGATCCGGCGGTCGTCCTGCCATGCGTCGTGCTTCAAAAATACATCAATGTGGAATATCGGTGTGCAGCGTCCTACCTTGTGCTCAATCGTATGAAACGCCGATTGAAAGCCACGCGGAGCGCAATTGCGCTCTTCGCGATAGGCATTGTGGGCTGCGTACACGGCCCAGGCAGTGTGCGACAGGATCGCCACGTCAGCTATTGGGAGGCGCTGGCCGAGCTCACTCCGCCGGAAGCGATCGCATCCGCGCGCACTCCGTCCGAAAAGGAGTTTGCGGAAGCGCTGGAAAATCTCATGTCGGGTGATCTGGAAAAGGCGGAACAGCGCTTCGGAGCACTCAGAAACAGCGCCACCGATTCAATCATCCGTACGGGCTCGAGGGTGATCTACACAGCGACGCTCCAGTATCAGGAGAAATGGGCAGCCCTGGCCGAGCTCAAGAACGAGCCATCGCAGCCTAAGGCGGATCGCACGGACAGGGCGAGCATTGAGCTCTGGGCACAGGCGTTCAAAAACATTCCGCCCAAGACTTTCACTTTTCGCTCGGCATCAGCCCGACTGCCGATGTCGATGTCAGCCGTGGGAACCCCCCTTATCCCGGTCAGAATCGGCGGAAGGGTCTACAACTTCTGGTTCGATACGGGGTCGAGCCTGACTATGCTTTCCTCCGATGTCGCGAACGATCTCAATATCACGCCACTCGTGCCGGATACGCTCGAGATCGTCACCAGCACCGGGAGGATAAAAGCGAATCCCACACTGATTTCCCAGCTGGACATCGGCCAACTGACCGTTCGAAACGCGCCGGCGATGATCGTCGAAGAATCGATGATGCGAATGAGCGAGCCGAGACCGATCGAGCAGAGTCAGCATGTGAAGATCGACGGCATCATCGGCTTCGACATCATTCGCCAACTTGATGTCGAGGTGGATTTCGGCGACAACAACCTGCGCCTTCGCAATCCGGCGGGATCGAGACCGGACGCCGATCGCAACATGTTCTGGGTCGGCCTTCCCGTCGTAAGGCTTACCAGTACCGAGGGAATCCCCCTGCATTTCGGGCTGGACACGGGTGCGCAGCTGACGTTCGTGACCGAGACGCTGCTCTACAAGCTCCAACTCAACGCGGCGCGGATAGAGAGCCGCCGGGTTGGCGGACTGGGCGGGGAGATATCACTCCGCGCACCGGTGCTCCCCGATCTGAAAGTGCTGGTTCGCGGATACCCGATTCTGTTCAGGGGGGCGGTCGTCCGCGCGCCAGTCTACCAGGTGCTGGCCTCACTCGACGGGGTGCTGGGAGGAGATATCTGGAATAGCGGGATCGTGCGAATCGACATGACAAACGGGGTCTTCACGGTAAGGAAGCCCCGCTCCAGCTATTAGATGTTAGCTTGTTAGCTAACATGCCTCGAACCGGATCCTTCCCAATAGAGTTCGCGGTCACACCGCGCTTCGATGTTTTCTACGCGTTGTACTCGCTCGCGAGCAGCGCGTCGAGCCAACTCGATCCGTGGAAAGGGAAAGCGGCTGCCCGACTGCCGCGCGACTTTGAGCGCCTGGCGAAACGGGTCGCTCCCCTTCCGATCTTCTGGCCGTTGCTGGCGGACGCCATCCAGAGCGTTCCGGGAGAAGTAACGTTCGAGGACATGGCCTCGATCATTCGCGAAATGCTGGCGGAAGATCTTCAGAGGAACATTCTGTCGGGAATCTTCCATGACCAAGCCACGGTGAACGCGCTCGTGACGCGCGAGAAGAATCTGAAGCAGGTGCTCACCGATGAAAAACTGCCGGGCGGCGAGCTGCTTGGGCACTTCGGCCTACGGCCGTACAGCCAGAGCTCACAGTCGACGGGCACGATCGACTTGCTGCTTTCCAGGCCGAAGTCTTTCCGCGACGAATTGGCGCTGGTGCTGAAGAAATTCTGGGAAACCGGCTTCCGGGACGACTGGTCCGCGCTCGAGCCGGCCCTGCGCGCAGAGTCGTTTCGCATGAGCGACCTTCGTGAGGAGCAATCTCCGGGGGATCTCGGACGCGAGTTGAATCTTCCGGTCGTATTTGATGACGGTGCGAGGGAGATTCGCCCCCGGACGGGCGCGGCTATCGGCTACGATCGCGTCGACCGCTGCTACATAATCCCGTCGGCATTCAATGCCCGGCGATGGTGGGCGAAGTACGAGACAAAAGCGCAGCGGATTGTTCTCTACATCCCGATCACGACGGATCCTGGCGCTCCCAACATGGTTTTGGCCGAAGACACGAAGCTTCGCGATGTCGCGGCAAAGCAGCTACGCCCGATCAACGCGGAATCGGTCTTTCGAGCGCTGGGTGACACGACGCGGTACGCAATCGCATCCATTCTTGCCCGGACGCCGACGACTTCGGCTGAGCTTGCCCGCAGTCTCAAAGTCTCCAAGCCGACGATAACCCACCACGTGCAGGCGCTCCGATCGGCCGGGCTGATTAGAGAAACGCCGAGTGGCGGATCGATGAGGCTCACTCTGAGCAAGGACACTGTTGCGGCGCTGTCTGGAGCGGCGGTCGAACAGTTGTTCTCGTCCAAGGGCGATCTGGCGCTGGAAACAACCCGGAAGCGCCGGAACACCTGAGCCCCTGAAATCGGGCTCCAACCCAGACAAACCGGCAAGAAAGAATCTTTTAAACCTTTTTGCCGTACAGTGAGTCTAAGAGTACAAGAGGCCGGATTGTTGTCTCTCCTGGCGCAGGATGAGAGCTACTGGTCGAGCTTGTAGGACGGGTGGGCCACCAGTAGCCAGCCCCGTACCTCAAAAGGGTACGGGGTTTTTTGCATCTGCGCCGGAAGTGATTCCAAAAAGATGCCAGAAGTAATCGCGAAAGCCGCCGGATGCGATTGCTATCGCGTGACTGCTGGATCCGGATAGCCGGTGTCCATGATGACGAGCCATCGCGCGCCATCGCGTCGCCACATCGTGACGTACCTGCCGTGTCCGCCTTCCTTCCCGGCCTGGGGGCCGGTGCGGTTTACGATCCAGTATCTACCCGTGGTCGAGCCGATATCACCGCCGCGAAAAACGTTCGCATCGGTGGGTTCCCAATTCAGAACCCTCGTAGTGTCGGAGATATTCGGCAGGTCGAATTTCCTGATTTCGTCGAAGCCTTTCACCATGTTGCCGAGGTAGCGGATGCGAATCGCGTCGGGTGCGTAGAAGGACATCCAGCCATCGATTCCCCGGGCGTGGGTCGCGACCGCAAAATCGCGGTCGGCCTGCATGAGCGACCCTTCTGTGGCGCCGCTCGGAGAGTCGCTCTTGTTGACCGTCACAGTGCACGCCGTCGCCAGCAAACCGAGAGCGAGAATGACGAACGACCGCTTCATCATGTACCTCCGTTGTTGTTTTGCATGATCTGTGGCTCACCGTTCGCGAGCCTGGCCAAAACAGATATCAGTTGGCCCGCAGAACCGCCACCACTTTCACGGCTTTGGCACCCGGGATAGGTTTGCGGTTCGCGGCGGAGGAGCCGCATCTCATTCTGCTGGAGCGCACATGGCGGAAGTGTTTGCGCGAGAGCTGCTCGCGGGGAAAAATGCGATTGTCACCGGGGGTGGGAGCGGCATCAATCTCGCGATCGCCCACCGCTTCGCTCAGAACGGCGCCAAGGTCGCGCTCATCGGGCGGACGAAGGAGAAGCTCGATTCCGCGGCCGACGAAATCCGGAAAGCCGGCGGCACTGCTTCAGGTCATCCCGCCGACGTGCGCGATTACGACGCCCTCTCGGCCGCGATAAAATCGGCGCGAGAGACGCACGGTGAAATCGATCTGGTCGTTTGTGGCGCAGCGGGAAATTTTCCGGCGCCAGTGCTCGGGATGTCCGCGAACGGGTTCAAGGCGGTGATCGACATCGACCTGCTCGGAACGTTCAACACCTGCCGATCGGTGTTCGAGCATCTGAGGCGGCCGGGCGCATCGATCATCAATATCTCGGCGATGCAGGCGTTCACGCCGATGCCGATGCAGGCGCACGTCTGCGCCGCGAAAGCCGGCGTGGACATGCTCACCAAATGCCTCGCGATCGAATGGGGAGTCGAGGGTGTGCGCGTCAATTCCATTGCGCCCGGCGCGGTCGACGACACCGAAGGAATGAAGCGACTAGCGCCGACGCCAGAGATAAAAAAACAGGTCGCGCGAGGCATTCCTCTCAAGCGGTTCGCCACCAAGGACGAGATCGCGGATCTCGCGCTGTTCCTGTGCAGCGATGCGGCGAGTTTCATCACAGGCGCCGTAGTGGTCTGCGACGGTGGACAATCATTGGCCGGGCTCGGCATCAGCATGATGGCCGCGATGCAGCCGCGCCCGTGAGCGAAATCCGCCGGCTCGCGGTCTTCTGCGGATCAAATCCTGGCGCGCGCCCCGAGTACGTGCAGTCGGCGCGCTCCCTCGGGAAGCTGTTGTGCGAGCGGGGGATTGGAGTTGTCTACGGGGGGTCGAGCGTCGGGCTGATGGCGGCCCTCGCTGACACCATGCTGGACGAGCAGGGCGACGTCATCGGCGTGATTCCCCGCATGCTGGTCGAGCGCGAGGTGGCGAATCGGGCGCTGACGGATCTGCGCGTCGTGGAATCAATGCATGAACGCAAGGCGTTGATGGCCGAGCTGGCCGACGGGTTTGTCGCACTACCCGGCGGAATCGGGACGCTGGAGGAATTCTTCGAGATCTGGACGTGGGCCCAGCTCGGCATGCACGACAAGCCGTGCGCGTTGCTGAACGTCGCCGGCTATTTCGATCCGCTCCTCGAGTTTCTCGATCGCGCGGTGGAGGAGAAATTCGTGCGCGAGGTGCATCGGAAGATGGTGATCGTTGAGAGCGATCCCGTGGCGCTGCTGTCGCGATTCGAAGCTTATGAGCCGCCGCGAGTGGTGAAGTGGATCAACGCGGGGACGATCTAGACTCTTAGCTCGCTTCGACCTGCATCGCTGTTTGCGGTCGGTGAGGATGTCCTCTTCGGGGCAGAGCCGATCGCTCGCCTGTCGATAGTGCGCGTCCCGCGCACAATCGACAGACTCGTCTCCGGATGCCCCTCCGAGGACATCCTCACCTCCCTAGTACGGTGTCGTAAGTGCGCGGGGAATCAGCTCTTTTGTTACTTGGCGGGCAACGCGTATCCGAGGACGTGTGCCCGCCACGCTTGCCCGATTTCCGTCCATGGCATACCGAGGGCCTTTTCCAGGCCCGCGCGGAGCTGGGCGGTCGTCCGTCCACTTGCCATCAGTGCTTTTAGAGCGGCGATACCACCGTGCTGGGAGGTCATTTCAACTAGCGCAGCACCGGCCGGTCTCGTTCCCAAGTCATGGTCCTTGACGGTCAAAACGGAATCAAGTGTGATCGTCGGGTTTGCACCGAGGAACGCGGCGTAGTCTCTCATCACTTGCGGGAACGATTTCCCCAGCGATCCTCCGAACCACGTTGCAGTTCCTTCGTTGACGATTTCCGCAGTGTTAGGGGTCCAGGTCAGGGGGGCCAACGCTGAATGCGTCAGCTCGTGACGGTGATTCTCGCCGAAGACAGAGCTGCCGACAAGTATCATCTGCCTGCCGGGATCGGAATACGATGCCTGCTCTCCTCCCACTATGAAGTCGAGGCCGAGGATTCGATGGATTTCTTCGGGAGTGTCGGTGACATAGTAGTCCAGATTGGTGATGGGCTGCACGCCGAACGCAACCGCGACCGAATCCGCGAATCTCACCGCGTTTCTCGCCTTCCCTTCATCGAAGGTATGACCGGGCTCAACGATGTAGTTGACATGTCCAACCAGGTGTCGCTTCCAGTCGCGAGTCAATCGAGGCAACGCGTTTGCAAATACCCAATGACCGTTCTCACGAATGGCGTAGACGCGCGTCAGCGCGATTGGCTTGACGTCGTTCGTCGGCCCGTCTGTGGAAGCGAACAGCGTTCTTACCACATACTCGTCGCTCACTCCGGGCTGGGCGAGCTGTATGGATAGCACGGTGGCGGGGAATCCCTGATACGCGTAGCCACCTGCTACGTCGTATCGAGACCACTTTCGCTGTTCCGCCGCGGACCAAAACTTTGTTGGCGACTGTCGCGTGGCATCCGAACGGAGGTAATCACGCCAGGCTCGGTAGATCTCTGGTACTGGGCCTTGCGTCGTGTAATTGCCCGAGCCCGTGGAGGAAGTATCGATTCCCCACCCGGGAACAACACGAACTGAATCCTGAGCGTGGACCACACCTGAAAAGACCACGTGAGATGTAACCGCGAGTCCGAGGGACAGCACCTTCAGTGTTGTGCGCATGTTACTCCAATCTGTGAAGATCAACTCCAGGTCAACTCGTCGATCGACCGCGGCCAATCCTCTTTGAGTAATCGCGAGAGGGCGCGATCGGCGAGGAGCTTACCCTCGGTCTGGCAGCGGGGACAATAGTTCGTCTCGTTGTCGGCGTAGCGAATTCGCTGCACGGGTGTGCCGCACACCGGGCACGGCTTGCCAAACTTTCCGTGCACCGCCATGTCGTCGCGGAACGCGGTGACTTTTGCGGGGAAATCTCCCGCCGATTCCTTTCGAAGCTTTTCCGTCCATTCGATGAGCGTCGCGCGCGTCGCGTCGAACAGTCGCGCGAACTCTTCATCGGTGAGGCGTCTCGTGTGCTTTACCGGAGAGAGTCTGGCGCGATGGAGTATCTCGTCGGAATAGGCGTTGCCGATTCCACTGAACAGTCTGGGATCGGTGAGAGACCTCTTGAGCGTGTGGTTTTCCTGGACCAGCCGCTCGGTAAATTGCGCCAGGTTTGCCTCGAGAACCTCGAGTCCGCCTCGCTCGAACTGCTCCAGTGACTGCTCGCCGCGTACGAGCCAGAGCGAGGCTCGCCGTTTTGAGCCTGCCTCCGTGAGAATCAACGTGCCGGTCGGGAAGTCGAACGCCGCGAGCCCGATCTTACCCGGCACTTTCGTGCCGGTCGGCACCCAACGTAAACGGCCGGCAATCATCAGATGGATGACGAGGAAGAGATCATCCTCGAGCTCCAGGACAATTCGCTTTCCCATTCTCCGAACGCCAATGACGCGTTTTCCATTTGCCGCGGTGATGGGCGGATCGACTGAGCGGAGAAGAAATGGCTTGGGGATGCGTGTCCGCTCGAGCGGCTGCCCCGCGAGGCGAGACGCAAGTGCTTCGATGTAAACGGTAATATCGGGGAGCTCGGGCATTTGGTGGCTCGGTCAGCGGCGCTGGTCGGCCATCGCGGCCAGGAGATAGCTCAGATTTGCCGTCCCGTCCATGATGGGCTCATTCGTTGAATAGTCGCCGACGTCGTCGTGATACACGATGAAGCCGTTGTTGAACGGCGCGTACTCATCGGCGTCGTGCAGGCTGATGCCGAGAAGATTCCTGTAGATCGATGAGTAGACGGGTCCGTCGAGCAACGCCCCGGTCAGCTCGACGTGCATCTCTTTCGCGACGACGGAATGCGGATCGCGCGCGAAGACGCCGTCATGTGGAAGGCCGATCACCATCGAGACGCCCCATGGATTCGTGCCGAACAGCCAATCGAGCGCGGCCTGCTCGTACTCCCGAAACTCGTTGTCGCCCGTCATGCGGCGATACAGATAGGCCTGCGTCGCAAAGGAGGCCATCAGGTTGTTCGAGCACCAGATGAATGGAATCCCGATCCGGAATCCGTTATCGGCGCGGCTCACGACCGCAGCCAGGCCCTTCCGGTAATATTCGGCGACGATCTTCCGGTCGGCGAGAGAGGCGTTGCGCCAGATCTCGTGGTGTCCGTTGTTGTGCCACGGAAACCACTGATAGTGCTTCGCGGTGTCGGACCCCATCCACGGAGTTACGGGTTCGCGCGACGCATACTCCAACGCATCGCGAAGGTAGGTTCGGTCGTGCGTCAGCGCGTAGAGCTCCGCCGCTGCGAGCTCCATGTCGTCCACCCAGTTGTCTTCCTCGTAATAGTACGGAGCACGTCCCGGCGCTCCCTGGCAAACGCCCGGGGATTTCTTGCCAACCGCGTACGCCGCCACCGCCCGTTGATGCAGCTTCGCAGCAAATGTTGAGTCGCGTTTCCCGTAAATCGATGCCGCAAGAGCGAATGCCGAAGCGTACTTGCCCGCGGTCGATGCGAGCCCGTCCGATCTGTTCTTGTACTTGAAGAGTCCCTGCGGCTTGCCGGTGCATGGATACACGGGCCTTTCCTTTCCCTTGCCCCAGCCGTAGTCAGCCGAATCGTTGGGCGGAATGTCCCAGTAGGTATGATCGCGATCGTCGCCGAGCTGGTTGTACATCTCCGAGTCCGACGGAAACATGCGCACGAGCCACGCGAGGCCATGTCTCGCTTCGTCGAGGATGTCCGGAATGCCGTTGCTCTCCGGCAGTCCGCGCGAATCGAAGCGATCCGCAAAGGATGCCGGGTGATCGCGATACGCCATCAGCATCACGAACGTCGCGTTGGCTGATGTCATCACGTATTGCAGGTAATCCGAGGCATCCGCCCAACCGCCGGTAACCGGAACGAATTTGCCGGGACGCGCGGAGTCGTCGACAACGATTCCGTCGCGCGTGTGGACCACCGTCTTGAACAGCGGATTGAAGCCGGAGCGCTGCTCACGCATGTAGTAGAGCAGCGTATCAGCCGCGCCGGCATAAGCGCTCGCTCCAATACGAATCGTCGGGGAAATCACACCGCCGGCAGCCACGCGATACTCGCCCGGCGTTCTGATTGATGAGAAATCGAGGCGATAGTTGACCGCACACGGGCCAAACGGCTTCGCGAGCACCGCAGGGCGTTCGAGAATGTCCTTGCCGCGTGAGTCAGTGACGACGAAGTGGCGCAGCTCGAGTGGCGCCAGAGAGCACAAGACTGCGACCTTCGGCGCGCCGGGAAGGTATCCGAGCTGATTGACGCGAATCACCGCGGAGGGCGGTGATGCCGCTGCGATCTGCGCCAGGATCAGGAGCTCAACGAACGCCATGACGAGGAAAATAGATGGCCGGCAGAGACGACACTCCGGATCGGATTGTCATCGGTTCAAATGTCGTTGCCTCGAAGAGCGCGCGCAAAGTATTGATAGGCGGACTCCAGATGCTGTCGCCGGAGATAGTCGTTGCCCAGTCTCCGCCCGCCGTCGAGCGCGAGCACCACCAGCCGCGAAGCAATCCGGCGTATCTCGGGATCAGCCAATCCCAGTCGCCCCGCGCGCTCGAGCAGCTTTTCATTGGGCGCACCAATCAACTCCGTCGCTCGACGCGCGCACTCCTCGTCGTATACAAGTCCAGTGACGAACACGACCGGCGCCGCGAGCCCATCGGGCTCGATCGTATCGGCGGATCTCAGCTCGAAGAATTCCTTGGGGCGCACTTCGGGGAAAAGAGTGGTGAGATGGAAGAGCCAGTCCTCTCGACCTATCGCCGGTTCGCTGATCCATTCGCGAAACGCGCGATACTCCGACCCGCGACCACGCATCGCGATCGCATCGAGCGCAAAGCGCAGGTATCGCTCGGCGGGCGCAGCCTCGTCGTAGATGATCCCCGTCCGCGAAGGGTCGAGGGTCCTCCAGAGCTGAGCGCGGTAGCTCGCCCAAGCGGTCGGCTTGCGCGCGTACTGCCGCGAGTTCGCGAAGAGGGCAACGACGATTGGCGCGAGACTGTTCAGTAGCCGCCACCTCGATTTGGGATCCTCTCCCCGCTCGAGATTTATCTGGAGTGCAGCGGTCTGGCGCATCATCTGGACGCCCGATGGCCCGATCGAGTCGAAGTAGGCCGTCATGCCGGCATATCGATCGCGCTGGAGCTGGAGCGGGACGGCATCAATGGCGTTGAAGGGGTCGACTCCGCGCGCGAGGAGCTCGATTCCCGCGCTCGACATCGCATCTCGCAGAACTTTCACCAGACTCTGCGTCGAGTCGATGATTTCCGACGCGGTCGGCTTGGCCGCAGTACTGATCTCTATCTGCCCGCCAGGCTCGAACGAGATGTGCCCTCCATCCTCCAGATCCCAGGATGGCGGATCCCCACGGTTCGATTGTTCGCGCCAGCCTTCGCGCTGACCAAGGATTGAGAGCACATCAACCGTCGACCCGCGCTCGCCGTTGATCGCGAGTGCGCGCGCGCGCGTAGTCTTGTGAAGCGGAATCAGCTCCAGCTCGATACCGATCGCGCGCGGATTGGCCGATTTTATCGGAGCGAACAATCGGTGCCGGACATCGTCCAACAGCTCCGCTTCTTTGAGGCTCACGAGGCTAGCTCAGCCCTCCGCGCGGGCGAGCGCCAGGGCGAAAGAGCCATCATCCGCCGGCATCCACTTCTCGATCGAGAGACCCGACGCCGAGAGGATGTCGTCGAGCATCGGACGATCGTACTTGTAGCTCAGCTCCGTCCGGATGGTCTCGCCCTTCTGGAATGAGATCTCGCCGATCTCCGGGATCGTTACGGTGTGGGAGGTGCGGGCCACCAGATGCATCTCCACCCGATGGTGTTCGCTACTATAGAATGCGTGGTGCTCGTAGTCGCTCACTGGGAAATTCGCCTTGAGCTCCCGGTTGAGGCGCTCGAGAACGTTCAAGTTGAACGCGGCGGTCACGCCCCTGGAATCGTTGTACGCCCGATTGATGACCGCCGGATCCTTGATCAGATCCGCGCCCAGCAAAAAGCGATCGCTCGGACCCATCTCGCCCGCGATGTGAGAGAGCAGCCGGATTGCCTCTTCGCGCGGAAAGTTTCCGATCGTGCTTCCGAGGAAAGCAACCAGCGTCGGACTCGCGATTGGCGGAAGCGAGAAGTGCTCGGTGATGTCGGACACCACCGGCATGATCTGGATGTCCGGGTAGTCTATCCGCAGCTGAGCAGCCGTGGCTTTCAGGAAGTCTTTGCTGACATCGATCGGGACGTAGCACTCCGCGCATCCACTCGAGCGCATCTGATCGAGAATGATGTGAGTCTTCGTCGCGCTTCCGGCCCCGAGCTCGACGAGCGAGCAGGGATGCACCGAGTCGATGATCCCGGCGATACGCAGCTCGAGGAGTGATCGCTCAGCGCGCGTGAGATAATACTCGGGAAGCTGAGTGATCTCCTCGAACAGCTCGGAGCCCCGCTCGTCGTAGAAATACTTGGGTGAGAGCTGCTTGGGCGATCTCGAGAGCCCACGGCGCACGTCCCGCACCATCTGCGGGTGCGGGCGCGGCACTGTGTAGGGTGGCGTGCCGCCGACAACATTGGAAACGCGATCGCCGTTCTTCATTCGTCCCGCGCGCAGCGAAATCCGCTGAAAATCTGCCGCCTGATCGGGTAGTCCCAGTTCCTGAATGTGTTGCGGATGGCGCCCGGTCTGGTGGCCCACGACCCGCCCCTCAGGACTTTGTAGTCAGGGCCGAAGAATTCCTCCGAGTATTCCTTGTACGGAAAGCTTTCAAATCCGGGATACGCACTGAAATCGCTCGACGTCCATTCCCAAACGTCGCCGATCATTCCATAGCAGCCGAGCGGTGACACATCGCGCTCGTATGTACAGATCGGCGCGGTATCGAACGCGAGCTGGTCGATGTTTGCAGATTTCGAATCCGCTGGAGAGTCACCCCAAGGGAAGGACTGCGCGCGCTGCGTCGATGGATTCCATGATGCCGCTGCTTCCCATTCGAACTCGGTGGGGAGTCGCTTGCCCGCCCAGGCCGCGAACGCTTCGGCTTCGTAATAGCAGACGTGGCAGACGGCGCGTGTGGGATCCAGCGGGCGCGTGATGTCCATCGTTCTGGTGATCCAGCCATCATCTGCCCTGCTCCAGTACTTTGGCGACACCGCCCCGGTCTCTGCCTGCCACCGCCGCCCCGCATCGGACCAGAATTCTTTTCGCTCGTACCCGTTGTTGTTCATGAACTCCAGGTATTGAGCGTTCGAGATCGGATAACGATCGATCAGGAATGGCGGCAGATCGATCAGATGCTCCGGCCGCTCATTGTCGTATGCGGCGCTCCGGTCGTTTGTGCCGATCGAAACCTTGCCGCCGGCGAAAGAAACCATCTCGGGCCAGGAGGGCGTGCACGCCGCAAATGAAACCTGCCGGGGAGCGCGATAAGGCTCTCCCTTTTTGAGCTGCAGTGTCTGAAGAATCGTTTCGTTGTGCTGGTATTCGTGCTGGAGCACCATGTTGTAGACGTAGGCGTCCCGCAGCAGCGGATTCCGTTCGTCGAATTCCACTGAGTTGAGCCGGTCGAGGACGCGGCCGCGAATTTCCCGCAGGCGCTTCGTCATTTCCGCGAGTGTCGGAAGCGCGAGTGAGGCGCGCGTCGCGCGCGGATGCTCGAACGGATTGTAAAGCCCGGGCATCTCCGAGAACTCGATCGGGCCATCGAGATTCTGGGTTAGCCAGAGCTCCTCGAAGTGCGCGATGTGCCCGACATCCCAGATGATCGGACTCATGAGCGGATCGTGCTGTTGATGCAGGTCTTCGTCCGACAGCACGGAAACGAGCAGCAGCGTTCGCGCACGCGCCTCAGTCAGGAGGTCGGCTATCTCCTGCTTTGAGGGACGAGCAGTGCGAGGTTCGGGTATTGTGAGGCGGGATGCAGTCATGGAAGGAGAACGCGGACGGGCAACAACTGCAATCATACTGCCGTCCCCGAAACTTGCTAGCGGACCGAGCGTGCCTACGTTATAGCGCGCAGCCCCCGACGCTCCCGATCTTCAACCCCAACATGTAGTTACGAAGCCTTGTAATGAGGCGTACACTCTTGTCGCAGCACCTTCACCCGAAAACTCACGAAATGGCCGAGCAGAGAATCGCACTCGTAACAGGTGGCAACCGCGGAATCGGGCTGGAGGTTTGCCGCCAGCTTGCCGCACTCGGCATCAAAGTGATCCTGGGATCACGCGATGCCGCGAAGGGAGCCGCCGCCGCACGAGAGCTGATTGCCGAGGGGCTACCCGTCGAAGCGCGCCACCTCGATGTCTCGAGTGCCAAGAGCATCAGTGAATGCATGAACTGGGTACGGCGCGATGTAGGTCGTCTCGACATCCTGGTGAACAACGCCGGAATCATGATTGAGGAAGGCGATGCGGACCCGCTCGAAGAAATCGAGATGATTCGGGAGACGATGCAGACCAATGTCTACGGTCCCTTTCTCCTGTCGCGCCTTGCGATCCCGATCATGAAGAGCCGCCGCCATGGTCGCATCGTCAATCTCTCTAGCAGCATGGGGTCTCTCGCCGAAATGGGCGCCGGATACATCGCCTACAGGCTGTCGAAGGCGGGGGTCAACGTGGTTACGCGAGTGATTGCCGCAGAAACCGAAGGGATGGGAATCCTCGTGAACTCGGTTGACCCGGGATGGGTACAGACAGCGATGGGGGGAAGCGGAGCAACCCGCACCGTTGAGAAGGGCGCCGAGACAGTCGTTTGGCTCGCAACTCTCGCGGACAGCGGTCCTACCGGGGCGTTTTTTCGCGATCGAAAAGCGATAGCGTGGTAGAATTGCACCCGCTGTTGTTCGGGAATAGGTTTTCGGTCGACGCGTAACATGGCGAATCCAACGGCAGTTGCATTCAATCCAGCGGGCCGTCACAGCCCGCTGATCAGCTTCTTTGAGCGTGTGCCCATCATTGCGGGTGGCACCGTAGCGATCCTTGGTGCGGCGGCGCTCGCGGCCTGGGCTCTTAATAGTCCGCTCGTCACAACGCCCTCGACTGGCGGATATCCGATACTTCCGCTGATGGCGCTGTGCTTCGTGCTGGCGGGTGGTGCGCTTACGATGGCAGTACGTCCGAATCGGACGGCAAAAACGGAAGCCGTTCAGCAGACGCTCGCCGCGCTCGTTGCCACGATTGCCGGCCTCACTCTCTACGAGTATCTGCGCGGCAGCGAATCCGGTTTTGACCTGCTGTTGTTCGGAGACAAGCTCAAAAAGGTCTCGAACTACCCTGCGGGACGCATCTCGATTAACAGCGCCGGCAGTCTGCTGCTTTTCGCGCTCGCGCTGCTCTCGATCCCACACGACCGGAGAAAGCATGATCTCCGCGCGCAGATGTTCGCGACGCCGGCCATCCTCATCGCGCTTCTCGCGATTCTCGGCTATCTCTTCGGCGTCAAGGGCATGAACAGCCTGTCGCAGTCGTCCGGCATGGCGCCGTGGACGGCGATTGGCCAGCTGATACTCGGCCTCGGGATTCTTGTTGCGGTGACGGAACGCGGCGTCGCCGTGCTCCTCATGGACGACGGTCCGGCGGGCGTGCTCACGCGAAGGCTCCTGCCCGCCGCGCTACTCGCGCCGATCGTGCTCGGCGTGGTCAGGATACTGGGCGAGTCAGCCGGAATCTATGAGTCCGAGTTCGGCGCATCGCTGTTCGCGGTCGCCAGCATCCTGACTTTCGTGGGCCTGGTACTCTGGTCGGCCCGGGTGCTCCGCAACACCGACAAGGAGCGCATGGATCTGCTCGCGCTGGAGCAGCAGGCGCGCGCCCACGCGGAGCAGGCGCGGAACGAAGCCGAAGCCGCGCGCGCGGAGGCCGAGCGGGCGAACAACAGCAAGACGGACTTTCTCGCCGTCATGTCGCACGAGCTGCGCACACCGCTCACGGCGATCATGGGGTACGAGGAGCTTCTGTCCGATGGCATCACGGGGCCGGTGACGGAGCTTCAGCGTCAGCAGCTCGGAAGGATCAACGCCAGCGCGCGTCATCTTCTTGGTCTGATCGACGAGATTCTCACGTTCGCCCGGGTGGAAGTCGGGCACGAGCGCATCAGGTGGGAGTCGATGTCGGTCAACCACACGCTCGCCGACGCGGCGGCACTCGTCGAGCCAATGGCAGCGGCGAAGAGCATCGACTTCATCGTCGAGCTGCTCGACGAGGATCAGTCGATCCAGACGGACGGCGCGAAGCTGCGGCAGATGCTCGTCAACCTTCTCTCCAACGGCATCAAGTTCACGGATAAAGGCGAGGTCCGGGTCCGCTGCTCGGAGAGAAATGGAATTCTGGAAGTGAGCATCGCGGACACCGGTGTCGGGATTGCGGCCGAGAGCATCGAGGAGGTCTTCGAGGCGTTCTGGCAAGCGGAGCAGACCGCCACCAGAAAAACGGGCGGCACCGGACTGGGGCTAAGCGTGACCAGGAAGCTCGCGCGCCTGCTCGGTGGCGATGTGACTGTCGCGAGCAAAGTGGGAGCCGGTACGACTTTTCTGCTGACGTTGCCGATGAAGGCGCCGGCGGGCGAAGTAATTCGCCGCCGTGATACACCGACGACGCCTACGAACCCCGTTCACGCGCTCCACATCTAGCGCTGGCTAGCGCGCGCCGACGTTCACGTCCGGCTCCGACGTCACGGGTGCGCCTGCTTCCTCGAGTGGCGCCACGAAATTGTAGAGCTTGAGGCGCAGGTTTCCGCGTGGGCCGAGCGTTTCATCGTGCTCGTAGAGAGTCACGGAGCAGTTCGCGATCTCGGCTTTCTTGTCGATGGCGAGCAGCTCTATTTCTGTGAGGTGCTCGAGGATGTAGCGCATGCAGAGCACGACAACCGCGTGGCAGACGATGAGTACGCGCTGGCCGCAATACTCGCGCGTGATCATCTCAGTCGCACTGCGGAGCCGGAGGATGACGTCGCACCAGCTCTCTCCTCCCGGCGGCCGGTGGTAGAACTTGCCGAGCAGGCGGCGGAACTCGGCCTGATCGGGGTGGATGTCCTTGACGCCGATGTGGGTGAGGCGGTCGAGGATTCCGAACTCCTTTTCGCGGAGTCGCTCGTCGACGACGAGCGAGTATGAATCGTCGTGAATTCCGGCGGTCTTGACGATGAGGCCGGCGGTGTGCCGCGCGCGAAGATAGGGGGAAGTGAGGACGATGTTGGGGCGCTCTTCCGGCGGAAGAGTACGCACCCAGTTTCCAAGCGCGATCGCCTGGCGCTCCCCCCGGTCTGAGAGCGGGACGTCGACGTCGCGAATATCCAGAGCGATCATTGGATGGCCGGCCTCGAGCGCCTTGGTGCGCGCGACATTTCCGGCCGATTCGCCGTGGCGGACGACGTAGAGCAGGTCGGGCCAGATCTGGGTTGACTTCACGCGCGAAAAGAGGTCAAGGAGCGTACCATGTTTTCGGGGACGATAACGTTTCGAGGCTGTGTATGGTGGTGCGAACCTTGTAGCACGCTTCGGGCATGAGATCAACGCCCGAACAGCACGATCCTGATTGGCCGCGCTATCCGGAAACTATTCTCACCTTCTCAACGAAGCCGCTGGTGGAAATAGATCTGCGCGAGATTCCTTCCGCGCGCGCTCTCGCTGACCTCGAGGCGGCAGGCTTCGGCCAATCTTTCGCGGTAATGACGGCATTTGATCCAATGGGGCGAAATCTGTCGCGGGCAGAAAATGAGAAACGGCAGCGCGACCTCGATGCGCGACTTGCAGCGGAGGGATACAAGTTCGCGCACGTGGATGCGTGCTCTCCAGATCGTTCGCACTGCGAGTGCAGCGTTGCCGTGGTGATGCCGCAAGAAAGGGCGATCGAGCTCGCGCGGGAACTGGAGCAGGTCGCGATTTTCTGGTTTGACGGGAAGCTATTCTGGATACTGGGAGTGACCGTCCAGAGTGATCCTTTTGTGTTGCCGCGGAGCTCGTAAAAAAAAGCCCGGAGCTGCCAGCTTAAAGCCGACAGCTCCGAGCAAGGTGTTCAGTTTGGCGTTAAATCAGGTCAGGGGCTTATATCGATATCCGTAAACACCGCCCTTCGCCGACGTGATCTTGAACTTCTCGGTCTTCTTCGGCGCGACGGGGCCCACCGTCGCAGTTTCCGTTGAAACGACGGTCCCGGTCTTGTCCAGGAACTCCACGTTCACTGTGTAGGTCTTGGCCGCCGTCCCGCGGTTCTCGATCGTTCCGCCCAGCATCGTCTGGTCCGGCCGGCGTGTGAACTCTGTCACCGCCAACTTCACCGGCGCGTTCTCCGATTTGGCGTTGAAGAAGATGAGCGAGTCCGTGTAGATCTTCTGCAGTTTCTTGTCCTTCGTTCCCTTGTACAGGCCCTGGTACGCGAAGGCGTAGAGCAGCGGATTATCGGGGTTGCTCGGATCGAGTGTGATCAACTTATCGATCAGCGGAAACGCCTTTGGGAATTCGTTGTTCTGGATGTACGTCGCGGCCAGATTGTTGATCGCGTCGCGCGA
Source organism: Gemmatimonadaceae bacterium (assembly GCA_035317285.1). Taxonomy (GTDB): domain Bacteria; phylum Gemmatimonadota; class Gemmatimonadetes; order Gemmatimonadales; family Gemmatimonadaceae; genus UBA4720. The sequence continues at coordinate 11,229 of DATHHC010000030.1, read as the reverse complement.
GTAGGGATTCTGCGCAAGCGCCGCATCGAAAAGCTTGACGGCGTCGGCCGGATGCCCGTTGCGGGTCGCGACCACGCCGGCATGAACCAGAGTCAGCTCACCGTACTTGGATGGATTGGCGAGCAATGGCGCGTAGACCGCGGGGATGGACACGCTGTCGCCGGCGGCTATGTACATGCGCGCCACGTTGTCGATCGCGTCGGCGAGTAGAAGATCGTTGTTGGCAACCGCGATGTAATCCTGCCAGGGCTTGATCGACTCCTTCGCGGCCGCTCGCTTGGCGGCGCCGGTCGCGGCATCTGCCTTGTCGGAACCGGCGGATGCGATCTCGTACAGCGTCTTGACGCGAACATCCGCGTACACAGTGTCAGTCCCTGCGGCATCCAGCGTCTGCTTCCAGTAATCGTTCGCGGCCGCGGCGTTCTTCCGGCTCTGTGCGACTGAGCCAAGGACCGAATAGGCGTAAGGCGCCTTACGGTCGAGCAGCAAGGACCTCTTGGCCAGTATTTCTGCCGAATCCAGCTGTCCCGCGTTCAATGCGGTGATTGCCGCGTTGAGCGTGTTGAGCCAGGGTTTCTGCTGGCGCCACTGCCTGATCGCGGGGATGCACTCGGGCGCGGCCTTCTCGACCAGCGAAAACGCGGAATCCGCCGCCACGTAAACGTCGATCGTGCCGGTGGGATTGTTCGTCATTCCGAGCGCGCTGCGCGGCGCGACCGGGAGTGCGTTGGGCTGCATCAGATAGATGATGTAAGCCTCACCACGCAGGTAGTTGCGCGCCGTCGGGTTGTCGGTGCCGTTGTCCACGAGTCTCAGCACTTCCTGCACGTCGCGCGTCGAAGTTCCCTTCTCAACGGTGGAGATGGCGCGCGTCATCGAGAACTGGGCCTTGGCGATGTCACCCTTCGTGTTGGCGGTGGGATCGCAGGTCGCCGCATTCTGGGCCGCGAGGGGGGCGGCCGCAACGACGCCGATCGACAGGGCGGCCGCAAACCTGTTCAATAAAACTCTCATCAAGGATCTCCCTGACTTGTAATGAAAAAAGGGTGGGCTGGAAATACGTCGCATAATATACCCATCCGTTGGCAACGTTCCGCGCCTCGGGGCCGGCGTGGTCGTCGTTCTTGCGGGGAAGGCGAAGCGGGAAGCGGGACCCACGGCCGCAGATGCCTTAGCTGCGGCTCTGGGCCGCTTCTTTTACCAGCTCCAATGCGCGCTTAGCGTGCGCTTCGGTCGTGTGGATGTTCCCAATCGCGATTCGGAGGGCATAACTCCCCCGCACGCGGGTGTGCGAGAGATACACCTCGCGGCCCTCGATGATCTTTGCCAGAACCCGGGTGTTGTGGTCGTCCAGCTCGCGGCCGCTCATGCCGGGCGGGCGGTGCCGGAATACCACGGTCGAGAAGTTGACCTCCGCCATTCGCTCGAGCTCAGGATCAGCGTCTATCCACTCCCCGAGCCGGCGGGCGATTCGAATGTGCTCCCTGATCAGCGAGCGCAGCCCCTCCACGCCAAAGTTCCTGATCACGAACCACAGCTTGAGCGCGCGGAAGCGCCGGCCCAGAGCGACCCCATAATCCATGAGATTCGCGACAGCCTCGCCTTCGCTCACGACGAGGTAGTCGGGAATGTGCTGGAAGGCGCGCTTGAGCAGATCAGGTCGACGAGTGTACAGCACCGAACAATCCATCGGGGTGAACAGCCACTTGTGTGGATTCACGACCAGCGATTCCGCCCGCTCGCATCCGTCCAGCACGTGCCGCATCTCGGGCAGAATCGCGGCCGTGCCACCATACGATGCGTCCACGTGCAGCCACATCCCGTGCTTTTCGCAGATCTCCGCAATGGCGGGGACCGGATCGATCGCGGTCGTCGACGTGGTTCCCACCGTCGCGACAACCGCCAGCGGTATGATCCCGGCGCGCCGATCGTTCTCGACCGCCGCGGCAAGCGCTGCCGCGTCCATCCTGAGCGCCGAATCGGTAGGAATTTTTCGGAGCGCCTCGAGACCGAATCCGAGCGTCATCACAGCCTTGTCGACGCTCGAGTGCGCTTCTTCCGAACAGTAGATCACCACCTTCGGCAGATCGGCTCTCCCCGACATGCCCTCCTCGCGAATACGGAGCTCCGGGCGCATCTCCCGCGCGGCCGCGAGCGCATAGAGTGTGTTCGAGGACGCGGTGTCAGCGATCTCTCCGAACAAGCCGTCCGGCAAACCGAGCATCTGCCGCAGCCAATCCAGCGTCAGCAGCTCGAGCTCTGTGGCTGCCGGACTCGTCCTCCAGAGCATCGCGTTGACGTTGAGTGCCGCGGTCAAAGCTTCGCCGAGGACTCCGGCGGCGGTCGAGGAATTCGCGAAGTAGGCCATGAACGCCGGATGATTCCAATGCGTAACGGCCGGGACGATCAGCTTCTGGAAATCGCCGAGGATTGCGTCCATCGACTCACCCTGCTCGGGTGGCGATTGGGGGAGTGATTGGCGAACATCTCCCGGCCTGACCGAGGACAGCACAGGCCATTTTTCCGGCGCGTCCAGGTAGTCCGCTATCCAGTCGATCACGGCATGACCGTGCTTCCGGAATTCAGCCGGCGACATGTCGGAAACGCTCCGCCCCGATGGCGACAGCGGCTGGGCGATCGGCGTCGGCGTCTGAATCGGCTGTTTTGCCGATGGCGGTGGCTTCATCGCCACAAATATAGAGTTTCCATGGCAGCGGGACGGCGTCGCGCACCGCCCATATATTTGGCCGAATGCCCCGCAACCCGATCGTATTGATCCACGGGTATTCCGACGATGGCGCCGCGTTCAAGACGTGGGAGCGCATCCTCGAGCAGCGCGGCTACGATGTGCGGATGATCCACGCCTGCAGCTACCGGTCGCTCACCAACGAAGTCACGATCAAGGACATCGCGGAGGGATTCGACCGCGCGCTCCACATCCGATCCGGACTCGACGCGGACCAGCCATTCGATGCAATCGTGCATTCGACAGGCATGCTCGTGATACGAGCCTGGCTCACAGCATACGCGGGCCGGCGCGATCGATTGAAGCATCTCATCGGCCTCGCTCCCGCCACCTTCGGCTCGCCGCTCGCCCACAAAGGTCGCAGCTGGCTCGGCGCGCTCTTCAAGGGGAATCGTCAGCTCGGTCCCGATTTTCTCGAAGCGGGAGACAGAGTTCTCGACGCCCTCGAGCTCGGCAGCCGCTTCACCTGGGATCTCGCTCATCTCGACCTCCTCGGCGACGAGACCTTCTACGGACCAACGCGACGCACTCCCTTCGTCTTCATTTTTTGTGGCAACACTGGTTACGGCGGATTGCGCCAACTTTTCGACGAGCCTGGCTCGGACGGCACGGTGCGATGGGCATCCTGCCCGCTGAATACGAGAAAGATCGTCCTCGATCTCACGGTCGATCCCGCGCGCGAAGGATCCGAGAAACGAATGTCGGTCGCGGACTGGAAGAACATCGACATCCCGCTCATCCCGATCGAGGGGAAGAATCACGGGACGATCCTGTCGGAGCCGGGAGACGAGCTGGCTGACCTGGTCGACAGCGCCCTTCAGGTTACGAGCGGCCCGACGTTCACGCAGTGGATAAGCGATGCTACGAAGAAGACGCAGAAAGCGCTCGCGAAAATCGCCGAGTGGCAGCAGTTCGTGGTGCGCGTCGTGGACGAGAGGGGTGATCCGGTTCCCGATTACAACATCCAGCTGTTCAAACGCGCCACCGGTGCCGGAGCGGACAAGAGCATCCAGCAATTCAATCTCGAGGTCCATACCTACAAAGGCGATCCCAGCCTCCGGTGCTTTCACGTCCGCCTCGAGGATCTCGACTACAAGAAGCTGCCAAACCTGTGGATGCGGATCATCGCTTCGTCCGGCTCACTGCTCGTTGGCTATCAGGGGTTTGGCAGCGAAAAATTGCCCGATTCGCCCGTGCTCGCTCGCGACGCAAAATGGGACGCGACACTCGACATCTCCTCCCTCCCCGCTGACACCGGGATCAAGTTCTTTTATCCGTTCACGACGACACTGATCGAAGTCAAGCTCAATCGCGAGCCTCTTCCACCTACGGGCAAGAATGAAGTCGCCTGGTTCTAGCGCCTTCGGCCGAAAGGCAGTTGCGCATCTCAGAAAGGTCGATCCCGCGCTGGCACAGGTGATCGACAAGGTCGGCAGCTACAAGGGGTGGCCGTCGAGCACTGGCACCCATTTCGACGCGGTGTGCCGCTCGATCGTTTTCCAGCAGCTCTCGGGCAAAGCCGCTGGAACGATCCACGGGCGCTTCCAGGGATTGTACGGTGGAAGAACGCCGCTGCCGGCAGAACTGGCATCCGCAACCGACGAACAGCTTCGCTCGATCGGATTGTCGCGCCAGAAATCCGCGTATCTGAAGGACCTTGGCTCTCGGGTTGCATTAGGGGAATTGCCGATCGAGACGCTTCACGAGCTGAGCGACGAGGAGGTCATCGCGGCGCTGACGCAGGTCAAGGGCATCGGCCGGTGGACGGCGCAGATGTTCCTGATGTTCAGGCTCGGCCGGCCCGATGTATTGCCAGATCTGGATCTGGGCGTGCAGAAAGGAATTCAGAGGACGTATCGCTTGCGCAAGCTTCCGACACCGGAACGAGTAAAGAAGATCGGGGCCAAATGGGCGCCGTATCGCACCGTTGGGTCGTGGTATATGTGGCGGCTTCTGGACTTACCGAAGCCGGTTCCCCGCTCGGGAGGCTGATTGGCGGACGCGATTGTGACGATCGCCGATGAGTCCGCGCAATCGCGTGCTTACGACGACGCGCTGTCGCGCTGTCGTGTTGTCCTCGCGGCGCTGTTCGGCGAACCGCGCGGGCGTCCGTTCGACGTAAAATACTGGGACGGCTCGATCGACCACGGGGCTGACCCACGACCGCCGTTCACCATGGTTCTGAATCGGCCGGCTTCGCTGCGCCGGATGCTCCTCCCGCCGAACGAGATGTCGATCGTCGAGTCATACATCAGCGGCGATGTGGAGATCGAAGGCAGCCTGGAAGCCGGGTCCAACCTCGGCGAAATGATCGGCGATCGGCTGCGGTCCCCGATCGCAGTCGCGCGGTTGGTTGGTCTCGTGCTGGGACTCCCGGGCACGGCCGCCGATGATCTGGCCAATGCGCGATTTCCCGAGCGGGCGAAGAAGCTCGGGCCCCGCCACGCCCCGGATCGCGACGCCGCGGCGATCAACTTTCACTACGACGTCGGCAACGCGTTCTACAAGCTCTGGCTCGACCGGCGGATGGTTTATTCGTGCGCGTACTTCCACTCGAGCGACGACTCGCTCGACGTCGCGCAGGAGGCGAAGCTCGATCTGATCTGCCGGAAGCTTCGTCTCAAGCCAGGCGAGCGTTTGCTCGATGTCGGCTGCGGCTGGGGCGGTCTCGTCATGCACGCCGCCGAGCACTACGGAGTGGATGCGACCGGCATTACGCTCAGCCAGAATCAGGCGGCTTACGCAAAGGAGCGAATCGCAGAAACGAATTTCGGCGACCGCTGCCGCGTTGCGATCCGCGATTACCGCACTCTCTCGGCCGCCGACAACTTCGACAAGATCGCCAGCGTCGGAATGATCGAGCACGTCGGACTCAGTCACCTGCCGGTGTACTTCGAGTCCGTCTACCGCGCGCTCAAGCCCGGAGGGTTGTTTCTGAATCACGGGATCGTGAGCCTCGGAGAGGCGCGGCCGAGATCGGCTAGTGAAATGGTTTTCCGAAAGTTCTGGAGGGCGGACGCATTCATCGACACCTACGTCTTTCCCGACGGCAAGCTCACCGCGACCGACGACGTCATCGCGGCCGCCGAAGGGTCGGGATTCGAGGTCCGTGATGTGGAGAGCCTGCGCGAGCACTACGCGATGACGCTGCGGCACTGGGTGCGATCGCTGGATCTGAATCGCGCCGAGGCGACGGAGATCGTCGGGAACCACACTTTCCGCGTGTGGAAGCTCTACATGGCGGCTTCGGCGAATGCCTTTGCGAGGGCCGCGATCAACGTGATTCAAACGCTGCTGGCGAAGCCTGATGCGCGCGGACATTCGAACATTCCGCTCACGCGCGACGACCTCTACGCCGACAGCTGAGTCACTCGAAGCGCTACTGGGTTAGATTGAAGGAGACATCGAGCTGGAGAGAGGGATGGCGGTCAAGGTCGTGGTCAAGCCAGACAGCAGATACTTGCAGGAGCGCAGCGGCGCATTCCGCCAGATCGAGAACCTCAGCATCACCGCGAGCACGCCGGCCTACCCCGCCGTTCTTCACAGAACGAGACGCACGATGATCCTCGCCGACGACCATACCCATGCAGTCATTGTTCTCGACAAGGAATTGATGGTCAGTCGGAACGACGAGATGTCCGTCGTGCTGATTTGTTACACTGAGCCCACCGCGGAGACTTGGAAAGCGCTCGAGGCGCACATGGTGAACGAGCGAGTGACAGCCGAAGCCGCGAGGGAGGCGAAGGGCAAGGCCGTGCTGGAACGAAAGAGAGTAAAAGCCGCAGAAATACAGTAAGTAATGCCTGAGAGATGTCGCGCTCTGATTGGTCTGATTGCCGCGAGCGCGCTCGTTGGATGCGCTGCGCCGCCCCCTCCACCGCCACCACCGCCGAAGCCCGTCGTCATCGGGCCTCCGACCGATACGGTCAGAATGCCGCTGACGGATCTGCTCGCGCGGACGTACTACGGAAATGCGGGCGGGATATATCCCGGGGGAATCAACCAGCCGCCCGCTGACCACGATTCCGCCGCCCGCGCGCGGCGGAATTCCGTGAAACCTCTGGACGTGAACGGCGACGAGAGTCCGTTCGGGAAGTACGTCCTGGTTTCGATTGGAATGTCGAACGCGACACAGGAATGGTGCTCCCAGACTTCGGGTCCGCCGTGCGCTCCGTGGACATTCATGGCAAAGGCAGCAGCTGACCCGGGTGTGAACCACTACACGCTGGTGATCGTGAACGGTGCGGCCGACGGCGCGGATGCTCCGGTGTGGACCTCGCCCACCTCTCCCAACTACGATCGCATCAAAGTCGCGCGTCTCGCGCCGCTCGGGTTGAGCGAGAATCAGGTGCAGGCGGCCTGGGTAAAGCTGGACGACCCGAATCCCACGGTATCGCTCCCCGCGGACAGCGCCGACGCGCACATCCTTGTCACCAACCTGGGTCAGGTGTTGCGTGCGCTCAGGGTTCGGTATCCCTATCTCCGCCTTGTGTTTCTATCGAGCCGCATCTACGGTGGATACGCGACGACCGGCCTGAACCCCGAACCGTACGCGTACGAGAGCGGCTTTTCGGTGAAGTGGGTCATCGAGTCGCAGATCAACGAGATGCGGGGACTTCCTGCCAACCCACGGGCGGGAACTCTCGACTACACGAAGAGGGCGGCGCCGCTCATTCTGTGGGGACCGTACATGTGGGCGGATGGAGCGACACCGCGCTCCGACGGGCTCGCGTGGCTGCGGCAGGACTTCGAGGCGGACGGCATGCATCCGTCACAGAGCGGCGAATCCAAGGTGAGCGACAAGCTGCTCGATTTCTTCAAGAATTCGCCTTACACTCGTTGTTGGTTCGCGACGAGTGGATATTGTCTTTGATCAATGGTCTCGTGGTTCGAAATCGCGTTCGAGATTCTGGGCATCGTTTTCGAAGGGGACCCTTCGAAAGAGCCCATGAAAATACGCTGGAAGAAAAAGGATAAGAGGTCAGTTATGCCGTTAGCGAAAATCGTGGACTTGCCGGACGACGCGCGCGCCTGGGTGTTCGGCAGCGATCGGACGCTCGACGCGAGCAAGTCCGACGCCCTCCTGAACGAAGTCGATCTTTTCCTTTCTCAGTGGAAGGCGCACGGCGCTCCGCTCACCGTCGGCAGGGACTGGAGATTCGGTCGCTTCCTCATGGTCGCGGTCGATCAATCGACGGCGGGAGCATCGGGCTGCTCGATCGACGGACTCTTCCGGACGCTGAAAGGGCTCGAGTCGAGACTTGGCGCCAGTCTCGTGACGAGCGGGCTCATCTTTTTCCGCGATGCGAACGGCGCCATTCAGTCCGTCGACCGTGAAGAGTTCACGTCGCTCGGTGCTGAAGGCAAGATCACCACTGAGACTCAGGTCTTCGATCCGACGGTGACGACGCTGGGCGAATGGAGGGCGCGATTCGAGCTCACCGTCGCCGACTCCTGGCACTCGAAGCTACTCGAGAAGAGTCAGCCGGCGTGAACACTCACACGACGTATCTGACCTTCAACACCAAAAAGCGGCAGGAGATAATCGACATCACCGAAGAGGTCGAGAAATGCCGGGCCGCAGCGGGGGTCAAGGAAGGGATGGTGCTGGTGTCGGCGATGCACATCTCGGCGTCAGTATTCGTCAACGATCACGAGCCGGGATTGTGGAAGGATATTCTCGACTGGCTCGAGACGAGGATCGCGCCGTGGTCACCTGATGACTACCGTCACAACAGCGGAACGGGGGAGGACAACGCGGCGGCGCACCTTCGGTCACTGACGGTCGGCCACGAAGTGATTGTACCCGTCACGAGCGGGAAACTCGATTTTGGTCCGTGGCAGCGTGTTTTTTACGGCGAGTGGGACGGCCAGCGCCCCAAACGGGTGCTGATCAAGGCGATGGGCGAGTAAGGTCGATCTTCTGAACCGCTTCCTCGGCGCCGATGAATCCAATGCGGCTGTGGGTCCCATCGCAGAAGGGCTTCGTCACTGACCCGCCGCATCGACAGAGCGAGATCCATGTCTTGCCTTCGGGAGAGCTCTTTCTCTTGGCCTCGGGAATCGGGATCGCATTGCCTTCGTGATCAATCAGTGCGACATCGCCGTACACTCTGTACGAGCCGTTTTTGCGAACTTCAATCGTAACGTCTGCCATTTCCTCGTCCGTGATATTGAGCGATTGATTCGGTTCCCCGTACGTTAGCGTCTCACCCCGTGAAAACATACCGGACCAACCTGTTCGTGACGATCAGGATGGCGTAGCATAAAGGATGACAATACGCCTGCTCGCCGCCGCATGCCTCCTCCTTGCTGCGGCCAATACACACGCCCAGGTCACGCCCGCCGTCGAGCGCGAGGCTGTCCGACGCGCTGTACTCGATTATGTCGAAGGCTTCTACGAGGGAGACACCGCAAAGCTCACTCGCGCGTTGCGGCCGGATTTGTCGAAGTACGGATTCTGGCGAGATTCGACAGGAAAATACGACGGCGAGCGGATGACGTTCGCCGAGGCGATCGCGTACGGCAAGAAAGTAAAGGCGCAGAACCGGCCGGTGAAAGCGTCGTGGCCAAAGGACGTCGTCATATTCGAGGTGCAGGATCAGACCGCGTCGGCGAAGGTGACCGCGTGGTGGGGAACGGACTACCTCCTGCTCGGCAGGTTCGAAGGGAAGTGGATGATCACCGACGTGCTCTGGCAAGGCCCGCTGAAGCGGTGAAATCGCAGTCGTTGCGGTGCACCGTCCGGCTAGAATTGAATGGCCAGCGTTACAGGCCAGTAAGTACCCGGCGTGAATGACCGTCCCGTCGCGAAATCGGAAAGAACCGCGGTAGCGGCGATCTCACCTCGTATAGTCCAGCCCCGCACCGGCCCCTCGATGCCAATTCCGGCACGAGCGCCGGGTACGGCACCATAAGGATTGGCCACCTTGGGAACATTGATCCACTGTGAGCCCGCTCCGAGGAGAAAATAGGGGCGGGGCCCGCTGTATCGAGGCGCCATTATCAAATCGGCGAAGCCGCTGAGTATTCGCATGTCGCCATCTGCACTGAAGGGAGGATTAGGAGCGGCCCGTCCAGGAAACCACGCTCCTTCCGCCTCGAGTCTGAGCCTGACTCTCCGGTTTGAATCACCGAAGAGAACCGAAATTTGCGCGAGCGGCCCAGCGCGATGCCTTCTCCCATAGTCGCCCGCTGACGGCACCGCGACGCCCAATGCGAATCCGGGTTGTACTCCCTGACCAGATGCTCCAGAGCTGGCGAAGGCCGACAAGAGGGAGACAACGACGAGGCAATGCCGGATTGGCGTGCTTCTGAGCCTACGCGTTCGATGCGACTCACTCAACCCATGCCTCTCGATAGAAGTTCAGCGAAAGGTCGTTTCGACCAGGCGATGCTCCTATACGTAGTTCGACGTAGGTGGAACGTCGGTCCCAAGTGGCCGGGTGACGTCTACATCCCGATACTGCTCAAAAGCAGGTCGTGCGCCCACTGATCGGCGAACCCGTTTTGCCTGAGCACGGTCGCGATCTGGCCCCAGTGCCGGATGTCGTGCAGGAAGATATTCGACGCGATCTTGTGCTTGCTCGCTGAAACAGTTCCAGCTGTGAGCGTCTGAAACGTCAGCACGCGATCGAGCTCTTTCTCTGGGGAAGTCGTCAGAAAATGCACCAGCTGGCCGCGCGCATGATCACCGAGCTCGAACACATCTTCCATCGAAGCCTGGTGGAATTCCTCCCACGGCGTGACCTCGTGATCCAGCAGGCGCTGTGAGTAGCGCAGCTCGACCGCGAAGATGTGCAGCACTACTCCACCGATCGTCGCCATGCGACCGGTGGCAAACGGCACCGACCACGCCTTTGGATGCTCGACGAACCACTCGCGCCAGCGGTGGTGCTCCGTCGAGGTGAGCTCGAGGAGTGTCTTGTAGCTGAGCGCGCAGCGGGCGATTGCTGTCACACTCTCAGATGGTCACCGCGCCAACTCCGAATCGCCTTTTTGATGTCACCGCGACTCGTGAGCTCACCGCCGAGCACACGCCGCGTGAGCTCGGGCACTTCATCGTCGGGCGCAAACCGGAGCTCGATCAGTTGACCCGGCGTTAGCTCGCCAACACGCTTGCGCAGGTCCGGCGGCAGAAGCCGCTCGAGGCGGATGCGCTCCTCGAGACGGATGATGCGATCCTGCGCGCGAAGGGGCATTTGGCGGGAGACCCACACGCCGAGCACCAGCGCGACTGCCACCGCGAGGGCCCACGCGTTGACGAGGCTCGGGTTCTCTCCGAATTTCACGCCCACCACGAACACGTTGATGATCAGCACGGGCAAGGCGAAAAAATGCCACATCGGAATGAAGCGGCGGTGACTGCCCAACGTCTGGGTCTGCTGCTCTGCCATCCTGGCTCCTTATCGTGTAATCCGGCTTCAATCCGGAGAAGTTAGTGTACGCTCGCTTCCGCGTCGCGGGCGTATCGCTTGAGTCTC
>DATHHC010000029.1:0-5901 GCA_035317285.1 Gemmatimonadaceae bacterium | reverse complement strand
ATTCCATACAGAATAGGGTTCCGGTTTTCGCGTGAGTTCAATACCGCGATGCACGAGAGCCATCGAGTAGCACTTTTCTTCTCAGCCACACCACAACTGCATGAGCGAACGTCGACGTCCTTTTCGTCGCGGCCGGAGGTCACGTCCTTCCGGTAATCAACCACAAACTCCACTCTCCGAATCCTACAGCGATGTAGATCCGTACCTGGAGCCCATGGATCCTTCCATACCCACCCCAGACGCAGCGCAGATACCCGACGCGCGCGACAATATGACATCACCAGCCATACCTTCTCCCACTCCCAATCCATCATCTGACCCGTCCGACGCGGGGCCAGATTCCGATTCCAATTCCCGCGCTGACTCCTCGCCCAACGGATCCGGCGACACCGGCGCTCCTCCCCAACAACAACAGCAGCAATCGTACAATCCGCAGCGCGAGGGCGGAGAACGAGAGAGGGGCGGGCAACAGCAGCAGCGTGACGGTAATCAGCGGCACCCCAACGAGCGCGGCGACAACAACCGCAACAACGGCCGACGCGGCCGCAATCAGCGCGGACGCGGCAGACAACGTCCGCAGGGCGGACCTCGTGGAGGCGGTGGTGGCGGCGGCGGTGGCGGTGCGCAGGAACAGGCATCGCGTGCACCGGTCGCTCCCGTCATTCCGGATGGAGAATCAACGGGATGGTTTGACCCACAGCGCGAAGGTGGCTTCATTCGCCGCGCCGCGAACAGCTACCTCGCCGAGCCCGGCGATGCGTACGTCTCGACACAGGTCATGCGGCAGTACATGCTGCGCCGCGGCGATCAGCTGCTCGCCACCACCGGACACGATCATCGCAATCGCATTGTCGTCGTAGACGTAAAAGAGATCAACGGAGCCGATCCCGAGGCAGCGGCAAGGCGTCCTGACTTCGGCTCTCTCATCGCGTCGTATCCCGAGCGGAAGCTCAAGCTCGAGACGGGAAAACCCGCCAAGAGCGGACCCGAGCTGACGCGCCGCGCCATCGACCTCATCGCGCCAATCGGGTACGGCCAGCGCGCCCTCATCGTCGCCCCGGCCCGCGCCGGCAAGACCATGCTGCTTCAGGCGATCGTCGAAGGCGTGGCGATCAACCATCCGCAGGCGGCACTGCTGGTTTTGCTCGTCGACGAGCGCCCCGAAGAAGTGAGCGAGATGATCACCTGGGGCTATGGCGAGGTTGTTGCCTCCAGCTTCGACATGCCAGCGGTCAGGCATACGGATGTCACCGAAATGGTGCTGGAACGGGCACGCCGACTCGTGGAGCTAGGCAAGGATGTCGTCATCGTACTTGATTCGATTACGCGCATGGCGCGCGCTTACAACACCGTCGAGCGCGGTACCGGACGCACCCTCTCCGGGGGTCTGGACTCCTCCGCGATGGCCAAGCCCAAAGCCTTCTTCGGCTCTGCCCGCTCTGTCGCGCCCGAGCACGGGGGAGGTTCCCTTACCATCATCGCGACCGCGCTCGTCGAGACCGGATCGCGCATGGACGACGTCATATTCGAGGAGTTCAAGGGCACCGGCAACTGCGAGATCAAGCTCGATCGGTCCCTTTCGGAGAAGCGAATCTTCCCCGCGATCGATGTCGCGACGAGCGGCACGCGTCGTGAAGACAAGCTCTTTCGTCCCGATCAATTAGAGCATGTCTACACTCTCAGACGCGGCCTTCAACAGATGCCATCCAGCTCGGCGATGGAGTGGCTTATCAAGCGCATCGCGGCCACGCCAAGCAACGACGCGCTGCTCGAAGGGCTGTAGGCGGGAGGCGGGAGGCGGGAAGCGGGAAGCGGAAAGCGGCCCAGGGCAGGTATCGTACTTCCGCGCCGCGATCGTTGGCGCGCTGCTCTTCGTTCCAGCCGTACTCGCCGCGCAGGATGCTCAACCCGCCGCGAATCCACATCCCGAAGTAGTCAACCTCACGCTCAAGGGCGTGAAGGTGGTCAGGCAGAGCGATCTCCTTCAGAGCATCTTCACCACGTCTTCGCACTGCAACGGCTTCATCCTCGTGCCGTTCTGCTGGATCAGCAAAGCGAAGTATTTCTACACCAAAAACTACCTCGATCACAAGGAGCTCGAGCGCGATGTGCTCCGCGCGCGCGTGTTCTACTGGAAGCGCGGCTACCGCGAAGCCGAGGTGGATACGGTGGTCGTGCCACGGGGGAAAAACCAGGTCGGCGTGACCTTCCTCATCAAGGAAGGACCGGCGACGACGGTCTCCGATGTCATCGTCAGCCAGCCGACGCCACTGCTCTCGAGGAGAGAGCTCTCGCGCCGCGTGGTCCTCGCGAAGAACGGTCCGCTCAATCTGATCAGGCTCGATTCAACTCGAGTCGCACTGCAGTCGGCCCTGTTCGACCAGGGGTACGCAGACGCCGAGGTGGACACGGCGGTCGTCGTCGACACGACGTCGCGGACGGCGGTGGTCACGCTCACTCTCGTTCCCAAATACAAGACGACGGTCGAGGACATCGTCATCAACGGCAACGAAGGCGTGAGCCAGCGCACGATCGGGAAATCTCTGACGTTCCACATCGGCGACATTTTCAAGCGCTCGGAGATGCTACGCAGCCAGAGAGCGCTCTACGAGTCGAATCTCTTTCGCCGCGCCGCCATCGAGCCGCGCCCGCCAATCGACATCGCCACTCCCGACTCGGCCAAGGTGATCGTTGTCACCGTGCAGGAAGCACCGCCGAGGGAAGCGCGGATGAGCGCCGGATTCAACACCGTGGATTTCTTCCAGGTCGACGGACGCTTCACCCATTACAACTTCATGGGCAGTGCCCGGCGGCTCGATGTGCAGGCGGTGGTTGGAAATCTCTTCGCGAGCTCGCTCAACGGTCGTGGCATCTTCCACAATGCATCGGTCCCTCAGACGAGCCAGCTCGCGCGCTACTTCGTTCCGACGTACAACGCGAGCATCGACCTTCGTCAGCCCTGGTTCCTGTCTCCGCACAACGAGCTGGCGCTCAGCGTCTTCACCCACCGCCGCAGCGCGCCCGGCATCTACGTGGATCGCGGTTATGGAACGAGCTTCACCTTCACGAGGGACGTGACGGACCGGGCGCCGCTCAGCCTGAACTACAGGTTCGAGATCAGCAAGGTCGATGCGGGCGACGTCTATTTCTGCATCAACTACGGCGTCTGCGACACGCCCACACTCGAAGCCCTACGGGGAAATCAGAAGCTGTCGCCATTCTCCATCACCTCGGTGATCGATCGTACCAATGACCCGTTCTCGCCCACCAGGGGATTCCGCGGCAACGCCAGCGTCGAGCACGCGTCCGCATACACCCTCTCCGATTTTCGCTACAATCGTGCGACCCTCGATGGCGCGGGCTTCTACCAGGTGAGGGCGCGGGGCGCGATCGGCGCCCACGCCCGTATCGGCTGGGTAAGTCCACTGGGCAGCACCAACCAGGCGGTCGGCATCGGCGCAGCCCTGGGCAGTGGAGTCCTCCACCCCAGAAAGCGCTTTTACGCGGGCGGATCGCATTCGGTCCGGGGATTCGGCGAGAACCAGCTGGGTCCGCGGGTTCTCACGATTCCAATTGCCTCCCTTCAGTCGCACGACAGCCTGAACGTGGCGTGCACGTCCGGAACCGACGTCACAGCGTGCAATCCCACTGCGGGTGGCCTCCTGGATAGGGATTTCCAGCCGCGCCCTTTGGGGGGCAATTTCGTGGTCGAGGGGAGCATCGAGGCGCGCTTTCCGCTCTGGCGGGACCTGATGGGGGCGGGGTTTGTGGACGCCGGAATGGTGCGCCAGAAGACCGATCCGACCCTTCCCAAGCGCAGGGCGGCCATAACTCCGGGCTTTGGGGTGCGCTATCACTCTCCTGTAGGCCCGATCCGTGCCGATATAGGGATCAATCCAGGGGGCACGGAGTCCCTCCCGGTAGTAACCGAGAACGTGGTGAATGGCCAAAAGACGCTTGTCACTTTACAGCAACGGCGAACCTACGCGCCCACAAAGGGCGGGGGATTCCTCAACCGGGTCGTCCTCCACCTCTCGATCGGGGAAGCTTTCTAGCAAGTGGTGGGTCCGCCTCCTCATGGGGTTGGCGGCGGTGGTGGTGGTCCTGCTCGGCGCTGCGTTGCTGTTTACGAACACCGACTTTGGCCGTGAGCGCATCCGCCGCTATATCGAAGGGCTGATTCAGGACAACAGCCACGGCATCGTCCACATCGGCGGCGTCACCGGGAATCTCCTGTACGGAGTGACGCTCCACGACGTCGTGATCACCGACAGCTCGCGCGCGCCGTTCGTCAAAGCCGACGAGATCTGGGCCAAGTACAGCCTCGGCACACTGCGCGGCAAGAAGCTCGAATTCGACGATGTGAAGCTTGTCCGGCCGGTCATCATGATCGACAAGCACCCCGGCGGGAAATGGAACTACGACCGGATTTTTCCGCGCGACACCGTGACGCGCACCGGCGTGAAGAAAACCGGATGGGGAACGTGGATCCGATTCAGCGATGTCACGATCGTCAACGGCGATGTCACCTTGCGATCGCCCTGGGATCCGGGGCCGATCGCGCCCGCTGACAAGGTTCGAGCCGCGCTGGGGCCCGAGGGAAGGCTCAAGATTCTTCAGGTCGCAGGGGGTTATCAGAAGGAATCGAGCTTCCACAGCATCAACGGAATTTTTCCGCTCGTGCGACTCGAGGATCCCGGATACAAGTCTCGACTCGTCGAAGTCACGGCGTTGAAGGCAATCGCCGAGCCTTTCCGCCCGCCCGTGGCCGACGTGCGTGGACTGACGGGAACGGTCGAGTTCACCGGCGATTCGGTGTGGTGGAAAGGCGTGCGCGTGACGTTTCCCGGGACGCGCGCGAGCGGCGATGGACGCTATCTCATGGAATCGGGCGACTTCCATCTGAGACTCCACGGCGACCCGGTGCGCCCAGCGGACATTCGCTGGGCGATGACGCGGCTCCCCGAAGAGGGATCGGGCAAACTCGATTTCGGCCTCGACTGGACAGGCGACAAGAGCGTGTATCTGCTGAAGAACATGGACGTGACGCTCGAGAAGTCACATATCGCCGGCCAGATCGAAGCCACGATCACGGACACGGTCGCGTACCGAAATGCGGATCTCCGGTTTGCTTCTCTCGACACGCGACTGCTGACGCACATTTTCCCGACGATGACGTTCCCGCGGCCGCTGACGCTGACGGGAAATGCGAAATTCAATGGTGGCGAGCACGCGCTCAACGTGAACGGGGACGTGGTCATCGACGACCGCCTCTCGGGACGAAGCCACCTCGTCGCGGTTGGCGTGATGGGATTGTCCAAGGGCATCTTCACCGCGGACAACCTGCACGTGCGCATGCTGCCGTTGCAGATGGGCCTCGCCAAGTCCATCGCTACGACGCTCCGCGTCGGGGGCACTCTGACTGGAACGGCCACGTTGAACGGCTCCTCGGCGACCATCATGACGGCGCAGGGTGATGTCACCCTCGTCGAGCTCGGAGCGGTCTCGAACGCACCGGGCCGCTTCGCGATGCGCGCGCGCGGCATACCCTGGTACGATGTCGATGCCGTGATGCATCCACTGGGTCTGGCGACAATCGGCCGGTTCATGCCGAGCGTCGGGTTGCGCGGAAGCGGCACCGGTCCGCTCAAGCTCAAGGGCTTCGAGAACAATCTTGCGATCAACACGCAGCTCACGTTCACCGATGGTGGTTTTCTCGATCTGCGCGGAACGATGGATCTCAACAGCAAGGACGCTGGTTACAACCTCGAATTCAATACGAAGCAGCTCAACGCCAGCACGATCATAGAGAAGGCCCCGACGACTTCGATCACGGCGGTAGGATCAGCGCGTGGGCGCGGGACCGATCCGGCCACGATGCAGGCGCAGCTCGTCGCGGAC
>DATHHC010000028.1:0-12543 GCA_035317285.1 Gemmatimonadaceae bacterium | reverse complement strand
TCTGGGTCATCAAGCAGTAGGCGCAAGAGGAAGCAAGACCTGGCCGCGCCCCTGACAGCGCGACCAGGTCTTTTTATGTAAATAGAAGGTGACAGCGCGTTCAGGTGTCTACCCTACTAGAAACCAACAGCGCAGCCAGGTGCTTTTGCGTATTTCAAATGGCGTGCGAAATGCTAGTTAGAACCCCTCACGGAACTTTAGTACGACAGATAAGCTACATAACAGAGATGCGGCGCTTCGCGCCGCAATTGAACCTTCACTGAACCGCATGGCCACATCCCTACCATCTGTAACCGCCCGCGAAGGTGCGCAAAGAGTACAGCGCGCCGCCCAGCTTTGCCTGGACATGAGAGCGAACGACGTCGTGCTGCTGAACCTGGCCGGCGTCACGGACATGACTGACTACTTCGTCATCGCGAGCGGGACCTCCGATACCCACGTGAGATCGATCGGCGAGCACGTGATATCCGAGATGAAGAAAGCGGGACTGACTGTGCATCATACGGAAGGGTTGGAACAGGGCCGCTGGGTGCTGCTCGATTTCTTCGATTTCGTAGTTCACATCTTTCATCCGACGCTTCGGTCGTTCTACCAGATAGAGCGGCTCTGGAGTGATGCGGAAACAGTGGCGCTGGACCCACAGGAGTAACAGAAAAAATGAAAGCGGCTCGGATGTTGTTGTTCACCGTTGCACTGCTCCTCGGCGCTCGCCTCGACGCGCAGCAGTACTTCGGAATGAACCAGGTGCAGTACAAGCATTTCGACTGGAAAGTAATAGAGACAGAACACTTTCTGGTCCACTACTATCCCGAAGAGCGCGCGGGCGCGATGGACGCGGCCCGGATGGCCGAGCGGTCGTACGCGCGGCTCTCGAAAGTGCTGGACCACCAGTTCCGCGAGAAGAAACCGATCATCCTCTTCGCCTCGCGATCCGAGTTCGGACAGAACAATGTCACTGGCGACCTTGGTGAAGGCACGGGCGGTGTCACCGAAGCCCTGCGGCATCGATTGATTCTCCCGCTCACCGGCGACCTCGGCAGCTTCGAGCACGTTCTCGCGCACGAAATGACGCACGAGTTCCAGTACGACATCTTCGCCCGCGGCAAGGCGGGCGCGAATTTACAAACGCTCAACCAGGTCGACCCGCCCCTCTGGTTCATGGAGGGAATGGCGGAGTATCTCTCGATCGGTCCTGTTCACCCGCTGACGTCGTCGTGGCTCCGCGATGCCGCGGTCAACGGGACGATTCCATCAATCGAGCAGATGACGGAGCGTCCGGACAAGTACTTCCCGTATCGCTACGGTGAAGCGCTGTGGGAATACGTTGGTGAGCGGTGGGGTGACGCCGCCATCGGCGAGATCCTTCAGAACGCTACTACGCTCGGGATTGCCCGTGCCTTTCAGCGGCAACTCGGTCTCACGCTCCACGAGCTGAGCGACGATTGGCGTGAGTCGGTCAACGCGAAGTATCTGCCGCAGTCGGCAACCCTCGACCGGCCGCGCACCTTCGCGCAGCCGCTTCTCACTGAGAGACGGAGCGGCGGCCAGATTTTCCTGGCTCCCGCGCTCTCCAGCGATGGCAACCGCATCGCGTTCCTCTCCAACGGGAACGAGAAGCGCGGCGAGCTGTTCATCGATCTCTGGCTTGCTGACGCTCACACCGGCAAGCGCATCAAGCGCCTCGTCGAGAGCACTCTGAATCCCAACTTCGAGGAGCTGAGGCTACTGTACTCACAGAGCTCGTTCTCGAACGATGGGCGGACGCTCGCGTTCACTGCGCAGCGCGAAGGCAAGGACGTTCTCTATTTGATGGACGTCGCCAAGGCGAGTGTTCGAGCGCGGCTCGATCTTCCTGTCGATGCCGTCTGGAGTCCGGTCTTTTCGCCGGACGACAAGCAGATTGCATTCAGCGGCTCGCGCGGCGGAATGAGCGACATCTACATCGTGAATTCTGACGGCAAGGGGCTTCGCCAACTGACGAACGACACGTACGGAGATCTGCAGCCCGCCTGGTCGCCCGATGGTCGCCGCATCGCTTACGCGACCGAACGCACGCCGGAGTCCGACCTGTCGATTCTCAAGCTCACGAAATGGCGCATCGCGGTAATGGATGTGCAGACGGGCGCGAGCGAGATCATCCCGAACCAGGCTGGGCTCAACCTGAATCCACAGTGGTCGCCCGACAGCCGCGAGCTGGCCTTCATTTCAGATCGCACGGGCATCCCGAACGTCTTCCTCTACGACTTCGCGTCGCAGCAGCACTACCAGCTCACGAACGTACTGGGCGGTGTCTCCGCTATCACGGAGTACAGCCCCGCGATAAGCTGGGCAAAGGGCGCCGACAGGATGGCCTTCACATACTTCGAGAAGGGCGATTACACCGTCTGGACGGTCGACAATCCGCGCGGATTGAAGAAGACGGCGTTCGTACCCAATGGAGTGAATCTGGCCGCGGGCGGAGTACCGGCGAATGCCGCAGTGCCGAAGACCGGCTTCGATTCGCTGACGCTCGCGCCGAGAGCCGGCGAGCCGACGTCCACGTATCGCGCACCGGCTGGAACGCGCCAGTCCTCGCTGCTGCCCGCGACGGAATCTGTCGCGGATCTTCCACAGAGCATCGGGGCCCTCAATGCTGATCCGGTGTTTGGAGCGCCTGACACAAGCAGGTTCAGGGAGCGGCCGTACAAAATGGCGTTCCACCCCGACTACATCGCCGATCCTTCGATCGGCTACGCATCGGGCTACGGCGCCGCGGGCGGAACGGCTTTCGTCTTCAGCGACCTGCTCGGCAACCATCAGTTGGCGCTGGCCGGGAATGTCTACGGCCGAATTCAGGACGCGAGCCTCTTTGTCGGCTACGCCAACTTGAGTCACCGCCTTCAGTATTCCACCGGCATCTCCCAGGATCCGATCTACGTACCGCTCAGCGGAGGCGCCGGTCCCGCCCCGGGGAGTGGGGGAAACGTTATCCGGTTTCAAACCGACTATCTCCGCTACGTCGTCAGGAATCTTTCCCTCATAGGCCAGTATCCATTCAGCCGGTTCACGCGGTTCGAGACCGGCGTACAGTTGAATAGCATCACCCAGGGTTTCGTATCGGTCTTCCAGGATTGCAACCAGGCCGGATTCTGCGGGGACATCAAGTTCCAGGACACCACGTCCTTGCCGACGATCAATTACGTCACGCCATCTGTTGCGCTCGTGTCAGACAATACGCTGTTCGGCACGACGGGGCCTGTGATCGGACGCAGGATGCGGTTCCAGATTTCCCAGAACGTAGGCAACCTGAAATTCAGCGATTTTCTCGTCGACTATCGTCGCTACGATCCGATCATCTTCAACACGCTCACGTTCGCGACCCGAATACTGAGCTCCATTTCCGTGGGGTCGGATGAGACTTTCTTCCCGAAGTACATCGGCCGCCCGGATTTCATCCGTGGCTACGACCGCGCAAATTTCAACTTCGTGGATTGCACATCGGTGATCGGCGGACAGGCCACCTGCGCCAACGCACAGCTTGCCGGCAGCAGAGTCGCGGTTGCAAACGCGGAGCTGCGCTTTCCGATCATCCGGCGTTTCGATCTAGGCAGCAGCTTCGGCCTGCCACCCCTGGACGGGCTCATCTTCTACGATGCCGGTTTGGCGTGGCAGGCGGGACAAAAACCGCACCTTGGCAAGGCGCCCGACGGCAACGATCCTGACACCGATCGTTACCCTCTCACGAGCTATGGCGCTGGCCTCCGCGTGAATCTGTTCAACCTCGCGATTCTGCGGTGGGATTATGCGATCCCGTTGTCTACCGATCGCAAGCCAAACTGGACATTCTCGTTGGGAGCGAGCTACTAACCGTTGCGGCGCTTCCTACTGCTGGCGCTGCTCTGTGCAGCCTGTACGAACGACAGGGCAGCGCCTGACAGCACGACCCCGGAAATAATCGAACCACGTGGGCCCGACCCGCTCCTCCTCCGCGTTCCACGCGTGGGAGGCACGGGGCGTGTCTACGTTTATCCCAAGCTCGATTCGGCCGTCTGGGACGCCGATGAGATTCCGGCGCTCGATCGCGTCCTCGCGTTCGACGAGAGCGGCGGTACGGTTGCATACGTCGACTCCAAGGGATTTCCGGGACGCATCGACCTGCGAGAGACCGACGTCACGAAGGCTTCACGCGCAAAGCTGACGTCCCTCTCTTCCGCGAACGGTAGCGACATCTACGGCATCAATTCGAAGGGCGAGATCGTCCGGTTGAATCCGACCGGCGGCGATTGGCATTTCAAGCCGCCCGTGCCGGCACGCTCAGTTTTCGCGCAGCCCAATGGCGAGCTCATCGTCACCGCCAACAAGGGCACCCAAACCCTCGTGTGGAGAGTGCGTCCGCCTGACGATATCGTTCTGGACAGCACCGTGCTGCCGCTCTCGGGGCGCGGTGTGAGGACTTCAATAGGAGACCGGATCTATTTCGCGGTGGACAGCGGGCTGATCGGAATAAAAGCGAAGGACCTCTCGCCGGTTGGCACCGTCGAGCTGGAGAGCAGAGTGCGCGCGCTGGCGCCAACACCGAGTGGCGACAGGCTCTACGTCGCGACGATGGCCGACAGCGGAATCTCGATCGTCGATCGCTATTCAGGCAAGGTTGGGATGGGCGTTGTGCTCCCGGCGCCGCCCGCGGATCTGCGCATGGATGCACTCGGGCGCTATCTCCTCGCCCGATTCCCGAAGGGTGATTCGGCCTGGGTAATCGCGATTGGAACGAACAGGCTCGTCGGCGCGGTGCATACGCGCTGGGAGACAGATCTCCCGGCGATCGCGCCGGATGGCAAGCTCGCGGTCCTCCAGGGGAAGGACGTCGTCATCCTCGATCCCGAAAAACTCGAGGTTCTCTCGACGGTCGCGGGAGCCGCAAAGGATTTCTGGTATTTCTTCGCCTGGGATGGATTCCGTCCGCGCGCACGGGGACTCGATCAGCCAGTGACCTTCGGGGACAGCGGTTCGAATGACTCGCTGGCGGCGAGCTCAACCTCTTCTGCTCCTCCAGAGTCGCCGACAACGCCCGGCGCGGCTGACACGGCTGCTCCTCCTCCCACGGCCAGCGCGCCAGCCTCGGGATTCACCGTCCAGTTCGCGGCGCTTCTCACCGACGACAAGGCGCAACAGATCGCGAGCACGATCAGAGTTGGCGCAACTCCCGCGCACGTCGTCTCCAGCAGCATTGGCGGATCACCGATTTTCCGTGTGATAATGGGGCCATTCACGACGAAGGAGGAGGCCGAGCGCGTCGGCCGCGCGGCGAAGCACGAATATTGGGTCTACGAGGGATCCCCTTGACCTCGCGCGTCTCCGGCGGGCGTCCAGTAGCTTGGGAAGACGCCGGGCGGCAGATCGCATCACTGTTGGGCAGTTATTCCGCAGTAGTCGTCACATCTTCCGATCCTGTTGCCGCCGCCCATGTGGCGCTGGGCATCGCTCGCAGCGAGTCGACCCATAGACGCGTCGTCGTCGGGGATCTGGTGGGCGACATCCCTGCCCTGCGTTCGCTGGTGCTGGAGGAAGATCCCCACGGCATCACCGACAGCTTTCTCTACGGCGTCTCGTTCAACAAGATCGGTTACCCGGTGGAAGGGACCGCGAATTTTTACGTCATGCCGAGCGGGGGCGATCCCCTCATCCACGAGGAGATCCTCCACAGCACGAGGTGGACAAAACTGGCCGGCGGTTTCCGCGACGAAGGCGCCCTGCTGCTCCTCGTCGCCCCCCGCGATTCACAGGCACTGGCCGAGCTGATCGATCAGGTAGACGGAGTGGTGCTGGTCAAGGATTCCGAGCTTCCAGCGGCGCCGTCGGCGTTGATACTCGCGCGCGTCTCGTCGCCCACGCCCACGCTCAAAATCCCGCTCCACCAAATGAGTGCACGCGCTGCGAGCTGGAGAGCGCGCGCAGCAGCGCGCGCTGCCGAGTGGCGAGCACGCGCCGCAACCTGGCGACAGCATCGGTGGTTCTATCCCGTCGTCGGTGCGGTCGCGTTGCTGCTCGTCGCCTCCGTGGGCGCAGCTCTCCTGCTCACTCGACAGAGGGGCCCGGCGCGGGCGCTGGCACCCGTGGTAACAGTGCAACCAGTTCGGGTCCCGCCTCCGACGCCTCCTCCTCCGCGGCCGCCCCCTGAAACGCTGCAGGTCGCGCCAGCTACAAATCTCAACGACTCCGCGTCGGCCGCTGCTTTCACGGTGGAACTGCTAGTCGCAAACACGGCCAAAGGTGCTAACTTGTTCGTCAGTAAAAATGGTGCGGCACTTCCGGCCGCCGCCGTGTCACCCGTTCCAATTGATCCGGAGCGAACCGTATGGTACAAGGTGACGGCTGGAGCCTACACCTCGAAATACCAGGCTGATTCGTTACTGTTCGCTCTGCGGAAATCGGGCGTTCTGAGAGAGGACGCCGGGAGCGTAACGGCAACGCCGCTGGCACTCGTAGTCGACAGCGTGCCTAATCAGGGCGGCATCGGCGATGCGGTCCGCGCGGCAGTCGAGAAGTACACGAATCTCGGTCTGCCAGTCTACGCTTTGATGCAGAACGACGGGGGCGCGATGATCTATTCGGGCGCCTTCGCGAAGACCGACCAGTCGGCCGGGCTAGTCAGGACATTGCGCGGTGCGGGCTTGAAGCCCGTACTCGTTTACCGAACGGGGAGAGCGCCTTAGTGCGTTTATCGAAGCTCGAGATTCACGGGTTCAAGTCGTTCGCTGATCACACGGAGATGGTGTTCGAGCCGGGCGTGACCGCGATAGTCGGTCCGAACGGCTGCGGAAAGTCCAACGTCTCCGACGCCGTGCGGTGGGTTCTCGGCGAGCAGCGCGCAAAAACACTTCGCGGCGCAAAAATGGAAGAGGTGATTTTCCAGGGCTCGTCCGCGCGCCGCGCGGTCAACCTCGCGGAAGTCTCGCTGCACTTCGAGAACGATGATGGCGCGCTCGACATTCCATTCCGGGAAGTCGTCATCACCAGGCGCCTGAGCCGGTCGGGCGAGAGCGATTACTTCCTCAATGGGGCGGCGTGTCGCCTACGCGACATCCACGACATGGTCCGCGGCACTGGGCTCGGCGCCGATTCCGGCGTCGTGATCGAAGCCAGAATGGTGGACGCGCTGTTGAGCGACCGGCCCGATGACAGGCGAGAGCTGTTCGAGGAAGCGGCGGGAGTGGGACTGTACCGCGACCGCAAGCGGAGCGCTGAACGCCGGCTCGAGGAGACGACGACCGATCTCGGCCGCATTGACGATCTGATCGCGGAAGTGCAGAGCCAGGTTCGCTCGCTGTCGCGGCAAAGAAAGCGCGCCGAACGCTACACGGAGCTGATGGCGCGTCGCTTTACGCTCGAGGTCGCCCACGCATCGCGTGAAATGGACGCCTGGCGCGGTGAGCTCACGCGTCTCGAGGAGCGCGTGGCGTTGCTTCGCACCGAAGTGCCCGTGGAGGAAGCGCGGCTGCACAGCGCGGAAGCCGCGCGCGACGCCGCGCTGAGCGAGCGAACCACCAGCGAAGCGCGTCGCACGGAGCTGACTCGACTCGTCTCGGACCAGCGCGAGAGCACTCAGGCCCTGCGCGGTGAAATCGCCGTGGCCGAAGAGAGAATGCGGAACGCCTTGTCGCGCCGGGAGCGCGCCGAGGAGGAGCGCCGCGAGGGCGATGCGATCGCAGGCCGCGTGAGCGGAGAGCTCGAGCGAGCATCGACGGAGCTCGCGCAGCTCGGCGCTGCCCTACAGGCCGCCGATGAGGCGCTGAGCGCCCACGCGCGGCGGGAAGAAGAGGTGCGCGCGGGTCTCAGCACCGCGCGCTTCAATCTCGAGCAGGGTGAGCGCTCGCTCCGCGAGCTGCGTGAAGAGCTGCACCGCGCAGATCTCGATCATCAGAGCGCGGAGCGCGAGCGCGACGAGCTTTCCGCGAGGAGGGCAACGCTCGAGACCGAGCAGACGCACCTGTTCGACGCAACGGAAGCCGCCCGCAAGGATCTTGCGGCGGCAGAAGATGCGGCCGCGATCGCCGCGTCCCGTGTCGCGGAGACTACTGGTACGGCCGACGATTCGCGGGATGCGCAGCACCGGGCGCGTGAGCGCGAGAGCGCGGCACGCTCGGAGTTGTTGCGCGCGGACGAGCTGCACACGGCTTTGAGCGCGAAGCTCAACGCACTCGAGGGGTTGGAGCGAGAACGCGTCGGGCTGGCGCCGGCCGCCGCGCGACTGCTCAAGGAGCGTGGCATCTTTGGCGAGGGCGCCATTCTAGGTCCGCTCAGCGATTTCATGAGCGCCGACGGTGCTTCGGCCGCACTCGTCGAGCGGTTCCTGGGACCGACCGTCAACGC
The DNA here is from genome assembly GCA_035317285.1 of Gemmatimonadaceae bacterium. Lineage (GTDB taxonomy): Bacteria > Gemmatimonadota > Gemmatimonadetes > Gemmatimonadales > Gemmatimonadaceae > UBA4720. The sequence goes on along the minus strand of DATHHC010000028.1, from coordinate 4,194 downwards.
CGTTCTCGTTCGCGACCGGGGCGTGGCTGAGGCCGTCCGCGCCTGGCACGCGTCAACCGCGCCGGGACCACTGCTGTTGCTGCCGATCAACGCCGAGAACGGCGAAGCGCCCGAAATCCCCTACGCCGCGTCAGGCCTCGCCGCGTTGGTCGAGTCGACGTTGCCGGCAAGCGGATGGGTGAGAGCACTGCTTGGACGCGTGACGTCGATGGAAAGTGGAACAGCCTTTCTCGACGCGCGGGGCGCGATCTGGCTGCCGGCGTCGGAATCCGGACCCGGACCCCTTCGCCGCCGCGCCGAAATCACCGAGCTGAAACAGGCCGTCGTCAACAGCACGGCCGCCCGTCATAGCGCAGTCGCCGCCGCGGAATCCGAGCGCGCGGCACTCGCATCGGCGGAGCGCGCGGCGATCGTCGCGCACGAAGCAGCGTCGCAAGCGGCACGCGAGAACGCGGACGCCGCCGATCGCTCGGCCTCGCTCGCCCGGCAGCACCAGCGCGCCGCACGCGAAGCCGCGGAAGCACGCGCATTGATCGAGAGGCTGGCGGAGCGCGTAACCGCGACGATCACTCGAATCGAAGCCGTTGCGACGAGCGCGCGCGAGATCGAAGCCAGAATCGCTGAGCGGGAGGCGGCCGTCGCCGCCGCGCGCGAGATGCTCACGAGCGCCGAGCAGACGCAGGATGAAGCCCGTGAGCAGCGCACCGCCAGTCAGATCAGGCGCGCACAGGCTCAGGCGCAGCTCGAGGTAGCGTCGGATCGCGAACGACATCTCCGAGAGGAGTACGCGTCCGCCAGCGGCCGCGTGGAATCACTCCAGCTCGAGCTCACGACGCTCTCGAGTGCAGATGCGCAGCTCACCGAGCAGGTCTCCCAATGGCAGCGTGACCTCGAGGCACGTCATGCTACGCTCGAGGACGCGGAGCAGAAACTCTCGGACGCCGAGCGGGCCGTGCGCGACGTAGACGAGCGTCTCACGAGCGACGAACACGGTCTCGTCGAGATGCGCCGCCACGCAGCAGCGTTGGGCGAAGAGCTGCACGCGGCCGAGCTTCGCTACACCGAGCTCTCGGGCCGCCGCGCGGCGATTCGCGAGCGCCTGGAAGCAGAATGGAAAAAGCCTGTCGACGAGCTGCTCGCGGGGGCGGAATCGCTCGAGCTGGATGACGAGACGCTCCGCGCCGAGGCGGCACTGGTCCGCGAGCAGCTGGATGCACTGGGTCCGGTCAATCCGCTCGCTATCGAGGAGCACGAGGAGGAAACCAGGCGGCTCGAATTCCTCACTACCCAGCGCGACGATCTCAACTCGGCCAAGAGCTCGCTGCAGCAGGCAATCCGCGAAATCGACACGACGGCTCGCGAGCTTTTCCTTCAAACATTCGTCAAAGTGCGGGAGAATTTCCGTAACATCTTCATGACGCTCTTCGGCGGTGGAGAATGCGATCTGCGATTGGAATTCGCTGACAGACCGCTCGAGGGCGACATCGAGATCCATGCTTCTCCGCGGGGCAAGCGCACGCAGAGAATCCACCTGCTCTCGAGCGGCGAGAAAGCACTGGTGGCACTATCGCTGCTCTTTGGAATATTCCTCACCAAGCCGAGCCCGTTCTGCCTCCTTGATGAGGTGGACGCGCCGCTCGACGATCAGAACATCGGACACTTCGTACGCATGCTCAACCGCTTCAAGACCAAGACCCAGTTCATCGTCATCACGCACAACCCGCGCACGACGACCGAGGCGGCGGACGCCGTATACGGTGTCACGATGCAGGAGCCCGGCGTATCGTCGCTGGTGAGCGTCCGCATGCGCGGCAGAACGGTAGATGAGACGATTTCACCCGCGCATCCAGCGCACACACCACAGCTGCACGACGAGCCCGCCGAAGCCGCCGACACAGCCTCAGTCATAGCGTAAAATGTTAGTCGTCATGGCGCACGACGCGACGGCGAAAGACGTCGATCGCGTAGTCAGCATCATCAAGGAGATGGGATACGAGGCGAGACCGATGCCGGGCGCGCAGCGCACGGCTGTCGGTCTCGTCGGAAATGATGGGCGCGTCGATGCATCGCGGATCGAAGCGCTCCCCGGCGTGGCGCAGATCATCCACGTCACTCAGCCCTACAAGCAGGTCTCGCGGGAGTGGCGGTCGGAGAACACGGTCGTCGAGATCGCGCCCGGCGTCACCGTCGGCGGCGACAGCGTCGTCGTCATCGGAGGCCCCTGCTCGGTCGAATCGGAAGAGCAGATCCTCTCCGCGGCGCGCATAGTGAAGGCCGCGGGTGGAACCGCGCTTCGAGGCGGAGCGTTCAAGCCGCGCAGCTCTCCGTACTCGTTCCAGGGAATGGGGAAGAAAGGACTGACTCTCCTCGCACGCGCACGCGAAGAGACGGGGCTGCCGATCGTGACCGAGGCTATGGATTCCGAGGGTGCGCAGATGGTGGCGGATGTCGCGGATTGCATCCAGATCGGCGCGCGCAACATGCAGAACTATTCGTTGCTCAAGACAGTCGGCAGGATGAAAAAGCCGGTGCTCCTCAAGCGCGGGATGGCCGCGACGATCAACGACCTGTTGCTGAGCGCGGAATACATCCTGGCTGAGGGCAACGAGAACGTGATCCTGTGCGAGCGGGGAGTGCGGAGCTTCGATCCCGCCGCGCGCAACATGCTCGATCTGACGGCGATCCCGATCGTGCATCGGCTCTCGCATCTCCCGATCATCGCCGACCCGAGCCACGGGACCGGGCTCCGCGACAAGGTGATTCCGATGGCCCGCGCGGCCGTTGCCGCCGGCGCGGACGGAGTGATTATCGAAGTGCACCCTGAGCCCGACCGCGCGCTCTCGGATGGCGCGCAGTCACTGTACCCGGATCAGTTCGCACAGCTCGTGGGAGAGCTTCGCGCGGTCGCGGCGGCGATCGGCCGCATCATTCCGCAAGCCCGGGCAGGAACGGCATAGGCTCTGCCGTGTAGGGTATCACTATGACAAAGCTCACGTACTTCGCGGCGACCGTTGTCGCCGCGTTTTCAGTCGGTGTGGTTCCCGTCGCTGCACGCGCACAGAGCGCCGACCAGGTCATCGATCGCGCGGTTGCTGCCTACGCGCGTCTCAACAGCATGCGTGCGGACTTCCAACAGACGCTCACCAATCCGCTCACGGGCAGCACTCAGACCACGAGTGGCGTCATTCTCCGCAAGAAGCCGAATCTCCTCAACATCAAATTCGAGAGCGGCGACCGCGTTGCAGCCGACGGGTCGACGCTCTGGGTCTACCTCCCGAGCAGCGTCCCGGGCCAGGTGGTGCGGATGCCCTATACCGGCGCAAACGCGAGCGCGCTCGATCCCGCTGACCAGTTCCTGAACTCGCCGCGAACCCGGTTCACGGTGACGTCGTCGGGCACCGCGACGGTTGGAGGCAGGGCGACGCACGCCGTCACGCTGGTCCCCAAGCGCGCCAATGCGAATTTTACGAGCGCGAAGATCTGGATCGACGACAGCGATTCGAGCATCAGGCAATTCGATGTCGAGACCGCCAACGGACTCAAGCGACACGTCGTCATCACGAGCTTCACTGCTAATCCAGTTTTGAGCAGAGCCAGTTTTAAGTTCGACCCGCCGAAGGGCGCCAAGATTGTGGACCAGGCGACCGGAGCTGGGTACTGAGCCTAGTCGGAGGCCATCGCGCTTTGGCTGGCATCCACTGAACTAAAGCAGGGGGCTGATAGCTGGACTACGCTGCTTTGCTGGGCGCTTTCATACTGGCGTGAAGGTTTCGCAGATCTCGTGGATCGCGATCGTTTGAAAAGCGTTTGGGCACGTGAAGCTCTGACTCCGCAGCTCCATAATCCGCCGGAAAAGCCCCGAGCGTAGCAGCTGCAAGGCTAACGGCCCCCTGCTTTAGTTCTGTAGATGCTACAGCGTAGGCGACAATCTATTTCCGCGCCCGCAGGAGCCCGGAAACAGCAAGGAGCTTTTTAGCATCAACGCCCCGCCGCTGCGCAATCTCGACAGCCGCAGCGGACAACGCCCGGTAAACCTCGGAAGCCGCCCCGTGCCCCTGAAGCGCGCGCAGGTGCTTCCCCACCGTCTCCGCGTCCCCGCGCACGATCGGCCCCGTGAGCGCATCGTCCGGCAGCGCCTGCTTCATGTTCGCGAGCGCGCCGCTCATCAGACTCTCCACCGCCTGGTACGCGCTC
>DATHHC010000027.1:0-4751 GCA_035317285.1 Gemmatimonadaceae bacterium | reverse complement strand
TGGAGCGGGCGCGGCGGGCAGGCAAAGAACCCGTACGTGCTCGACCGGAATCCCTGCGGCTCGAGCTCGGGCTCGGGCGGAGCCGTTTCCGCGAACCTCTGCGCCGCCGCGATCGGAACGGAGACGGATGGCTCGATCGTTTGTCCGTCGTCCGCCAACGGCATCGTCGGAATCAAGCCGACGCTCGGCTTGGTCAGCAGAGCGGGCATCATCCCGATCGCGCACAGTCAGGACACGGCCGGTCCAATGGCGCGGACGGTTAGAGATGCGGCGATGATTCTGAACGTGCTGGCGGGCATCGACCCGCGCGATCCCGCGACGTCAGCCGGCCACTCGCGTGGTCAGGTCGATTACACAAGGAATCTCGACCCGAACGGACTGCGTGGCGCGAGAATCGGTGTCGCGAGGGCCAAGTTCTTTGGATACAGCGATGTCACGGACAAAGTCATCAATGACGCGATCGAGGCCATGAAGGCGCAGGGCGCGGTGATCGTCGATCCCGCCAACATCGCGACCGCCGGAAAGTTCGACGACAGCGAATTCGATGTGCTCCTTTACGAGTTCAAGGCAGATCTCAACAAGTATCTCGAATCGCTTGGTCCGAAAGCACCGGTAAAGACCCTGGCGGACATCATCGCGTTCAACGAGCAGCACAAGGACACGTCGATGCCGTGGTTCGGGCAGGAGATCATGATCCAGGCTCAGGCGAAGGGTCCGCTCACGGAGAAAAAGTACCGCGACGCGCTGGCCAAGGATCTGAAGATGTCACGGGTCGATGGGATTGATGCGACAATGAACAAGTACAAGCTCGACGCGATCGTCGCGCCGACCGGAGGGCCGGCGTGGGTTACGGACCTGGTAAATGGCGATCACTTCAGCGGCGCGAGCTCGACGCCGGCTGCCGTCGCGGGCTACCCCAACATCAACGTGCCGGCGGGTTTCTCACATGGACTTCCGATCGGAATCTCGTTCTTCGGCCGGGCTTACAGTGAGCCGACTCTGATCAAGCTTGCGTACGCGTACGAGCAGGCTACCAAGCACCGACGGGCGCCGACATTCATGCCGACGCTGGCTGCCGAGTAGGGTTATTGTACCGGGCCCAGACGTAGCGCGTCGTTCAGTTCCTTCAGTGAGGCGACGAAGTGAACTCGGCCGCGGGCTCCGCTGATGGTGAGCGTAACGCTCGGCATCAGCGCCGTCACGCCGGCGCAGATCGAGTACCTGCCGCGTGATTCGTCCGCGAGCCCCACACTGATCGCCGCCGCCATGTCGGTGCGTGTCCAGGTCTTTCGCGAAATGTCGAACACGAGTGTGGTGTCTACGGACTGATTGAGCCCGATCACCTTGTTGACGCCCGCGGAGCTCTCGGTGAGAGTGCCTGACGTCGTGGAAATATGAATGCCGTTGCCGCCGGGGCATCCCGCTGTGGTGCCAGCGGTGGAAGCGGGTCGCAAACGTGGCGCGGGAGCACTCGGTGCGATCTGGGCATCGGCGGCCACGCTCAGCGTCAAGAAAGCCGCAGCCAGAATCCAAGGGTACGTCGTCATCGAGTTGGCGGCCTCGCGCTTTGCGAACCTGTCCCTGCGCCTCCGCCGAGGAATGCGCAGCTACTGACCGAGGTCGACGTTCCAGCTGTTGAAGCGGCCGCGGCATTTGTCGGCTGCGGCGTTTGCGACGAGCTGCCGCCAACGCCGATCTTGTCGGCGAGACATTCGGCGTTGATGCGACCGATCAACTCGACGGCGATGTAGACGTTTCTATAGGTAGTGCCAGGAACGATGGGCGAAGGAAGGTTGTCGCGCTGCACGACTCTTAGCGTGTCGCCGCCCCAGCAGAGTCGAACGCGAAGGTGCGGCTGCCTGGCGAAGCGCACTTCGTCGGCGTGAATTCCCACGAGGAGCCTGACATCGGCCGGGCCACTGCGCGCTCCGCCAACCCCGAACGATGCGGTATCCGGTCGAGGTCGCGACGTCGTGTCGATCGCCCGGCTCGCCGAATCCCCCAGTCCAATGCGTGTCCCGACGGTGCTGTCGTTGGCCAACACCGCGGCGCAGCTCGATTGACTGGTGTCAACGGCCGTCGTCATCTGCGCTCGCACCGGACTCGGTGCAGTGACGATGCACACAGCTCCGTACACGAACGTTATGTACGTTTTTGACATATCTCGCATCGCTGTCCTCAAGTTTCTCATTCGTGGAATTCAACTTTTGTGCCTCGCACACAAAAGGCGAGCTTTTTGCATTTTGCCTCGCGCAGACGTTTCGTCGGTCGGTTGCCGATGCGTGGAGAAAACCCCGTCGCTCCATCTCAGAGGAACTCAGCATGCGCAACACAATGCTAAACTTCATTAGGACGGCGATCGCGATTACTGCCCTGATCCCGTCGATCACCAGCGCACAAGTACGCACGACTACCGCAGCGCGTGCACCCGGCTCCGGGCAACCGTGGCAATGCGTGCCGAGTGATTCGGCGCGCGCGTTCAACAGGGCGCTGCGCGTGGACAGTCTGACGCGCCAGCGCGCGGCCGGCGGAGTCGCCGGTGGTGCAACGGTTACGGGCGGCACTGGACGCTCGCACGAATATCCCGAGTACGATGTAGTGCTCGACATTCCAAATCTCTGCGTCAACCGGGTTTTCCTCAAAGTCGACAGCCTCACCGCGAAGCTGAATCTCGATGCCCGCGTCTCGAACCTCGTTCGAGTGAACGCGGGAGTCGACGTCCTGATCGGCAATGTCGATCTCACGATTCAGGGCGTGCGGGCACAGGCACTGCTTCTGGTGGATCTGGACGATGTTGTTTACATCGTCGATCAGACGCTGACCTTCGTCGACAACCATCCTGAGGTCGTGCAGCAGCTGGGCAGCACTCTACAGAATACCGTCGGTGCCGTGGGCGGACTGGTCAACAGGCTGTTGCTCGGCACCGTGACGAATTCACTGGGCCAGACCGTGCAGCGGCTCATAGATCAGAGCACGGGATCGATCGTCGAGAAAGCCGTGACAGGCGCCGGTCAACAGGCGGCCGAGAAGGTGGTCGGCAACATCACGCAACTACCGGTGATCAGTCAGGCGACCGACGCGTCCGGAAATATCGTGAAGCGGGCAAAGGACGCCGTCACCAACACTGTCGTGCAGTACACGCTCAACAAAGCTGGCAAGCTTCTGACTTCCAGTATCATATCGGCCGCGACCAAATAGTCCGACCCTAACCCAGGAGATTGTGACGATGCGTACTGGAATCCTGATCGCCGGACTTGCCTTTTGTGTCGCAGCAGCGACACCCATGTCGGCGCAACAGCCAACTCCACAACAGCCAACCGGCCAGAGATTCACCGGAACCACCGCCGTTACTCCGAACCGCGACGTGATCCTTGAGATTCCCGAGCTCTCCGTTGATTCGATCGGACTGACAGTGTCCGACGTCAAGGCTCACGTCGCACTCGACGCGAACGCGATGAATCTCGTGCAGATCACCGCCGGCGTCGATGTCGGAATCAAGAAGGTACAGCTAGGAATCGTGGGAGTTCTGGCGGAGGTGTACCTGTACGTCGATCTGGATAACGTGGCGAAGATCGTGAACCGCGTGGTGCAGACTCTCGACAGGAACCCGCAGATTCTGATTCAGGTGCTGAAAACAGTGGACACCGGGGTCAACGCCATCACCGGGCAGCCGTAGAGTACAGATTGCGGCGCGAGCCGGTATCTCCGGAGTTAGTGTCGCGTGGCCGAGCTACTCCTCGAGAATGGCGTCCTCGACGAAGTAACCTTTGCCGGCTCGCACGAAGCCGGCAATTCCGCGTCGCGTGTTGTCGACCTCTTCCTCGCGGGAGTCGAGTACCCTGCGATTCGCGCTGAAACGGCGGCCGGCCTCGAGACAGAACAGGTCGCAGAGCGCGATCTCTCGATTGCAATTCTCGACGCCCCGCTCGTCGATGAGACTCTGGGTTCGCGTGATTACGCAAGCCGTCGCGAACAGATCGATTGCCATGTCTGCCAGCCGCTCCAGCACCAACTGGCTGTCCACGATCTTCTCACGATGCCGGATCACCACACGGTCAGTTGCCGAGCCAAGCTCGGCGACGTGCTTCTCGAAGTGTTCCTTGTGGTCCTTGAGCCGGTCGTGGAGCTCGATGTCGAGCGTCGATGTCTGGCCGAGTCGAAGCTTCACTCGTGAAGTGGCGTAGCCACTCAACAATCCGAGATTGCGCAGAGGTCGTCTGAGCGCCGATCCGACCTCCTTCAGCGCCTCGGCTGGCGCCTGAACGCCGTTGAGAGCTATGAAGAGGCGGAGGACCTCATTCGCCCCCTCGAAAATCCGATTGATGCGCGAGTCGCGAAGTATTCGCTCGTACGGATACGGCTTCACGTACCCACGCCCTCCCGCGAGCTGCACCATCTCGTCGGCGGCTCGCCAGACCATCTCGCTGGCAAAGACCTTGGCGCACGCCGCCTCGAGCGAATAGTCGATGTCTCCGCGATCGACCAGTGACGCGAGGATCCCAAGCATCGAATCGGATGCGTAGACCTCGCTCGCGATCCGCGAGAGCTTGCGCTGCGTGATCTCGAAATCCGCCAGCGGATGCCCGAACTGCACGCGCTGCTCGGCGTACGAGGTCATCTCGTTCAAGGTGCGTTTTGTGCCGCCCGTGCATCCTGCCGCCAGGGTGAGTCTTCCGGCATTGAGGACGTGTACCGCGACGCCGAATCCGCGACCGATAGCGCCAAGCAGGTGATCGGCGGGAACCTCGAGA
>DATHHC010000026.1:0-13490 GCA_035317285.1 Gemmatimonadaceae bacterium | reverse complement strand
AGGATCTGAAATCCCTTTTCGACGATTGCCGCCGTGTCCGTCGGTATCGTGATCATGTACACGGTCTCGTCGAAGCTCGTATACGCATTGATGTCCGGACCGTAGCGCATTCCGACGGACTCGAGGTAGCTCGAGATCTGGTTCCCGGCGAACTGCTTCGTGCCTCTGAACGCCATGTGTTCGACCATGTGCGCGAGACCGCGCTGGTCTTCGTCCTCGAGCACGGATCCGGCATTTACCACCAGCCGGAGCTCGGCGCGCTTCTCGGGTTTGTGATTCGTGCGGATGTAGTAGCGCATCCCGTTGGAGAGCGTCCCGACGGTAACCGCGGGATCGAATGGCAAGGAGGCGGCCGAGGCAGCCGACGGCTGCTGTGCGAATGTGACCGCGGGCGCGCCAACGAAGGCAAACGCAAAAGTTGCGGCGCCGGAAAGAAGCGCGACCGAAAGTCTGATTCCTGATCTCATTTACTTCGTAGTCAAAGGTTGGCGAGGTGATGTTTCACGCCGCCTCAATGTCATCAGCTTTTGTAATTGCGTCGAGAAAGCGCTTGCCGTACCGCTCGAGCTTCATTGGGCCGACTCCCCGGACATCCTGAAAGGCCGTCAACGACCGGGGTCGTCTCACCGCGAGTTCGGCGAGCGTACGATCAGAGAATACAATATATGCGGGCACGTGTTCCTCGCGGGCGATCGTGCTTCGAACTGACCTGAGCGCACCAAGGAGCCGCTCATCCGCAGCGCCGAGCGGCAGGTCGTCCGCGACATCGGACTGAGGACGCGCGTCGGCATTCCGGGAAGTTGCTCGTCTGCTGTTCTTGTCGCGACGCATCCGGCGTGGCGTTTCGTCCTCAACACTGGCCACAGCGGTGATGCCGAGGCAGTTGTCGCAGCCCGCGCATTTGGCTTTGGCGGCAGGGTCACCGAAGTAGCGAAGCACGAAGCCGCGTCTGCACTCCTTCGTGTACGCGTATTTCTGCACTGCCTGCAGCTTGGAGAGGTCAGCGGCTCGCCGGCGATCGATTCCGATCCAATCGATCTTGAACTTCGAAAGCGGCGCCTTTCGATCGGCGAGGTAGAGACCATTGCCGAGCCGCTCCCAGACGAGGAACTGTCTGTCCTGCAGCGCCTCGAGCAATGGTGTTGCGGCGGCAGCCCCGCCCAGTCCCGGCGGCAATCCGTCGAGGTCGACGACCGCGCCCGTATGGAGGGCGGCTCCAACGCCGCGCCAGAGCGCGCGAAGCAATCCCAGCTCGCTGTTACTCTCGCCGGTCAGCTCGCGCTTGATTCGCTCCGGCGTTGCCAGCAGGCGAACGTGAACGCGGGCCTGGTCGCCGTTGCTCAAGGTCACGGCGGCGGGACGCGTCAGGATTCTGATCGCACCCTCGACCTCCCGGCTGTTGGGCTTGGGGTTGATCGCGCGGGCGAGGTCCTCCGCATCCGCGTTCACGTAGCCCTGATCGTCCGAAAGTTTCTTGAGCGCCTCATAGGTCTTCTCGACAACCACGCGCTCCGGATACGAGCCCTTGATGAAAAACTCGTGCGTAAATCGATCGGGAAAAGCGTGCAGCAGAAACACGTCGGAGTGGAGGCCATCGCGTCCAGCGCGACCGGCTTCCTGGTAGTAGGCCTCCAGCGTGCCGGGCATCGCGTAGTGAATGACGAGGCGGACGTTGGGCTTGTCGATTCCCATTCCGAATGCATTCGTAGCGACGATCGCGCGGATCTTCTCGGTCATGAATGCTTCCTGCACCTCGCGCCGCCTGCTGTCATCCAGACCCGCGTGATAGCCGGCCGCGCGGATCTTCGCGCGCTCGAGCACAGTCGTGAGGTGATCCACCGCTTTCCGGGTGGAAGCATAGATCACCGCCAGTCCATCGTGCTTGCGCAGGATCTCGACGATCTGCCTCTCCTTCTCGGCATCGTTCTTTGTCGGAACGACGAAATACGTGAGATTCGGGCGGTCGAACCCGGTGATGATCGTCTCGGGATTCTTGAGCGCGAGCTCGCGCGCGATGTCGCGCCGGACTTCGGGCGTCGCTGTCGCCGTCAGTGCGATTGTCGTTGGCGACCCAAGGGCCTCGTGCACTTTCTTGACGCGGAGGTAGCTGGGCCGGAAATCGTGCCCCCACTGGCTGATGCAGTGAGCCTCGTCGATCGCGAGCAGCGAAACGCCAGCCTTACGCAGTCGCTCGGCCGTGCGGCCGTAATCGAAGCGCTCGGGTGCAACGTAGAGAAGCTTGAGCTCGCCGCGGTCGGCGCGCGCGAGACGATCCGACACCTGCCCGGAAGTCAGCGTGCTGTTGATGAACGCGGCCGGCAATCCCTTGGCGGTAAGCGCGTCGACCTGATCCTTCATCAGGGAGATGAGTGGCGAGACGACGACGGTGAGTCCCGGCATGATGAGCGCCGGCACCTGGAAGCAGAGCGACTTGCCGCCGCCGGTAGGCAGGACGACGACCGTGTCGCGGCCCGCAAGGACGGCGGACACAGCGGCCTCCTGGCCGGGCCGGAAGTTGTCGTAGCCAAACGCGCTCTTGAGGACGGCGCGCGCATCCTCGATTGTCGGCTTCGCCATCAAGAGAAAGCTAGCGACCCAGGCGCGGGCGGGGTGGCGTCAGAACGCGACCGTAATTGTTGTGTCGCGGAAGCTCAAATACCTTCGACGAGCTTGGCGTAGAGCGCGGGATCCGCATTTCCCCCGCTGATCACACAGCAGACGCGCTTGCCCTTGAATCGATTTGGTTCGGCGAGCACTGCACCGATAGCGAGCGCGCCGGTTGGCTCCGCTTTCAGATTCGCGAGGGCGAAGAGGAGACGCACTCCCTCCTTGATCTGTTCCTCCGTGACTTCGATCACGCCAGCGAGACCTTGGCTCAGGATCTCCCAGTTGTGATCGCCGAGTCGAAGCACGGCGGCTCCGTCAGCGATCGTAGCGCCCTCGTCTGGCCGCGACACGAGGCGGCCGGCGCGAAACGACTCGGCTGCGTCATTCGCCACGAGCGGTTCTGCGGCGATGACCTGCGTCTTACTCCCGCTTCGCTTCACTGCCTGGACCAGTCCTGACGTGAGGCCGCCACCGCCGATCGGGGCGATTATAAAGTCGAGATCGAGCCCAAGGGCGAAAAGCTCGTCCGCCAGGCTGGCGTTTCCGTCGATCACCAAGGGATCGTCGTAGGGGCTCGCGACGTATGCGTCCGGATACTTCCTGGCGAGCTCGGCGAGCCGCTCGAGTCTTCCCTTCTTCGTCACGTCGACGAGGTCCACCTCCGCGCCATGCTCTCGAACGGCGTCGACTTTTACTTTCGGCGCAGTCGCTGGCATCACGACAGTGCATCTCTTGTTGAACAGCGAGCAGGCGTACGCGATCGCCTGGCCGAAATTTCCGGACGAGGCCGTGATGATGTGATCCTGCTTGACGTTGGATGCGACGTTGTAGGCAGCGCGGAACTTGAAGCTGCCTCCGTATTGGAAGGTCTCGCTCGCCAGCACCAGCTCGACGCCCAGCTTCCGGGAGAGCCGCGGCGCATAGAGGATCGTAGTCGGTCGCGGAGGGGTCACAGTCGTGGCGTTGGTCGAGCGCGAGGAACTCATTGAAATCGGCGAGGAATCTTGACGAAGCGAAGGATCAGCGCGATGAACAGAAACCCGATTCCGGCCCAGCGTAGCGCCGCATCGTCCGTCCTCAGCCCCCAGCCGAGCAGAATCGCGGCAATCAGCATCAGTGCGAGCTTGGCAATTGTGAAAGGGGTCACTTGCCTTCCTTGTTGCGATTGGTGAATCGTTTCACGCCCTCGCGGAAGGCGGGCGTCGCGCGCGCGTCGGCGTTTGCGACGATGCCGGCCGAGATGGCGTCGATGAAGCTGAGCGTGTCGAGCTTGTAGAAGAGAGTCTTGGTCGCCGCCATTGCACTGGGAGGCGCGTCCGCCAGCTGGTTGAGAACGGCCTCAGCGGACGCGTGGAATTCCGCTCCGGGGAACACGCGTGACACCAGGCCGATTGATCGCGCCTCCTCTGCCTTCATGACGCGACCGGTGCTGACGAGATCAAAAGCGTGCTTCTCTCCAACTGATCGGCGAAGCAGTGTCATTACCATCGCCGGCACGAAGCCAATGGTAATTTCCGGGTAGGAAAACCGGGCTTCCTCGTGTGCGAGGACAATGTCGCACGCGGTTGCCAGACCGGCGCCGCCGGCGTACGCACGGCCTCTGACCAGAGCGACGACCGGCTTCTCCATCCGACGAATGGTGTGAAAGACGTGCCCGAGGGCTTGGGCGTCGTCAAGCTGCGCCTGTCGCGGAGCGTCGAGCATTTTGTCGAGCGCGACGAGATCGGCTCCTGCGCAGAAATCGGGACCTTCTCCGTCGATCGCCACTACTCGCACGGGGGGTGATTCGCTCAGAGCGAACAGCGCCTCGGCGAGCTCGTCTGCCATGGCGCGATCGAGCGCGTTCTTCTTCTCGGGGCGCGCGAGCGTAATCCTGCCAATCGGCCCTTCGGCAATCACACGGATATTCTTCATCGGGAGCAGTCTGCTGCCGGGCGAGGCTTCATCGCGAATACTCTACTACCGGGCGAAGCTTCTTCACTTCGCCGCCGGGAGCTCGAGACGCCTTGCCTCGGCGTCTGGCACGTCGATCACCATACGGAGAAGCGCCGTCGAATAGACCTTGCCCTGCGCGTCGGTCTTGAGCGACAGGGTTCCGCCGCCGTCGAGCGCCCCGTGCAGCAAAAAGTTGAGCGCATTGAGATTCGGAAGCTCGAACCTGTCGACCTCGCCATCGATCATCCCGCGAAAGTGCTCGGCTACCCGATTGCGCGTGACGAATTCTTTCAGCACTTCGTACCAACGAGCCTGCAGCGCAATCACGCCGACGTTGGCGGTGTCGCCCTTGTCGCCCGAACGAGCGTGCGCGATGTCGACGAGGCGCACCTTCATTGAACGAGATCCACCCTGGTCTTCACCACGGACTTGTCGATCAGCGCGGGCCAGTATGCCACGATTTCTTCCACCTTTGGCCGGCCGCCCGCAAATCCGGTGACGCTCGGCGGCCCGTTCAGAACGAGAGGTGCAATCTCCCGCGTGAATCGTTCCACGGCGGCGCGATCGGGCCCGCGGACTCCGAAGCGCAACTGTACTTCGGGCGCATTGCGCTGATCTCCAGCCAGATGTCCATGCGTGGCGCTGGCTCCGACGAATTCGGTGAGGATACGCTCGAAACGGAGACCGAGCCTCTCCAGCCGCTCACGCAGAATCTTGTCCGCCAGCTGCGCCTTTTCGAGAGCATCGGGCCACACGTAAACGAGAGTTCCGATTGCCTTGAAACCGGCGCGATAAGCGATCGAGACCTTGAGCTTGTCGGTCGGCGGCTTTCCCTTGATTCCCGAGACCCGCACGCGGTCATCGCCATCGGGCGCGAGCTTGATCGTGGTGAAGTCGGCGATCACGTCGGGCGTGATGTAAGCGTGTGGATCACCCATCTCGTAAACCAGCTGTTCGCTCACAGTTTGGACCGATACGCGTCCGCCCGTGCTTGGATGCTTCGTCACGACGAACGTCCCGTCGCGTTTTGCCTCTACAAATGGATATCCGACATTCGCCAGGTCGGGAATCGACCGCCAGTCGTAGAGGCAGTTGCCGCCGGAGCACTGCGCGCCGCACTCGATGATGTGACCGGCGACAATTCCGGCCGCAAGCTGGTCCCAGCTCTCCGCACCCCAGCCGAATTCGTGGCGAAGAGGCGCCATGGTCAACGCGGTGTCGGTCGAGCGTCCGGTGATGACGACGTTTGCGCCTTTACCGAGCGCCTCGACGATCGGCTCGGAGCCCAGGTACGCGTTGGCGGAGAGAACGCGATCCCTCACGGTCGAGAGCGGCTCTCCGGTTTCCATGTTCGCGAGAGCGTGCCCCGCTGCGATGAGCTGGTCGAGACGGCCCAGCAGATCGTCACCGGAAACGACTCCTATCCGCAGCGCACCCTTAGCCCCGTTTTTCTCGGCCACTGCTTTGACCGCGGCAGCACAGGCGGGCGGGTTCACTCCGCCGGCGTTTGCGACGACCTTGACCCCTCGCTCGACGACGGCGGGAAGCACGCTCTCCATCGCACCAACGAAGTCGCGCGCGTAGCCAAGGGCGGGATCACGCTCCTTCTGCTTCTGGAGAATCGACATCGTGACTTCCGCGAGGTAGTCGAGCATCAGGTAATCGACCTGACCGCCCTCCACCTGCCGTCGCGGAGCGTCGAGATCATCGCCCCAGAATCCCTGGCCTGCGGCGACGCGGACGATCTCCTTCAATTGCTCTCCTCCGAGAGATGCGGCGGGAGCACGAAGGCGCCGAGGTGAGGTCCGGGATTGTGGAGCGATGCGCGGAGAGCCAGGCTCAGCATCTCGCGCGTGTTCTCGGGGTAGACAATCGCATCGACGAATCCTCGCGCCGCTGCGTACCGCGCGTCGAGCTGGTGCTCGTAGTCGGCGCGCATCTCGTCTACCGATTTTGCGACGTCCGCCTCGAGAGCGCCGCCTTTCTTCTTGGCTGCTTCGAGGGCAGGTCCGTGCACAGCCTGAATCGCGGACTCGCCTTCCATGACCGCCATGCGCCCCGTCGGCCAGCTCAGAATGAAATCCGGATCGAATCCCTGACCCGCCATCGCGTAGTAACCCGCGCCTGACGCGTGATTGACGGTGAGAACGATCTTGGGCACGCGCGCGGTCGCCATCGCCTCGACGAAGCGCGCGCCGGCGCGGATGATTCCCTCGTGCTCCGCCTCGGTGCCTACCATGAAGCCGGAGACGTCCTGCACGAACAGCAGGGGAATCCCCAGCCGGTCGCAGCGATCGATGAAGTAGGCGACCTTCTCAGCGCTTTCGGTATAGACGATGCCGCCGAACCGCGGCTTCTCCCCTTCGCGGCCCTTGATCAGGCCGCGCTGGTTCGCGATGACGCCAAGATTGATTCCATCGATTCGGGCGTCGCCGCAGATCATCTCCTTCGCGATGCCTTCCTGGAATTCGTCGATCTCGCCGTTGTCGAGAATCGCGCGGAGCACAGCGTGCATGTCGTACGACATACGGTGATCGGCGGGAAGCAAGCTGTACAAATCCTCTTCCTTGCTGCCGGCCTTCGCGCCCGGCGCCTTGGCCTTGGCGGTGCTCGCGCCGCGTGCTTTGGCTGCCCTCTGTTCGTCGTCCGCGGTTCCCCTGGGCATGAGCGCGACGTCGCGCGTCGACGTCGGGAGGCGCTCGATCAGGTCACGGATCTTGGCGATGCACGCCTCGTCGTTGTCCACCGCGTAGTGGGCGACGCCGCTGATCTCCGTGTGCGTCGTCGCGCCGCCCAGCGTCTCCGAATCGACGACCTGCCCGGTCGCACCCTTCACCAGGTTCGGGCCGCCGAGTCCCATGAAGGATGTTCCCTTCACCATCAGGATCACGTCGGAGAGCGCCGGAAGGTATGCGCCACCCGCGATGCACTGACCCATTACCGCGGCAATCTGCGGGATGTGCAGGTAGCGACGCATGATCGAGTTGTAGTAGAAGATGCGCGCCGCTCCGTATTGCCCGGGGAAAACGCCACCCTGGTACGGCAGATTCACTCCTGCGGAATCGACGAGGTAGACGATCGGAATGCGGCACCGCATCGCGATTTCCTGGGCGCGAAGGATCTTCTTGATCGTCTCGGGCCACCAGGAGCCTGCCTTAACCGTCGCGTCGTTGGCGACGACGACTGTCGGGCGCCCCTTTGCGCTCACGATCGCGGTCACTACTCCCGCCGCGGGAGCCTGACCGTCGTACTGGTCGTAGGCTACGAGGAGGCCGATCTCCAGCATGCTCGAGCCCTTGTCGCGGAGCAGCTCCACCCGCTCGCGCGCCGAGAGCTTTCCCTGTTGATGCAGCTTCTCCAGCCGTTTCGCTCCGCCCGCCTCGCGGAGCTTTGCCTCGAGCGCCTTGACCTCGTCGCTCAGCTCGCGCAGCCGATTGCTCACTAGGCTTCCTGCTTTTCGCGCGTGGCGAACCACTCCTTGATGTACTCGATCAACTCTGTGGTTGGAGTGCCTGGTCCGAACAGTCGTCCGATTCCGCGGCGCTCGAGAGTCTCGACGTCTTCCTTGGGGATGATCCCGCCGCCCGTGATCAGGATGTCATCGCGGCCCTGCGCTTGAACGAGCTCCTGGACGCGAGGAATGAGCGTCATGTGAGCGCCACTCAGGATCGAGAGGCCGATTACGTCGACATCCTCCTGGATCGCCGCGGTCGCAATCATCTCCGGCGTCTGGTGCAGTCCGGTATAGATGACTTCCATCCCGGCATCGCGAAGCGCCGCGGCGACGACCTTGGCGCCGCGGTCATGACCGTCCAGACCGGGCTTGGCGACGAGAACTCGAATTGGTCTCATTGAGATGTCAAAGTTAGCGGCAGCGGAGCGGGAGCGGCAATCGGGCTTTACTCCTTGCGGGCGACGAGGAGCATTTCTGAAGACGTTCTCGAGAGCGGCCGATCGTTGAATCCGTCGAAGGCCTGCTCCACGACCAGACCAGCATCGGCGAACAGCTCGGACAATCGCGTGGGCGTGTACAGCCTGATCCGGTGCTCGCGATCGCCGGCCTTGGTGCCCCGTTTCCAGGTCGAGCGAACCGTCAACACGCCGGACAGCGAATCGAACTCCCGCTCCTGTGCAAAGAGCGTTTTGTCCGACGTCCACCAGTCACGCTCAAGAAAACGCGCCATCACTCCGTCTCTGTTGCCGCCGTGCCAGACGAGTACACCGCCCGGCTTGAGCACCCGCGCGAACTCCCGAACCACGCGCCCATCCTCCGCCGGATGTGCGAAGAAGCCAAATGACGTAAAGAGATTCAGCACCGCATCGAACCGGCCTTTCCAGCGCGCCGGCATCTTTCGCATGTCTCCGCGAGTGTAGCGGAGCTTCGGACCGGTGCCGCGCTTCCGGGCAACCGCGAGCAATTCGCTGGAGTAATCGAGGCCGTCCACATCGTATCCCGCTTCAGCCAGCAGGTGGGCGTGTCGTCCCTGCCCGCACGGAACGTCGAGCACGCGCGAGTCCACCGGAAGTCCAAGCAGATCCACGAGGCGCGCCGTTTCCTCGCGATCGCGCTCGGGCGTAAAGAGCAGGCCGTACTCCAGGAGATAGTGGGCGTCGAAGGCCGACTCCCACCACTCTCTCGACTTTCTCAGAAGAATACTGGCTCGCGGTAGGCGCCAAACACGGTCTCCATCGCGGCGCGGATCTCGTAGAGGGTGCAGTACGCGCGAGCGCAGTCGAGGATGTAGGGCATCAGGTTCTTTGACGTGCCGGCTGCCTCGCGCAGCGCGCTGAGCCTCTTCTCGACGAGCGCGCCATCCCGAGTTGTCCGCATCTTCGCCATCCGCTGGCCCTGCTCCCGCTCCGTCGCCTCGGCGATCTTGAGAAGCTCGATCTCCAGCGCCGGCCCGTCCGTCACGAATTCATTCACGCCGACGATGACGCGCCGATGCTGTTCGATTTCCCACTGCTGCCGAGCGGCGGATTCATTGATCTTCCGCTGCAGCCAACCGGTCTCGAGGCCCCGGACGACGCCACCGACCTCCGCGATTTGCTCGAAGAGTTCCTCGGCTTCGCGTTCAAGCTCGGTGGTGAGCGTCTCGACGTAGTACGATCCGCCGAGTGGATCGATGACGTTCGGAACTCCCGTCTCGTAGGCGAGGATCTGCTGGGTACGAAGCGCTACCTGCACCGACTCTTCGGTTGGCAGAGCCAGCGTCTCGTCCATCGAGTTGGTGTGCAGAGATTGCGTTCCGCCGAGCGCCGCAGCCATCGCCTGGTAGGCAACCCGCACGATGTTGTTCATCGGCTGCTGCGCGGTCAGGGTCACGCCTGCCGTCTGCGAGTGGAACCGCATCATGAGCGACCGCGGATCTTTCGCCCCGTACCGATCCTTCATGTGGCGGGCCCAGATGCGGCGCGCCGCGCGAAGTTTGGCGATTTCCTCGAAGAAATCGTTGTGGATGTCCCAGAAAAATGAGAGGCGCGGCGCGAATGTATCGACGTCGAGGCCGCGGGCGATCCCGCGTTCTACATAGGTGAATCCGTCCGCCAGCGTGAAGGCCAGTTCCTGCGCGGCCGTTGCTCCGGCTTCCCGGATGTGATAGCCCGAGATCGATATCGTGTTCCACTGTGGTACGTGCTCGGCCGACCACTCGAAGCAGTCGACGATGAGCCTGAGCGCGGGCTCGATGGGATAGACCCATGCGTGCTGCGCCATGTACTCCTTGAGGATGTCGTTCTGGATCGTCCCGCGCAGTTTCCTGGAATCGACACCCTGCTTTTCGGCCGCGGCGATGTAGAAGCAGTAGAGAATGACGGCTGGCCCGTTGATGGTCATCGACGTCGAGACCTGGTCCAGCGGAATTCCGTCAAAGAGAGTCTCCATATCGGCGAGGCTGGAGATCGCGACGCCGCACTTGCCGACTTCGCCCTCGGATCTCGGATGGTCCGAGTCGTAGCCCATCAGAGTCGGGAAATCGAACGCCACCGACAGTCCGGTCTGCCCCTGTGCGAGCAGGAACTTGTACCGCTCGTTCGTGTCGCGCGCGCTGCCGAAACCGGCGAACTGGCGCATCGTCCAGAGGCGTCCGCGATAACCAGTCGGGTGAACGCCCCTCGTGTACGGATAGAACCCGGGCATTCCAAGGGCTTCGGCACTGGTCTCGGCGGAATCCAGGGGCGAGTAGATCGGCTGGACTTCTTTTTCGGAATTTGTGAACGCGATGTCGCGCAACTCCCCCTTCTCGTACTTCTTCCGCCACTCGGCGACTTCCTTCCGGAGCAGGCGCAGCTCGGCGCTCTGTTCTTCGATCGTCGCGATCAGTTCGTTGTCGGCGGCGCCTTTGGAGCTGGGGCTCTTGAGTTTCGTCATTAATCCTCTTCTCCACGTACGAGCTCAGCGCTCTGTCGCAACAGCTGGTCGGCAACGGCGAACGGGGTGACGCGTCCCTCTTCAACTGATGGGAGCTGCAACTCGAGCCGACTCATCGTCGCGGTATCCTTCCACAGGCGCACGCGAACTTTCTGCTCGACGATATCCATCACGCGCTCCCGCAACCGCTCGCGCCTGCGGGCGCTGAGCTTCCCGCTCTGTTCAAGATAAGCGAAGTGACGGTCGAGCGCCCCGACGAGCTCGGCGATTCCCTCTTCCTTCGTCGCAATCGCGCTCAACACGGGCGGCGTCCACTCGACGGGGTTCGCCGCGGCCGCCGCTTCGCGCGCCGCGCGGGCGGGGTTCATCCGCTTGAGATCGATTCCATGGTGCGCCGGAACATTGCCGAAGGAAACGCCTTTGCGCAGCCCGAGCATCAGCTCGACGTCGTTCCGCAAACGGTCGGCGCCAGGCCGGTCGGCCTTGTTCACGACGAAAATATCGGCGACTTCCATTACTCCCGCCTTGAGCGTCTGGATGGAGTCGCCGGATTCCGGAACGAGAATCAACGCAGTCGTGTCAGCCGTTCGAGCGACATCCAGCTCGGACTGGCCCACGCCGACAGTCTCGATCAGCAATCGATCGAAACCGAACGCATCGAGCACGTCCGCCACCTCGCGCGTTGCGGCAGCCAGACCTCCGAGTGAGCCGCGCGTCGCCATCGAGCGAATGAATACACCAGGATCGAGCGCGACGCTCTCCATGCGCACACGATCGCCGAGCAGCGCTCCGCCGGTAAATGGAGACGTCGGATCGACAGCTATCACGCCAACCCTCAGGCCTGACTCGCGAAACCGCTTCACGAGGAGTGCAGTGATCGTGCTCTTCCCCGCGCCGGGCGGGCCGGTCAGGCCGATGCGTCGCGCTCGCCCTGTGCGCGGATGCAGGTCGCCGAGTATCTCCTCGAAGCCATCGCGATGGTTCTCGACGATGCTCACCACGCGCGCGAGAGCCGCCGGCTTCCCGGCGTTGAATTCTTCGAGCGTGCGGCTAGACGACGCGCGCAAGAATCCTCTCCTGCCTGCGCCACATCGGCGATGTCGTTCGTCCAGCACCGGTTGGATGATCGTTGCCCATCACGTGAAGTGTTCCGTGGACCACGAGGCGCAAGAGCTCCTCCCCGGCCGGTATCCGCTGGCTGCGCGCGTTCTCGCGGGCAACCTCGGCGCAGATGTAAACGTCACCAACCACGGCGCCACGCTTTCCGGCGCGCCCGAGGCCGAACGATATCACGTCGGTCGGACCATGGTGACCGAGGTAGCGATGGTTCAACCGAGACATTGTTGCCCGGCCGACGAAGGTGATCGATAGCATGGCATCCTTTGCGCGCTCCGCCTTCAGCGTCGCTATTGCCGCCTCTCTGATTCTCGCGCGCGACACGCTGAGGCGCCGCACGCTCGAGGAAATATCTATCGCGAGCCCGCGCGGCGGCCTCTTCATTCAGTCAGCCACGCGCGACTTTGATCAGACGCCCGAGTCCTCTGCGTACGCCTTGATGATTTCGCGCACCAGCCGGTGACGAACGACATCGGCATCGGTGAGATAATAGAAGCCAATGCCTTCGATTCCCGGCAGGATGCGCTCGACCTGAACCAGCCCCGAATCTTCCCGCTTGGGCAAGTCGATCTGCGTCTTGTCGCCGGTGATCACGGCCTTCGAGTTAACGCCGAGCCTGGTGAGGAACATCTTCATCTGCGCGGTCGTCGCGTTCTGGGCTTCGTCCAGAATGACGAATGCGTCTGCGAGCGTTCGTCCGCGCATGTACGCGAGTGGCGCGATCTCAATGGTGCGCGTCTCGAGCGACTTTAGCACACGCTCGTGCGGCATCATGTCCTCGAGCGCGTCGTAGAGTGGCCGTAGATAGGGATCGACTTTCTGCTGCATGTCTCCGGGAAGAAATCCGAGGCTCTCCCCGGCTTCGACCGCCGGACGTGCGAGTACGATGCGACGAACGCGCTTGCGCGCGAGCGCGTCGACGGCCGCGGCAACTGCGAGGTAGGTCTTGCCGGTTCCGGCGGGCCCAATGCCGATGACGATGTCGTTCTCCGCCATCAGCTTCATGTACTCGGCCTGACCAGCCGTCTTCGCCTGGATGATCTTGCGAACTCCGGGGAGGACGATGCGGGTCTCGTTGTCCACGCCGTTTCCGTTGCCCTCGCGCGGACCTTCGATGCTCATGCGGAGCACGTCGTCCGCCGTCATCGGCATCTGTTGTTTCGCGGTGTCGATCATTCGCTGGGCGATGGGAATTGCCCGCGCAACTGAGTCCGGGTTGCCGCTGACTGCCAGGGTTTCGCCGCGGAGGGCGATCTTGGCCCCTGTCTGGCGCGCCAGCTCGATCAGGTTTTCGTCGTTGACGCCGGCCAGCGTCAGCATGTCTGCGCCTTCTGTCGAGAGGCGCTGTATCGTTGTCTCTTCGCTCACGTCAGCTCGTCATGGTCTGAAGATGGAGATCCCTCAGGTCTTCGGGTGGAATGGCAGAAGGCGCGTCTTCGAACAGCGCCGTTGCAGAAGTAGT
>DATHHC010000025.1:0-5503 GCA_035317285.1 Gemmatimonadaceae bacterium | reverse complement strand
GTGGGTAACGACTGCGGAGGCGAGGAACAGGAACACCGTCGCCCAGCGCGAAACGGCGACATAGTGTTTTTCAGTATCCGTCTTGTTGAGGAAGCGCTTGTAGAAGTCGTTGACGAGATATGACGCGCCCCAATTGAGCTGTGTCCCGACTGTAGACATGTAGGCTGCCGCGAAGCCCGCCATCATGAAGCCGCGCCAGGGCGTCGGCAGCAGATCGACGAACGCCTGCACGTACGCCGCTTCGTGATCGTGGGTTGGGCCGATTCCGGCGGGGTAGAGCAGCACCGTGCAGAGTCCGGTGATGATCCACGGCCACGGCCTGATCGCGTAGTGCGCAACGTTGAAGAAAAGCGTGGCCAGAACGCCGTCGCGCTCAGTCTTGGCGGAAAAGATTCGCTGTGCGACGTAACCACCGCCACCCGGCTCCGCGCCGGGATACCAGGCAGCCCACCATTGCACTGACAGGAAGACCGCCAAGGCTAACAGTGGCATCCACGCGTAGGCCTCGATACCCGTGGGAGTGATTTTCACGGGCAACACGGACAGCGCGGCGTCGGCGCTACCAAAATGCGTTGTCAGACCCTCTTTGAGCTTGCCCATTCCGCCCACGGCCCGCACCGCGTACACGGCGAGAACGATGACCGCGCTCATCTTGATGACGAACTGGACGAGATCGGTCCAGAGCACGGCCCACATGCCGGCGCCCGCGGAGTAGGCAACCGTTATGATGAAGCAGATTCCGACGGCGATCACTTCTCCAGAAACATTCATTCCGAGGAGACTGACGTCGCGGAGGCCAAGCGAGATCGTAAGGATCTTGATCATCGCCTTCGTGACCCAGCCGAGGATTATCAGGTTGATCGGGATGGCGAGGTAGAGCGCCCTGAACCCGCGCAGAACCGCCGCCGGCTTGCCGCTGTAACGGATCTCCGCGAACTCGACGTCGGTCATGACGTGGGCTCGTCGCCACAGGCGGGCGAAGAAGAAAACGGTCAGCATGCCGCTCATCAGCATGTTCCACCAGAGCCAGTTTCCGGCGACTCCGTGCGCGGAGACGAGACCTGTGACGACCAGTGGTGTATCAGCCGCGAACGTGGTCGCGACCATCGATGCTCCCGCCAGCCACCAGGACACCTGGCGTCCGGACAGGAAGTACTCGTTGAGACTCTCTCCGCCGCGTTTGGTGAAGTAGAGTCCGATGCCTATCGAGAGTGCAAAGTAGGCAACGACAATCGCCCAGTCGATTGCGGTCAGCGCCATAAATAGTGAGTTGAGGTGGGTAGGCAGGACGCTTGCGTGTCTAATACCAGCTCGCGTCAGTCAACGTAAAAGGACGCAAAAGAGTATCATTTGTTACCACCAAACACGACCAACTTACCGGACTACGATCGATGATGCGAACCTACCGGCTGCTCGCTGTACTGCTCCCACTCTGCGGCGGCTGCGTTGTCACCCACAAGGTGATCGACCCCACTTCCGAGCTGGCCGAGGCCAAGGTCAGGCCGGGCATCACGATTCTTCTGTCTGACAGCATCCAGCTGATCCGGGGCAAGCGCATCGGGCTGCTCACGAATCAGACTGGCATCAACGAGCGCGGCGCCTCCGACATCGACTTGCTCAGGGAGAAGAAGGCACGGGATGCCTCAGTGAATCTCGTACAACTGTTCTCGCCCGAGCACGGATTGCGCGGCACCGAAGACCGCCAGAACATCGCGAGCGGAATCGACCAGAAGAGCGGGCTGCCTGTTTATTCGCTCTACGGACAGCAGACCACGGCTCCGCCGGACAGCTTGTTGCGTGGGCTCGACGCGCTCGTGTTCGATCTCCAGGACATCGGAACGCGAACGTGGACGTACGTCGGGGCAATGGTGTACTCGATGCGCGCGTCGGCTCGTCTCCACAAGCCGATCATTGTGCTGGACCGGCCGAATCCGATCACCGGATACATCATCGAAGGCCCGGTACTCGACGCTTCGCTGGCGAACCCCGATGACCCGGCACCGGGTCGTCCTGGTCAGGCGTACGCGCTCTGGCCGATGCCGCTCCGCCACGGCATGACGATGGGCGAGATGGCTCTCTACTTCAACGACGTTCTCAAGATTCACGCGGATCTTCACGTGGTGCCCGCGACGGGATGGCGGCGCGACGTCTGGTTCGACCTGACGGGATTGCCCTGGGTGAAGCCGTCACCGAACATGGCGGACGTTCGCAGCGCCATGGTGTATCCGGGACTCGTCGCATTCGAATCGACCAATCTTTCGGTGGGGCGGGGAACACCCGAGCCGTTCCAGCGTATCGGCGCGCCGTGGCTGAACGCGGCCGCGACGCTCGCACTGCTCAAGGATCGGGAGATTCCCGGCGTTCGATTCTACAACGAGAGTTTCACACCGGTAAACGCGAGCGACGGGAAGTACTCCGGTCAGACGATTCCCGGACTCAGGATTGTGGTCGTCAACCGGAGCGCGTTCCAGGCGGCGCGGGTGGGAGCGACCTTGCTGTGGGCGATCAACAAGACGGCGGGGTCAAGACTTACGATCGAGAATCGCGGCTTCGACCTCCGGTTTGGCTCGCCGTCGTTGAGGGAAGCGCTTCTTCGTGGTGAGGATCCGGATGTGCTGATCGACAAGGAGTACAAGTCGGCGTACGCTTTTAGGGACGCGACCAGGCAGTACCTCATATACAAATAGGCGCGAAACTGACAACGGAAACTGCAACTGGGCGGGATCCGAGATCTCACAACTGCAAACTGAACGGGATCCGAGATCTGAGAAGCACAGATGTGTGGGTTTAGTCACTGCGCTACGACCTTACTGGCGCTCCCCCTATGAGTAGGCGGGTGCAGTGACTCTCAATCCACCGGATTCGGTCGGCGCGGCTGTGACTAGAAACTGGTATCTATGCCTCTCAGATCTCGGCTCCCGTTCTGTTCAGTCAGTTCAGATCTCGGATCCCGTTCAGCTATCGTTTTCCCAGTTAGCTGGTACAGGGCTGCGGGAGCATACGTCTTGCAACGGCTTGGCGGTACAATACAAAACAAACTCTATTGAACGGAGGCGCTGAATGCGTGTTCTAATGGTCTCGCTGTCGATGCTGGCCCTTGCGGCGTGTGGCGGGCGCCAGGTCGAAGTGCGCACCGGTCCCGAGCCAGCGACTGATGTCGCGCTTCACGTCACGAACAATCTCAGCCAGGCTGTCAATGTTTACGTCGTCAGCGGCGGGAACGATATCTTCCTGAAGCAGATCGGGTCGAACAGTGTCGAGAATGTTCCGGTGGTGGGCGTTCCAGCCGGCGCCACGGTGAATCTCCGCGCTGTGACTGTCGACGGCACGCGCACCTACACCAAGAACAACATCACGCTTTCCAGCATGTACGATTGGCGCCTGCCATGACAGGGCACTCGCCTCGGCAGCTGGCCCGCGGGTGGAAATAGATCGTTGAAGGACTTAATTTTAGGGGCCGTCGTGAGTTATACGCCGGCCTCTTTTTTCTGCGCCGCCAGCCGACCGACCGGCACGTCGGCTAGCTAGTGCTCACCGACGGCCCCTGCTGAATGCCAACTCCCACCGATTATCTGAAGAAGGGTGCGCTCCGCGTAATAGAGCCGGCGATAAGCTTTCTGGCGCGCAACAACGTCAGCCCGAACGCGATCACGACAGTTGGAACTCTGCTGACGGTGGCTGCTGGAGTCGTTTACGCCACCGGCCACATCATGACAGCCGGCTGGATCATGGGTGTGACGGCCTTCTTCGATGTGCTGGATGGCGAAGTGGCGAGGAGAACGGGGCGCTCGACCGTTTTTGGCGCCTTCTACGACTCGACTCTGGATCGTGTCGCCGACGGCGCCTTGATGGCCGGCCTGACCGTATTCTACGCGACGAATCCCATCCACCACAACATCTACATGATGGTGGTGTGCCTGGTGGGCATTATCGGGACGTTCCTTGTTTCCTACACACGGGCGCGCGCCGAGTCGCTCGGAATAGATGCGAAGGTCGGCGTTATGCAGCGTCCTGAGCGCATCGTTCTACTGTCTGCGCCCCAGGCGCTGTTCGGGCTTTTCTGGAACGGCTGGGTGCTCATCGCCATCATCATCCTTCTCACAGTCACGGCGTGGATCACCGCCGTACAGCGGATCATGTTCGTCTATCGCAACACGAAGCATGCGGACAACAAGCCGATCCGAATCGTAACCGATCCAGCTTCCGCTACGCCTTCTACGACCTCGTCCAAAACGACGACTGTGCCGGCCTCGCGCCGAGCGCAATCTCAATTATAACGGAGACAGAAATTGGCTCGATCGTCCTCTGGTGACGCCCCTAAATCCATAGCGCCGGCCACCGGCCGGCTTGGCATCCTTACGCCGGGTCTCGGTGCTGTCGCAACCACATTCATGGCGGGAGTCGAGAGCATTCGGCGTGGCCGCTCCAAGCCGATCGGCTCGCTGACGCAGATGGCGACGATCCGGCTCGGCAAGCGGACGGAAAAGCGGGCACCGCTGATCAAGGATTTCGTTCCCCTCGCCAAGCTCGACGACATCGTGTTTGGCGCGTGGGATCCGATCCCGGACGACGCCCTGACGGCCGCAAAAAAAGCGGGGGTACTGGAGGACAAGGACATCGAGCCGATCGCCGATTTCCTGAAGGGCATCAAGCCGATGCCGGCAGTCTTCGACAACAAGTACGTCACCCGGATTCACGGAACGAACGTGAAGAAGGGCAAGACGAAGCGCGACCTGGCCGAGCAGCTCAGGCAGGACATGCGGGATTTCAAGGCGAAGAACAAGTGCGACCGGCTCGTCATCGTCTGGTGCGCGTCGACCGAGATCTACATCAAGGCCGGACCGCAGCACGCGACCATCGAACAGTTCGAGAAAGCGATGGAGAAGAACGACGACGCGATCGCGCCATCGATGCTCTACGCTTACGCGGCGATCATGGAGGGCATCCCCTTTTGCAACGGCGCGCCGAATCTGTGCGTCGATACGCCGGCGCTGCTCAAGCTGGCTCAGGATAAGGGGGTCCCGATTTCCGGAAAGGATTTCAAGACGGGCCAGACGTGGATGAAGACGGTCGTTGCACCCGGACTCAAGGCACGCATGCTAGGGCTGGCGGGATGGTATTCAACCAATATCCTCGGCAACCGCGACGGTGAAGTGCTCGACGACCCTCAGTCGTTCAAGACGAAAGAAGAGTCGAAGCTGAGCGTCCTGCACACGATTCTGCAGCCCGACCTCTACCCGGATCTGTACAAGGATTTCACGCACGTAGTCCGGATCAACTACTACCCGCCGCGTGGGGACAACAAGGAAGGCTGGGACAACATCGACATCGTCGGGTGGATGAATTATCCGATGCAGATCAAGATCAACTTCCTCTGTCGCGACTCGATTCTCGCCGCGCCGATCGTGCTCGACCTGGCGCTCTTCTCGGATTTCGCGCACCGCGCCGGCATGAAGGGAATCCAGGAATGGCTGTCGTTCTACTACAAGAGTCCGATGACCGC
>DATHHC010000024.1:0-2749 GCA_035317285.1 Gemmatimonadaceae bacterium | reverse complement strand
GGATCCTGCCGCTGGAACTGGTGCTGGTCTGGATAGCAGCCCCAAACGCATCAGAAAGGTCGTCGAGACATCACTCAAGCGACTCAGAGTCGATGCAATCGACCTTCTCTACCAGCACCGTGTCGATCCCGCCGTCCCGATCGAGGATGTGGCGGGCGCGGTGAAGGATCTGATCAAGGAAGGAAAGGTGAAGCACTTCGGTCTCTCCGAGGCAAGCGCGAAGACAATCCGCCGCGCGAATGCGGTGCAGCCGGTGACCGCCGTTCAGAGCGAGTACTCGCTGTTCTGGCGAGAGCCCGAGAAGGAAATTCTGCCGACGTGCGAAGAGCTCGGCATTGGCTTCGTTCCGTTCAGCCCGCTGGGCAAGGGTTTCCTCACCGGGAAGATCGACGAGAAGACGACCTTCGACAGCACCGACTTCCGCAACACCGTCCCCCGTTTCACGCCAGAGAATCGGAAAGCGAACAAGGCTGTCGTCGACATTCTCGCAAGAATCGCCGAGCGCAAGAAAGCGACGCCCGCGCAGATTGCGTTGGCGTGGTTGCTCGCGCAACAGCCGTGGATCGTTCCGATCCCGGGTACCACGAAGATCGAGCGGCTGGAAGAGAACATCGGCGCGGCGTCGATCGTGCTTTCGCCCAGTGATCTCCGTGAAATTGAGAGTGCTGCCTCCAGGATCGAGGTGCAGGGTGCGCGGTACGCCGAGGCTCAGGAGAGAATGATCGATCGCTAGGCGCATCGAAAGGGAGGCAACGTGCGGATAGGGATTCTTGGTTCAGGTCTGATGGGTGGCAAGCTCGGGACGATCTTCGCCCGAGCGGGCCACGACGTGGTGTTCAGCTACTCGCACAACAAGGCCAAGCTCGAAAAACTGGCGCGCGATGCGGGCGGGAAGGCTCGCGCGGGGACGCCCGCAGAGGCGGCAAAGGACGCGGACGCGTTGCTGCTCGCCGTACACTGGTCGCGCGTCGACGATGTGCTCAAAAAGACGGGTGATCTGTCCGGCAAAGTCATCGTGAGCTGCTCGCTGCCGATGAATGCAGACGATACCGGCCTCGTCATCGGGAAAACGTCGTCTGGCTCTGAGAAGCTGGCGAAGAAGGTTCCCAAGGCTCACGTCGTCTCTGCATTCAACACGGTACCGAGCGAAGTATTGTTTGCCGTCTTCGAGCGAAAAGGTAGCGGGACGCCACCGAGCATCGTGTATTGCGCCGACAACGCAAAGGCGAAGAAGGTAGCGGCCCAACTGATCAGCGACGCCGGGTTCGAGCCGATCGATGCCGGTCCGCTTCGAATCGCGCGCTACACCGAGCCATTCACGCTGCTCGTCGGGCAGCTCGCGTACGAAGGAGATCGCGGACCAGCGATGGCGTATCGCTTCGAATGGTTCGAGGAGCGTGAAGCCTGAACGCAGCTACTCTCCGGGATTGAAGGCGGGTTTCGAGACAACTTCGGGAATTCTCCGCATATTTCCATTCTCTCAAACTCATCGACTATGAAAATCGATCGCCGTGGTTTCCTGGTAGCGTCGTCTTCGGCATTGGTGTTGGGGAAAAGCAAGCTTGTCCCGGCGGCATCTGAGCAACCCCCCGAGAATCCGGAGCCGCCTCAGCTCGACGGAAAAATCCAGGGGAGAACGGTGGCGGTCTACACCACCGCCGACAAAACCAATCACCGCCTCACCCCCACGGAGACCCTGACGTTCAAGCGGATGGGCCAGCCGCTCGAGACCCAGATCTGTGTCTTCGTCGATCCCTCGAAGAGAGCTCAAACGATGTTGGGCATCGGCGGCGCGCTTACCGATTCCTCCGCTGAGGTTTATGCAAAACTTCCGGCGGCAAAACAGCGCGAATTCATGGATGCCTACTTCGACGCCGACAAGGGCATCGGCTACAACCTGGGAAGAACCAACATCCACAGCTGCGACTTCTCATCCGCCAGCTACACCTACGTCACCGAGGGCGACAAGGAGCTCAAGTCCTTCAGCGTCAGCCACGACAAGCAGTTCCGCATTCCGTTCATCAAGCAGGCGCTCGCGACAGCCAAAGGGAAGTTCACTCTCTTCGGCAGCCCGTGGAGTCCACCGGCATTCATGAAGACCAACAATGACATGCTCCACGGTGGAAAGCTGAGACCCGAGCTCGCCCAATCGTGGGCCAATTACTACACGAAGTTCATCAAGGCGTACGAGCGGGAAGGAATCCCCATCTGGGGGATCAGCGTCCAGAACGAGCCCATGGCAACGCAGAGATGGGAGTCGTGCATCTATTCCGCGGAAGACGAACGCGATTTCCTCAAGAACTACCTCGGCCCGACCATGAAGCGGGAAGGACTCGGCGACAAGAAGATCATCGCCTGGGATCACAATAGAGATTTGATCTACCAAAGTGTGAGTACCATACTCGCCGATCCCAAAGCCGCGCAGTATGTGTGGGGCATTGGCTTTCACTGGTACGAGCCGTGGAGTGGTGGCGAAATGATGTTCGACAACGTTCGGCTCGTGCGCGAGACTTACCCGAACAAGCCGCTGATCTTCACAGAGGGCACTGTTGATTCCTTCAAGGCCGAGGACATCCGCAACTGGAGATTGGGCGAGTACTACGGAAGATCGATGATCAACGACTTCAACGACGGCGCCGTCGGCTGGACGGACTGGAACGTATTGCTCGACGAACAGGGCGGGCCAAATCACGTCGGAAACTTCTGCTTCGCACCGATTCACGCCGATACCAAAACCGGCGAGCTGATC
>DATHHC010000023.1:0-15612 GCA_035317285.1 Gemmatimonadaceae bacterium | reverse complement strand
CGACGGCAGCCAGCGAGCCAAGCCCGAGTTCGACGATCTGCGTCGCGTTGCCGAAGAGACATCGCGGCCGCTCGCCGAGATCCGGTCGGAAGTGATGAGCGCGCTCAACAATGAGGCCGATCGCGGCTCACCTTCTGCGCGGGGGAACGAATCCAACCGCGCCTCACCTTCTGCGCGCGGGAAATAAGTTGGAACTTGAGGCGAAGCTTATCGGCGCAATTCGCGCGGTCGCAGGCGATCGCGTCGCATATGTCTGCTATTCCGGCGGCATTGACTCGACGCTGGTGCTTGCGGCTTCAGTCCGAGCGGGAATCGAAACAGTCGCGCTACTCGGCGTAAGCGCTTCACTCGCGGCGGCCGAGCGCGCGGACGCGCATCGGATCGCCGGCGAGATCGGTGCGCGGGTCGAGGAAGTCGAAACCAACGAAATGGAGCTCGCTGGGTATCGGGCGAACGCCGGCGATCGCTGCTATTTCTGCAAGAGCGCTCTGTACGACACGGTCCAGGCACTCGCCGCGACGAGAGAGTTGGATGAGGTAATTTTCGTCGGAACGCACGTCGATGATCTTGGCGAGCATCGCCCCGGATTACAGGCGGCGATGGAGAGGGGAGTCGTCGCCCCTCTGGTTGACGCCGGATTCAACAAGTCGGATGTGCGCGCCCTCGCCCGCCAATGGAATCTGTCGAACGCCGAGAAGCCGGCCGCTCCGTGCCTCGCGAGCAGGGTGCCGGTGGGAATTGAAGTGACGCCGGAGAAGCTCGCGCAGATTGAAGCGGTCGAAGAGTTCCTGCGCCTGCACGACGTGTGGCCGGCCCGGGCGAGATGGCACGATGCCGTCGTTCGCCTCGAGATACCGGCCGAGATGTTCGAGCGCGTCGTCACGGATCCGTTTCGTGAAGAGCTGCGACGGGCATGCAGGAAAGCCGGATTCAGGTTCGTCGCACTGGACCTGGGCGGACTTCAGAGTGGAAGCATCTCGCTCCCGATGGTGGCGTCATGACGCAGGTGCGCTGGGACCACGATCGCGAGTCGCGCACGGGGGTTCCTGAGGTTGTTTACGGTCCAGGGAAAACGAGTGCGCATCTGCGCCAGGTTTTCGAGAATACCAGCGAGCTTCGAATGGCGTCGAGGTTGAGTGAGGAGCAGATGGAAGTCCTCAAAGATCTCGCGACGATTTATCCCGAAGCGCGCATGGCCGTCCGCAATCCTCGGCCGAGGCGGAACATGCCGGCAGTCCCGGTCATCACCGCCGGTACCGCGGATATCCCGGTTGCCCTGGAAGCCGCGGTCACTCTCGATGCGATGGGTGTTCCTACGTCCACGCACTTCGATGTTGGCGTCGCGGGGATACACCGTCTTCAATCCATTCTGCCGGAGCTGGCCGCTGCCCGCGTGTGCATCGTCGCCGCGGGAATGGACGGAGCGTTACCGGCAGTCATCGCCGGATTGCTCCGCGCGCCAGTAATCGGAGTTCCAACTTCTGTCGGAACCGGAGTCGCTCAGGGCGGAATGGTCGCGCTTAACACGATGCTCGCCAGCTGCAGCCCCGGTGTCGCAGTTGTGAACATCGACAACGGCTTCGGTGCGGCGTGCCTCGCGCTCAAGATCCTCGGGAGCAACGCACCAGACTAAAAAGAGCCTCATCCCTCGCCACCGGAGAGCATATGGACGGCCCTGTTGCCATCGATCCACAGCTGTTCAACTACGGATTGCTTCTGATCCGCTTTGTTTTCGGCCTCTCCTTCGCGGCGCACGGCGCGCAAAAGCTCTTCGGCTGGTTCGGCGGGTACGGACTTGCAGGCACCGGCGGCTTCATGGAGTCGCTCGGCTTTCGTCCCGGCAAGACGTTCGCGACCGTGGCAGCGCTCGGCGAGTTCGTCGGAGGACTGCTGTTCGTTTTCGGGTTCCTCGGGGCTGTCGGGCCGGCGCTCATGCTCTCGGTGATGCTCGTCGCATCCATCACCGTGCACCGGAAAAATGGATTCTTCGTTTCGAACAATGGCATCGAGGTGCCGCTGCTCTACGCGACCGCCGCGATCGGGATATCGCTAACTGGGCCGGGCATCTACTCGCTGGACGCAGCACTGGGCAATTACAGGCTGGTGACGCCGAAGGTGACCTGGATAATTCTCGCGCTCGGTCTGATTGGCGGAATCGGGAATCTTGCGCTGCGACGTCCGTCACCCAGCAGTCCCGTCGTCTAAAGCAGGCCGCCTCTGGCGGCCTGCTGGTTGGGTCAACATCGGCTGGAGCGTTCCGAGGTTGCTCGGGACGTAAGGTCGCGTCGCCCTACGGAAGAGGACCGATGCAAATTGCGTCGGGCACGCGTAGTGCGAAGACGGCGGAAAGACGATGACAGCTCCGACCGAGAATCCAGCACCGCCCGCCGCGCTCAGCCATCGCCAGATACTGGTAGCGTTCAGCGGTCTCGTGCTGGCGATGCTCCTCGCCGCACTCGATTCGACGATCGTATCTACCGCGCTCCCAACAATCGTCAGCGAGCTCGGCGGGCTCGAGCACCTTGCCTGGGTAGTGACCGGCTATCTGCTGGCGCAAACCATCGTCACTCCGGTCTACGGGAAGCTGGGCGACCTGTACGGCCGAAAGATCGTGATGCAGTCGGCGATTGTGCTGTTCCTCGTCGGCTCCGCTCTGTGCGGACTGAGCCAGAACATGACTCAGCTGATTCTCTTCCGCGCGATCCAGGGACTGGGCGGCGGCGGACTCATCGTAACGACTCAGGCGGTCGTGGGCGACATAGTGCCGCCGCGCGACCGCGGACGCTACCAGGGAATTTTTGGCGCCGTCTTCGGGCTCTCGAGCATCGCCGGTCCCCTGCTCGGCGGTTACTTCACAACGCACCTGTCGTGGCGCTGGATTTTCTATATCAACATCCCGGTCGGTATTGCCGCCATGGTTGTGCTGGCGGCGACGCTGCCATCGCTGTCGCGCCGGGTGGCTCGATCCATCGACTACGCCGGCGCGGGACTGCTCGCAGTTGTGCTGAGCAGCATCACGCTCCTCGCGGATCTGGGCGGAACGGCGTATCCGTGGTCGTCGGCGGTATCCATCGGACTGATCGCCGTCTCGCTGCTGTCCCTGGTGTTCTTCACGGCGGTCGAGCGCAAGGCGATCGAGCCGGTGCTGCCGCTGCGTCTCTTCCAGCGACAGACGTTCGTGATCACGGCCCTCGTCGGGCTGATTGTCGGGTTCGCCCTCTTCGGATCCGTCACCTACTTTCCGCTCTATCTGCAGGTTGTGAAGGGGGTAAGCCCGACCGAGTCGGGAATGCAGATGATACCGATGATGGCCGGCATGCTGGTGACATCGATCGTGTCGGGCCAGTTGATCAGCCGGACGGGGCGCTACAAGGTTTTTCCGGTGGTTGGAACCGCGGTGATGACGGAAGGACTTTTTCTGCTGTCGCGCCTTTCGCCCGAAACCACGAGCGCCACCGCATCGCTGTTGATGCTCCTGCTCGGCGTCGGACTCGGGATGGTCATGCAGGTGCTCGTGATCGCCGTGCAAAACGACATCGACTACAAGGATCTCGGTGTTGCGACTTCGGGAGCGACGCTCTTCCGGCTCATTGGCGGGTCCCTCGGTACCGCAATTCTCGGAGCGATCTTCGCGGCTCGGCTGAGCGCGAATCTCGTCCGACTCCTTCCCGCCGGCACGGCAACAACTGGTGCCGCGCGCAACATGAGCGTGCAGGCATTACTGGAGCTCCCGGCTCCGGCGCGCGCCGCGTATGCGGAGGCGTTTACGGCATCGCTCGACACAGTTTTTTTCGTCGCGACGATTGTGTGCGCTATTGGGTTCGTCCTCACGTGGTTTCTTCCGGAGCGACCGCTTCGAGCGACGGTCGCCGCGTCGGCGCGTGATGCGGGGAACGAGGCCGGCGAGGCGTTTGCGCGCCCTTTGGACGAGGACGCTGTCGCCGCGCATCTGTACGCCACTCTTTCGTCGCTCGCGGATCGCGACGTGCAGCGAGCGCACATCGAACAGATCGTCGAGCGCTCCGGAGAGACTTTGAGCGCGCTCGCGGCCTGGCTTCTCGTTCTGGTCGAGCGCGAGCCCACCGTGTCACCATTCGAGCTCGCGCGCTCACGCGGAATACCACCAGAGCGGGCGCAGGCGGCGCTCGAGGAGCTGCGGAGGCGGGGACTTGTCACCGTTCCCCGCCCGGATTCAACGACGCACTCCGAGCTGACCAACGCCGGTTGCCAGGTGCTCGAGCGTCTCGTCTTGGCGCGGCGCGCGCACCTGGCCGACCTTGCCGAGGAGTGGAATCCTGAAGGCGAGAAAGACGCCGAGGCCTACTTGCGAGAGGCAGTCAAAGACCTGATACCCGATGTGAGACAGGTGGGGTGAGGTATACCGCGGCTAGCGGCTCCTGATTCTGTCGAGAGCCCACGCGGCGTGTTCCAAGACCAGCGACTCCGGATCGTCGAGCGCCGCGACGAGTGTGGCGATGTCATCCACCGTTCCAATATTGCCGAGCGCTGTCGCAGCGTTGCGCGCCAATCCCCGCCGCTTCGCGCGCTTGACCGGCGATCCTTTGAGCTCGGCTCGGAAGGATTCGTCGCTCATGGCCAGAATCTTCTTCGCGATCGCCCGGGCATCGCCTGCGAAAACATCCCGCGGACCGAACGCCTCTTCGCGGAGATCCTGGGAGAAGCGGACGTTCCACGGGCAAACGTCCTGGCAAATATCGCAGCCGTAGATGAGACCGCCCATCTGCTCGCGCTGCTCCGGCGGAATCGCGCCCTTTGCCTCGATCGTGAGGTAGGAGATGCACTTCGTTGCATCGAGCACTCGCGACTCGACGAATGCATCGGTGGGGCAGGCGTCGACACAACGGGTGCAGCTGCCGCATCGATCCGCCTCGAACGGAGCATCTTCCGCGAGATCGACCTCGACCAGCAGCACGCCGATGAAAAAGAACGAACCAATCCGAGGGTTGATCAGGTTGGTGTTCTTCCCGAACCATCCGAGCCCCGCGCGACGCGCGAGATCGCGTTCCAGAATGGGACCGGTGTCGACGTAAGCTTTCCCGTGGATCGGCCGCCCCACCTCTGACTCGAGCCGGAGATGCAGCTCCTCCAAACGGGCCGTCATGAGGTCGTGGTAGTCGTCTCCGCGCGCGTAGCGGGCGATCGGCCCGCTCGGCTCGCGTCCTCCGTAGTTCAGTCCGACTACGATTGCGCTCGTGGTGTTGGCGACGGGCAGCCTGGAGTCGCGGCGCTTTGCGGCTCCGCGCGAGAGATAGTCCATCTCACCCGCGTATCCGTTGTCGATCCACGAGTCGAACGCGGTGGCCGTCTCCACCGGACCGAGCGATGTGATACCGACAAGATCGAAGCCCAGTCCGTACGCCTGCGCCTTGATCAGGTCTTCCAGGGACAGCGCTTCGGCGACTGGAGCAATCACTCGTTTACGCTCGCCCAACTGGCGTAGCGCTCGACGTCAGTGACGGAAGGCACAGCATTGTAGTCCCCATATGCGGTGTACATAAGCCAGCGGAGATACGTGGGATCGGGCAATGGAAGAAATGGAAACTGCCGATACCAGGAGTTGGACCTGAACCGCCAGGTGATGCGGATCAGGTCGATCGCAAGTCGCGGACGGCGTGTCGTCCGCAACGCCAGTCGGAACGCGAGTCGTAGCCACGGCATGTGCCTCCTAATATATAGAAGAGGTCATGCCACACTCAGACACGCACCTGCTGGGACTCATCTCCGACACGCACGGACTGGTTCGTCCGGGCGTTCACAACGCCCTCGAGGGAGTAGAGCTGATTCTGCACGCTGGTGATGTAGGTGGCTCCGCGATTCTCGACGAGCTGCGCCTGATCGCTCCGGTCAAGGCGGTGTTCGGCAATACCGATCCGCCCGGCGAGCCTGGGCTAACGGACGAGATCGTCATCGAGGTCGACGGACTGCGAATTCACGTCAGCCATGGGCACGAGGTCGGGAGTCCGACCCCGGAGAAGCTGGCTGCGCGCTACGATGCGGATGTGGTCGTATACGGACACACGCACCGGCCACTCGTCACCCCGCACGATGGAAGGCTCATTGTCAATCCTGGATCGGCAGGGCCGAAGCGATTCAGTATCGCTCCTACCGTCGGAAGATTGATCGTCGCGAACGGGAAGGCAGAGGTGGAAATCATTGACATCGCTTGAGCTGATGACGGAAGAAGTGCAGGTGTGGGTCGCGTCCCTCGACGTGACCGACAAGCGGTACGACACGCTCGCGCGTTTGCTCCCGTCCGAGGAGAAGAAACGCGCCGAGAGCCTTACGCCGATCGCCGCCCGCCGGTTCGTGGTCGCACGCGGGATTCTGCGCACTCTGCTCTCGGGCTTTACCGGCACATCGGCGGACCAGTTGCGCTTCATCTACGGGATCTCCGGGAAGCCTTCGCTCGTCGATCGCGACGACGTCCACTTCAACATTTCGCATTCGGCAGAGCTCGCGCTCTTCGCGTTCTCGCCAGACCGGCCTGTCGGCGTTGATGTGGAGAACGAGCGGCCGGTGAGAAGGCTGCTCGACGTCGCCCAGCGTTTTATGTCCGACGACGAGCTCCGGACGCTCGTGAACACCGCGCCCGACGACCGAGACGCGGCGTTCCTGAAGGCGTGGGTCGTGCGCGAGGCTCGTCTCAAGGCCGAAGGAAAGGGCGTCTGGTCGGGATCTGAGCACATCAATCCGCGCCCCGATCTCACGCACAAGCTCTTCGTGCCGCGCCCCGGCTACATAGCTGCGATTGCCGCTCCGGATTCCGACTGGAGACTCTACACTTGCGCGATGAAGGACTAGCCCCGCGACAAACGTTCACCCCAAATAGCCTGTCCCCGGCAGGGCGAGGTCATACCGTTACCGAATCCGGCTTTGCGATCGCCGCGCACGGACCGCTTATTTCAGGGTCTGGCCCTGCGCAGACCTGGGGCGCTGGCTGCGGCTCCGACCTGGATACTGATCGACGAGGAGGTAGGATGCGGAAGACTTCTGGTTTGTTTGGTGCGCTGATGCTTGTTCTCGCCACGACTTCATGCGGTGGCGGCGGCACTGGTCCGGGTGGTGGGGGCGGAGGTGGCGGTGGAGGTGGTGGAGGGGGTGGTGGTGGCGGCGTCTGCCCAGCCAACACCTTCTGCACAACATCTGGCAACACCTTTTCGCCTTCGACGCGGTCGGTTGTTGCCGGCACGACCGTCGCGTGGCAGAACGATCTCGGTCTGGCTCACAACGTTACATGGGCAGATGCCGCAGGGCGAAACGCCGCACTCGCGGGCGATGGCACCGGCGACATTCCCGATTGGAGCACCGGCTCGCACTCGCGGCTGTTCAATACTGCGGGCACCTACGACTTTCACTGCACGATCCATCCGGGAATGAACGGGACTCTCACCGTAACCCCGTAGTCGACAGCTAGAAGTAGGAGATCCCGTCGAGTGTTTTCGGCACAGTGATGCCGAGCGCGGTCAGAGCGCTCGGCATGACATCAACTGTGCGTCGCGGTATGCCCACCGCCGGCCGGTTCAGCAACAGCGGCACGAGCATGTGTTCCCGGTGGAGCGCGCCGTGCGACGAGACGTGCGGAATCGGCTCGTATCGCGCCCGGTAATCCCAATCCCTCGCGGCCGAAAGTATGATGTCACCGCTGCGCGGCGACGCAATGAGATGCGCGACCTGCACGAGCGCGTCGGGATAATCGGATTCGATCGTCGCTTCGTATGCTTCGCCATCGCTGAGCGATGTCTGCTCTCCGATTCCCAGCGGATCACCACTTCTGGGCGAGTAAGAGTACCTGGATTCGCCCCATGCGAGAGTTGCCGAGCCGCGGCCTCGCGCGCGAATCTCGCACGAAGCCGGACCGGTCGGGAGAATGAGCAGGTCGACCGAGGCGCGCGAGAGCAGCCTCTCCGCTAAATCGTTCCATCGGCCGCCAAGCGCCGGCCACCAGGGGCGCGTCTTCTGCTCGAGCTCCAGGTACAGGTGTGTCATCGCGTTGCCACTCACCATTACCGCGATGTCGGCGGAGGTATTGAACGCCCAGGGATGCGCAAGCGTGCTGAATCCCCATTCAGCGAGCAGCGTGACGAGGTCCTCGTGCTCGCGCACCGGCGAGTGTCCGTGGTCGCTTCCCACCCACAGGCTCATTTTTCCCCACCGTCCATCGCGCTCCGCGTCGGAGCGAATCTGCGAGACGGTGTCGTCCACGATCCGCATTGCATCACCTACGATCGGCGCATCGTGACCCTCGGCGTGGGACGTCTTGTCGATGCCGGTGAGCGCGATGAATGCGAACCTCACGCGTTGAGTGCGGAGCCGGTGGGCAGCTTCCTCTCCCACCAACCGGTCAATCGCCAGCCAACCGCGTACGTTGCCGCGGAAGTGCGTCGCCGCTGCCCGCGCGACGAAGGCCGGGCTCTGACCAATACGCTCGCGGCGGCGAAGTCCCCGTCCGATCACGCTCAGGGCGCCGAGACTTGGCTTTGCGAGCTCGAAGATGGTTGGCGAGGCGCGGTCGATGTCGCGATCGACGAAGCGCATTTCGGCGCCGACGTAGCTTCTTGCGTGTCCGGACAATCTCGCGATGCGCTGCGACCGATCGTACCAGCGAAGACCGGGCAATCCGACGCTCCCCGGATATCTTCCCATCAGGAATGGAGCGTACGCCGGACCGGTGACGGACGGAAACACCGACGTCACGGTGGAGAGCTGTCCCTCTTCCCGAAGCGCCGCGAGTGCCGGCAAATGCCCGCCGGCGATGGAGCGACCGAGTGCATCCGGTCTCACCCCATCTGCTATGATCATGACTACCTGCGCACCATCACCTGGCGGGCTTTGTGCAGACGCACGCAACTTTAGTTTCCCTGTAAATGAGAGAGCAGCCGAGCCCGCGTCAGCGGCCACCGATGAAGAAAAGAAAAGATAAATCCAATGGCGCCCCGGCGAGTCGCGCGGTCGCGCGGTCCACGAAAGCACGCACCGCTGGCGGAAAGAAGCTCAATCCCGAAGTCATGGCCTCCGCCGAGCAAAAGGCTCTCGAGGGACTCAAGCAGAGAACGGAGGAGGGACATCTCAAGGCGGGAAGAACGCCTCCCTCACAACAGAAGGCTCCCGGAAAACTTGCAGTCACGCGCACGGTCGACGACGCCATCCGCGACTCGTCGCCCGTCACCGAAGACGAAAAGCTGCTGCAGCAGTCGGGGCCTCGCGGCGATTTCACGAGAACAGACCCGTGGCGTGTGCTCCGCATCATGGGGGAGTTCATCGATGGATTCGACACGCTCGCGTCGGTCGAGAAAGCGGTTACGATCTTCGGTTCGGCGCGGATCGGTCCCGACGATCCACACTATGAAGCAGCGGTGGAAACGTCGCGTCTTCTCGCGCTGGCGGGCTTCGACATCATCACGGGAGCCGGACCTGGTATCATGGAGGCCGGAAACAAAGGCGCGCGGCTCGGCGGAGGACGGTCTATCGGCTGCAACATCGAGCT
The DNA here is from genome assembly GCA_035317285.1 of Gemmatimonadaceae bacterium. Lineage (GTDB taxonomy): Bacteria > Gemmatimonadota > Gemmatimonadetes > Gemmatimonadales > Gemmatimonadaceae > UBA4720. The sequence goes on along the minus strand of DATHHC010000023.1, from coordinate 6,107 downwards.
TCCGTTCGAGCAGGGCGCCAACCCGTACGTCGACACGCTCGTCCACTTCAAGTATTTCTTCGTGCGGAAGACGATGTTCATCAAGTACTCGGTGGCATTCGTCATCTTCCCCGGCGGTTTCGGCACGCTGGACGAGCTGTTCGAGGCGCTTACACTCATTCAGACGGGGAAGATCTACCGGTTTCCCGTCATTCTATTCGGGCGCTACTACTGGGCGGGGCTCCTTCGCTGGCTTCAGACCAGAGTCCTGAGCGAGGGTAAGATCTCCGAGGGAGATCTGGACCTCATGCTCGTGACCGACGATCCCGCCGAGGCGGCGCAGGCGATAATCTCGGCCTACAAGTCGCTGGGCAAAACGGCGGGACAGCAGTTCGAGGAAATTGTGGAAGGGCGAGATGGCGAAAAAAAGTAAGGCCAACGGTGAGGGCAGAGATCGCGGTGGGTTCAAGTCCTCGCGTCACGGCAAGGCGTCGGCGGCCGGTCCCAAGGCGCAGCAGAAGCTCGCGGCGGAAGAGCGGGAAAAGAAGGGAGTTCAGCACACCGCGCACGAGACCAGCCGTTTTCTCAAGGGACAACGCATCGATCCTCGCCGCATCGACGGAAAAGAAACTGTCGCCGAGCTGATCGAGGGAACGTACCTGGCTTACAACGCCGCGCGGCTCCGCGAGGCGTGCCAGCTGTTCACTGAGAAGATGCTCGAGCCGGACGTAACGGTCGGGCTCTCCATCACCGGTGCGCTGACGCCGGCGGGGCTCGGAATGTCGGCGCTCATTCCGCTCATAGAGGGAGGATTCGTCGACTGGATCATCTCCACCGGCGCGAATCTCTACCACGACACTCACTTCGGGCTCGGGCTCGCGATGCACCGCGGCAACGCGCAGGAGTCGGACGTCGTGTTGCGGGAAGAAGGAGTTGTACGGATCTACGACATTTTCTTCGATTACGACTTGCTTCTCTCAACCGACGCGTTCTTCCGAAAGATCATCGGCGGAAAGGAATTCCAGCGGGCGATGTCAAGCGCCGAGTTCCACAACCTCGCCGGCAAGTACGTCCGTGAGCGGGAAAAGGCTCTCGGTATTGGACAGAAGTCGCTGCTCTCAGCCGCGTACTCCGCTTCGGTCCCGATCTACACGTCGTCACCCGGCGACAGCTCGATCGGCATGAACATCGCCGCACTGGCTCTCGACGGGAACAAGTTAATGCTTGATCCGAACCGAGACGTAAACGAGACGGCGTCGATCGTTCTCGATGCGAAGCGCGGCGGAGGGAAGAGCGGCGTCATGATTCTCGGCGGTGGAAGTCCCAAGAACTTCATGCTCCAAACCGAGCCGCAGATTCAGGAGGTTCTGGGGATCGACGAGAAGGGACACGATTTCTTCCTGCAGATCACCGATGCACGCCCGGACACGGGCGGTCTTTCCGGCGCGACGCCGGCGGAAGCAGTAAGCTGGGGCAAGATCGATCCGGATCGGCTGCCCGATGCGGTTGTCTGTTATCTGGATTCGACGGTCGCGTTGCCGCTCCTCACATCGTACGCTTTCGCGCGGCACCAGCCGCGGAAGCTCAAGCGGCTGTTCGACCGTCGCGAAGCGATGATGACGAGGCTGCAGAAGGAGTACGAGAAATCCTCGGCCCAACCGCCTGCGATCGACCACACCGATTCGAAGCTGCCCCAACACCGTTAGGGGCAGCCGCGGTCTTTCTGGCAACCCGGGTGATTGCCTCCCGGGGACAGACACTCTAGCTTGGATTTGCGGGCGCCCGGCCTTTCATCGCGGTCGGGCGCTCGTTTTTCGGTATCCGCGCAGGCACTCAGAAGGCTCGACTCGCATGATCGAAGAACTCAAAGTGAAACTGGGAGAGGAGGCTCAGCGCCTCCAGCACGAGCTGAGCGTCACGCTGCCGCGGGAGATTCGCAGAGCCGTCGAGATGGGCGACCTGCGCGAGAACAGCGAGTACAAGGCTGCGCTCGAGCGGCAGCAGTTCGTCCAGGCACGGCTGGGTCAGCTCCGCCAGCGTCTGAGCAAGCTGTCGTCGATCGACGTGACCCAGATTCCCGCCGATAAGGTCGGACTCGGCTCGCAGGTAGTCGTGCAGGACGAAAAGACGGGCGAGCGCGAGAGCTTCAGCCTGGTGTTCGGCGACTCCGTTGAGTTTGAGGAAGGACACGTCAGCATGTCGTCGCCGATCGGCAAGACGCTCGTGGGGAGGAGTGTTGGCGAGACCGTCGTGCTCAAACTTCCGGCGAGCACGCGCCGCCTCAAGATCATTCAGCTCAAGACGATACACGACGCGGCGTGAGCAGTCGCGCCTGCGGCTAACCGCGACCGCTCACCGCCTATTAGCGGTCGTCCACCGCCAGCGGCGGCTAACGCGCTTGTTGGGCGATGTGTACTTGGGTAGCGTCTCCTTCTAGACACTTGACGCGTCGGGAGGCGTTCATCATGAAGGGCTTTTTTGTTTTGCTTGCGGTCACTTCGCTTGTCGGATGCGGTGGCGGCGGATCGGGCACCACGAGTCCCAACAACCCCAACCCCAATCCACCTGTCAACACTACGCCGCCGGTGGGAGGAATCTCCGTCAGCAACGACGTATTCTCACCCGCGACGAAAACAGTCACGGTCGGAACGAGCGTTCAGTGGGCCTGGAACTCGTGCACGGGTGGCAGCGATCCCTACGGTGGTGGTCAGACCTGCGTTTCGCACAGTGTGACCTTTGACGACGGATCAGCCTCGTCGCCGCTGCAGGACCAGGGAACGTTCACCAAGACGTTCAACACCCCAGGTACCTACACCTACCACTGCCAGACTCACGGCACGATGGGAATGACGGGCACAATCACGGTCCAGTAATCGCCGACTGGTCACCCGTGAGCGGTCGTTCGGGCTCTGTGGTCTGAAGGAATCTCAAAGCAACACTTCGGACGTCCCGAGCGATCGCACCGCTCCGTGACTTCTGCGCCGACCACTTCGGCCACCAGCGAAGTCACAGCGGCACAAACGCAATGATCCGCTTCCACGGCCCGCGACAGCGGACACGCGCGCCCCACGATACGGTAGGTCCCACCCGATTTCTCGACCGACGTTATTCCGCCAAGGGCGTTGAGCATATCCGAGGCTCCGGCGACGCGCGATGAAACAGAGCCCGACGAATGGCTGAATGCGCTCGCGAGCCGTTTGCCCACGCGTTTGAGAAACGCTTCGACCTGCGCAGGCGAGGTCCGGTCGCGGAGTTCCTCCAGACACGCGATCAGCACGGGTGCATAAGCCCGCGAAAACGCCTCTTCTCCCTCCGTACTGAGCGAATAGAGAGAAGCGGGTTGGCCCACGGCGCCAATTTTTCGCACCCCCTCCTTGCGTACGGTGCCAGTGCTCTCGAGCGCCTCCAGGTGAAAGCGCACCGCGTTGTCGGTGAGGCCGAGCTGTTCGGCGAGATCGTCGACGGTCCAGGCGCCCTCTCTCAAGAGGGCGAGGAGTCGATCTCGCGTCGCATCGGTACGCGGCTTCGGAGTTGGGCGGCCCATTTCAGTCATCTGAAGGCAATTTACCGTCCTCCGTCGAATAAGTCAAAGAAAACCTTGACTTATCCTCAGGGACAGAATAGGCTCCGGGTGCAACGAGAGTCACGTTCGGTTTCTCTACCTGGAGGCTTCGAAATGATTTTGCAGAACCGTAGCATCCTCAGATATGGTACAATGGCGGTAATGGCTGCCGCTTTCGGTTTGCCCACCGCCGCGGCCAATTCGCAATCACCCGCGCCGGGGCTCGACGACCCTACGATCGTCGCAATATTCGATGCCGCCAACACGTACGAGATCGAGACGGGAACGCTCGCGGTCAGCAAAGGGCACACGCAGGAGGTTCGTGATTTTGGAGCAATGCTCGTTCGGGACCACAGCGCTGTCAGGCAACAGGGCAGAGATCTGGCAAAGGCGCTCAAAGTGACACCGACGCCGCCCTCGGATTTCCCGCTCGCCAAGGCGCATACGGATGCGATGCGGTCTCTTCGCGGACTCGAGGGACGCGCTTTCGATCGCGCCTTTCTCAAGCACGAGGTTGATTTTCACAACGCCGTTATCGATGCCATGACCCATACACTGCTTCCGGCGACCCAGAATGCGCAGGTGAAAGATCTGGAGACGAAGGTTGCGCCGGCGTTCGTGGCGCACTGCGATCGGGCGCAGAGCCTCCTCGACCAGCAGAAGTGACCGAACATTCCGATGAGCTGACCGGCCCCGACCTGACGCAGGGTCTGGAGATCAGCAGCATTCGTCCCGGTCAGCTCATCGCCGGTCACGCATTTGGGGAGCCGGTACTGCTCGTCCACGTCGAGCCAAACTGGTTCGCCGTGGGCAGCAAGTGCACGCACTACGGAGGCCCGCTCGCCGAGGGAGTTCTCGTCAGCGAAACGATCCGTTGCCCATGGCACCACGCGTGTTTCAATTTGCACAACGGGGCAGCAGCCCGCGCACCAGCATTGAATGATCTCCCGACGTATGATGTCGCGATCGAAAGCAACATCGTACGGGTCACGCGCAAGCGAGACCACGGACAGGTGAAGGGAGAAGGCCATCGTGCTCTCGCTTCCTGCTCGCCGGAACGCGTCCTGTTCGAGGAAAAGCCTACGTTCGGGCCTGAGTCGGTCGTGATCATCGGCGGCGGTGCCGCCGGGAATGCCTGCGCCGAAATGCTGCGCCGCGAGGCTTATCGGGGCCCGGTCACGATCATCGATCCGGATCCCGACGCCCCGTACGATCGGCCCAATCTCTCTAAGGATTATCTGGCGGGAAATGCGCCCGAGGAGTGGCTTCCACTTCACCCCAGAGAGTTCTACGCCGCGCAGCACATCGAGATTCTGTCCGGGGTGGAGGTGACGCAGATCGACATCGCGTCCAACACCGTGCGCTTGAGCGATGGCACCAGCCGCAAGTACGGCTGCCTGCTCATCGCGACCGGTGCAACCCCCATTCACCTCGACGTTCCCGGCGGCGACCGGATTTCCTATCTGCGCTCTCTCCGCGATTGTCGCGCCATCATCGGAAAGCTCGGCGCGGCAAAAACAGCCGTGGTGATCGGCGCGAGTTTCATCGGATTGGAAGTGGCGGCCTCTCTCGTGACGCGCGGATTGAAGGTGAGCGTCGTTGGTCTCGAGACGCTTCCCCTCGCGCGCGTGCTCGGACCCGAGCTGTCATCGCTGGTCAAGAACGTTCACGAGCAGCAGGGCGTCACCTTCTTTCTCGGCCGCAAGGTCGCCTCCATCGAGGATAAGAGCGTGATTCTCGACGACGGCACCCGGATCGACGCCGACATGGTCGTGGCAGGGGTAGGAGTGCAGCCCAATCTGAAGCTTGCTGAATCAGCAGGCCTGACGCTCGATAACGGCCTCGCGGTCAACGAGTTTCTAGAGACCAGCGCCAGCGGTGTCTTTGGCGCCGGCGACGTCGCGCGCTGGCCAGACGCCTACTCCGACCTTCGTCTTCGCATCGAGCACTGGGTCGTGGCGGAGCGACAGGGACAGGTCGTCGCGCGCAACATGCTCGGCGCGCGCGACCGTTTCGACGACATCCCGTTCTTCTGGAGTGCTCACTACGACAAGTTGTCGATCCAGTACATCGGTCACGTCGAGCGCTGGGACACGATAAGAATCGAAGGCGATGTGATGAAGATGGACTGCGCCGTCTCCTACATGGTCGGCGCCAAGCGCAGGGCAATGGCGACGATCAACCGCGATCCCGAGAATCTGAAGACCGAAGTGGAGCTGGAAACCGAGCTGCTACTAAAGCCACCGCCACCCGTCACACTCGAAGCGATGGAGGCCTGACGATGGCAACCCGACTATTCCGTGCCGATCCTCTTGATGAGACTGCCAAGACCGATCATGCCATCGAATTTGAGGACCTCATTCATCGGCAACTGGAGCTGATCGGCGAGGATCCCTCGCGCGAAGGCCTGCTCAGCACGCCGTCACGCGTCGCCAAGTCGATGAAATTCCTGACCGAGGGCTACAACTCGAGCGCCGAGGAAGTGGTTGGCAAGGGGATATTCAAGGAAGAGCACGACAACATGATCATGGTGCGCGACATCGAGCTGTACTCGTTGTGCGAGCAC
>DATHHC010000022.1:0-13153 GCA_035317285.1 Gemmatimonadaceae bacterium | reverse complement strand
TTGCGCGGCGGATAGAAGTGGACGAGACCGAATGACCGTCGGGAGTCGACACCGGCTCCACGACATCCACCTTGAAGCCGTCGCGTTCTCCGAGGGTTCGTAGCACCGCGACATTTCCCGCCCGCTGGCGGCCAAAACCGTGATCGTAGCCGATTAGCAGCTCCCGCATCCGGAAGCAACGCCTGAGGACGAGTTCGACGAAATCCTCGGCCGAGTACGCGGCCAGGGCCGCGGTGAATGGCACCACCGCGAGATAGTCGATGCCGGTTTCCGCCAGGACTTCCAGCTTCTCGTCATGGGTCGTGAGCACAAGCGGAGCCGCTGCTGGATTGACAATCTCGAGCGGATGGGGCTCGAACGTCACGAGGACGCTGGGGATCTTGAGCTGACGGGAGCGGGCCACGAGGCGCTCGACGACGTCGCGATGGCCGCGATGAACACCATCGAACGTCCCGACCGTGATCACGGTAGCCGAGACGTAGGGTGGCAGGCCCGATTCGTCGGACGCGTCTATTTGCCTAGGCATCCGGGACGACGCGGAGCGGTCTCACCCGCACGGGATTATCGGCGAGACGCTCGAGGGTGGCTGCATCGCGCACATCGAACGTGCCTGCTCGGGTGCGGCGAAGTGACTCGAGGTGCGCTGCGGAGGACGTAAGCCGTCCGAGGTCGCGGGCGAGAGCGCGGATGTAGGTTCCGCTGCTGCAGGTGATGACCGCCGGGAGCAAGCCGCCTGCGAACTTGCCGAGATCCCAACCATGGACCGTGACATTCACGGCGGCGAGCTCGAGGGGTTCCCCGCGGCGCGCCGCATCATAGGCCCGCGTTCCATCGACACTCTTTGCCGAATACGCTGGGGGAACCTGCGAAATAGTACCAGTAAGCGATTTTACGGCGGCGACGACATCGGCCTCGCGCGGAGCTGGTGCAGAGCGAATGACCGTGCCAGTCGCATCGTCGGTGTCGGTCTCTTCCCCGAACTTGATCGTCGCTTCGTAGACCTTGGGCTCGGCGTCGATGAACGTCGCCAGCCGGGTCGCGCGGCCGAGGAGTAGAACGAGCAGCCCGGTGGCGAAGGGATCGAGCGTGCCGAGGTGACCGATGCTGCGCTCACCGTAAATCCGCCGCACATGTTGAACGACGTCATGCGACGTCATTCCCGCGGGCTTGTCGACTAGCAGCAATCCCTGAGCATGTGCAGAGGTCTCGGCGGTGCGGTCAGTCTCTTTCGACGTGGAGAACTCGGAGCCGCGGTCAGTCTTGTTCGCCACCACGGCCCGCTGCGGCGTCCTGCCTCTTAACGTCAGCGAGGAGCGATTCGATGCGCGCAGCCCGAGCGATGGTGTCGTCTTCCTTGAACTGGATCTCGGGGGCGACCCTAAGCTGGAGCTCGCGCGCCACGCGCGAACGCAGGTGTGCCGCGACACTCTCCAGCCCGTCGAAGGTGGCCTTCTTCTCGGTATCGCTTCCAAGCACGCTCACGTAGACCCGGGCGTGCCGGAGATCGGGGCTGATCTCGGCGCCAGTGACGGTGACGAAGCCAACGATGCGAGGATCCTTTACCGATTCAGTGAGGAAAGTCGCCACCTCGACGCGGACCGCTTCGGCGACGCGGTCCGCTCGACGCGTGTTACGCAGAAGCGCCCGCCGCTGATGTCAGGGTTCGCGCCACCTGCTCCTTCTTGTAGCACTCGAGCACGTCGCCCACCTTGATATCGTTGAAGTTCTCGACACCGATTCCGCACTCGAACCCTTCGCGGACTTCCTTGACGTCATCCTTGAAGCGCCGCAACGAAGCAATCGCCCCGTCGTAGATCTCCACTCCGTCCCGGATCACGCGAACGCGGCCCTGGCGGTTGATGACGCCGCTGCGGACCGAGCAGCCGGCAATGACGCCCATCTTCGGAACCTTGAACAGCTCGCGAACCTGGGCTTCACCGAGCACGACTTCCTTCTCCTCGGGGCGAAGCATGCCCTCGAGCGCGGCGCGAACGTCCTCGACCGCTTCGTAGATGATCTTGTAGAGCTTGATCTCCACACCTTCACGATCGGCCGCCGCGCGCGCGTTGTTATCCGGCCGCACGTGGAAGCCGACGATGATCGCGCCCGATGCCCGCGCGAGCAGGATGTCGCTCTCGGTGATGGCACCCACGCCACGATGGATGACGTCGACCGAAACTTCGTCGTTCGAGAGCTGGCCGAGCGAGTCCGCCAGCGCTTCCGCCGGGCCGCCCTGATCGGCCTTGATCACAATGCGAAGTGTTCGCTTCTGCCCCGGTGCCGTCTGTGACATGAAGTCCTCGAGGGAGATCACGCCCTTGGCGGTGCGGCGGCTCTTCGCTTCGCGGTCGAGGCGCTGCCGGCGCTGCGCGATCTCGCGCGACTCCATCGCATCTTCGACGACCACGAACTGATCGCCGGCCATTGGAACGCCGCCGATACCGAGGACCTGAGCCGGAATCGCCGGACCCGCGTCCTTGATGCCGCGCCCACGCTCATCGAGCAACGCTCTCACGCGGCCCGAGTACATGCCGCAGATGAAGTCGTCCCCGACGTGGAGCGTTCCGTTGCTGACGAGAATCGTCGCAATCGCGCCCTTGCCCGGATCGAGCTGTGCTTCGATCACCGCTCCCGTGGCGCTTCTGTTCGGATTCGCCTTGAGGTCGAGAATCTCGGCCTGCAGAAGAATCTGCTCGAGCAGCTTGTCGATGTTGGTTCCCTTCTTCGCCGACACCTCGGTGGAAAGGACGGTGCCGCCGAACTCCTCGAGCACGACGCCGTGCTGAAGGAGATCCTGCTTCACCTTCATCGGGTTTGCCCCCGGAACGTCGATCTTGTTGATCGCGACTATCATCGGCACGCCGGCATTCTTGGCGTGCGAGATCGCCTCGATCGTCTGCGGCATCACCTGGTCGTCCGAAGCCACGACGAGCACGACGATGTCCGTGACCTGAGCGCCGCGCGCTCGCATGGCCGTGAACGCTTCGTGGCCAGGCGTGTCGAGGAAGGTGATCGACTTGCCACCCGGCAGGTCGACATGGTACGCACCGATGTGCTGAGTGATTCCGCCCGACTCCCCGGCCACGACGTTCGATTTGCGGATGTAGTCGAGCAGTGATGTCTTACCGTGGTCGACGTGACCCATGATCGTGACGACAGGCGGCCGCGACACGAGCTGATCCGCGGTGTCATCCGCGGTCGGCGTCGTCTTGAGATCGGCGGCGTATTCTTCTTCCTTCACTGCCTGGAAGCCGAACTCACCGGCGATCAATTCGATCTGGTCGAAGTCGAGCCGCTGGTTGATGGTTACCATCAGCCCGAGGTTCTTGAACGCGAACCCGACGATCTGGACAGCCGGAGTCTTGAGAATTTGCGCGAGCTCGTTGACGGTGATGAACTCGTTGACGCGCACCGTCTTCTTCTCACGCTCCACCTCGGCCGCGGCCTGCGCGGCCATCTCTTCCCGATATGTGCCGTCTTCGGCGCGGCGAGCTCCGCCGCGACGGATTGGGCCACGCATCGACGCCATCGTCTTGCCAATGTTCGCCGACACCGCTTCCTGATCGACTCCGCGCTTTCCCTTCTTGCCTCGACGTCCTCCACGCTCTTCACCACGACCGCCGCCGCCGCCACCGCCCGCGCCACGATCTTCGCGGCGGGTGGGCGCGGTGCCTGCGCCGGGAGCCGCTGATGCGACTGGACGCGGGGGCGCGTAGGGCGCTCCTGTTGCAACAGGGCGCGGACGCGGAGCACCCGGAACTACGGGCTGCGGACGCTGACGCTCGCGGCCCTCGTTGCGCTGGTGCGGTTGCTCGGTGCCGGCGTGCGCCGTTTGCTGAGCGGGCGGCGCGATGGGCCGCGCCGGAGCCGATGGCGTTTTCGGGCGTTCGATCGTCGGCGCGTCTGCTGGTGTCGCCGCAACGACCGGCGTCGGCGGCGCAACCGGAGCGGGAGCGGCCGGCGCTTTCACTTCAGCCGCGATCGGCGTTTCAACTGGTGCTTCCGGCGCGGGCTCGACGGCCGCGCGGCGACGACGCTTGGATGCGCCTTCAGCAGCAGCGGGCTCGGGCTTCACCTCGGGTGCAGGGGCAGCCGCAGCGGTTCCGCGGCGCCTCCGGGTTGTAGCAGGCGGCGCGGCAACACGCGCGCGCTTCTCCCGCTCCCACCGGGCGCGAATGCGCGCGACCTGATCGTCGGTCAACGGACTCAGGTGGCTCCGCACAGGCACATCCATCTGACGAAGGAGATTGATCACCTCGTCGGTGGGAACCCCGAACTCACCAGCCAAATCATGTACTCGAAGCTTGCTCAACCCTGCTCCTCCCCGTCCGTACGGCCATCTGGCATCAGCGTCGGACTTAGTGCCCGAATCCCCTTTGCCAAACCTCTATCGACAATCCCAACTACTGCCGTGGCATCGCGTCCAACCGCCGCTCCCAACTCTGCGGCCGCTGGTCCGGCGATGACCGTGATTCCGCGAGCGTGAAGCAGCGGAAGCACCTTGTCCAAACTGTTAACCGACGCGTCGGGCGCTGCAATAGCGAGAATCAACTTGCCGCGCTTCGCCGCCTCGCGAACCTGCTGAACGCCAACAATCGCCCCGCGTCCGCGAACGCCCAGGCCAATGAGGCCCAGGAGTTTGCGTTGCTGAACGGCGTCCACTGTCCGTTACTCCGTCTTCTTCGCTTCCTTCGTTTTCGGTTCCTTCTTCTTTCCTTCCGGCTTGGTTACTTCCGCCTTCACTTCTGTCTCGGGCACAAGGTCGGGCGCGGCCGCGATTCCACCCAGGGCCGCACTTCCACCTTCGGAAGCCATCTCGCTGCTCGCCTCGACGTCCGCCTCTGTCGTGACAACCGCCTCTTCGCCGGTTTCCGGCGCTTCGTCGGTAGTAAGCTCGTTGATGATCGCCATCAGACGATCCGCCTCTTCGGGCGCGATGCCCGGCAGACGCAGAAAGTCTTCGCGCTCGAGATCGATAATGTCGTCCAGCGTCTTGTAGCCGGCCTCTTCGAGGACGGCGACCGTTGCCGGCTGCATCCCTTCGATATCCGCAAGGCGCGGGTTCACACCCGAGACGGGCTCGTCGGTCGGAAGCGGGGCGAAGATCGGCTGATCGGTGCCGCGCTCCATCCACTCGCGGCTCGAGTACAGCTCGATCTTCCACTCGGTGAGCTCGGACGCGAGGCGCACGTTCTGGCCGTTGCGTCCGATCGCGAGCGAAAGCTGATCCTCGTCCACAATCGCCTGAATCGTCTTGGTGGCTGGATCGCTGAACACGCGAGCAACGCGCGCCGGCGCGAGCGCCAGCTTGGCGAAGCGCTCCGGATCCGCCGACCAGGGCACGATATCGATTCGCTCGCCGCCGAGCTCGTTGACGACTGCCTGAACACGCGAGCCCTTGAGGCCGACGCAAGCGCCCACCGGATCGACCGAGTCATCACGCGAGAAAACCGCGATCTTGGTTCGGCTGCCGACTTCGCGCGCGCTGGCGCGGATCTCCACCAGATTCTGCTGAATCTCCGGGACCTCGAGCTTGAACAGCGCCTTCACGAACAGCGCATCGGCGCGGCTCAGCACGAGACGCGGGCCTTTCGGAGTCTCCTCGACGCGCTTCAACACGGCGCGGATCGGATCGCCCTGATGGAAATGCTCACGGTGGTTCTGCTCGCGGTACGGAATGATCGCTTCCGCTTCACGGAACTTGTTGAGCATGATGACGAGCTTGCCACGTTCGATCTGCTGGACTTCTCCGGAGAGAAGATCTCCGACGCGGCTGGAGAACTCGTCGCGGATCTTGGATCTCTCGCCTTCCCTGACGCGCTGGATGATGCGCTGCTTCGCAGCCTGCACCGCGGTGCGTCCGAACTCCGCGAAATCGACCGGAATCTCCATCTGGTCGCCGACCTGGAACTCGGCGTCCTCGAACCGTGCCTCCTCGAGCGAGATCTGGCTGGCTGGGTCGGTGACTTCTTCGACGACGGTCTTGAGCAGGACGATCTTGATCGCTCCCTTGTTCTCGTCGATCGAGACTTCAGCCTGCACCGTAGGCCCGTGCTTCTTGGCGAGGGCGGCGTTGATGCCGTCTTCGAGAAGCCCGTGCAATTCAGTGCGATCGATCTGCTTCGAGTTGGTCAACTCGCGGATCGCCGTCAGAATTTCTACTGATGCTGCCATGTGCTCTGCCTCTACCGTTTCCAGTGAAACGCCAGCCGTGCCTTCTCGACCGCGGCAAGCGGAAAGCGCCGCTCGAGGCCGCGCTCGTCGTGCACAATCACAATTTCCTGCCCGGCATCACCTTCGACACCGGCTACCTCTACTTCGTCTGTCCGCCGGCCGGCCGGATCGCCCACAACGTTTGTGGTAACCACCGCGGTCTTTCCGACGAACCTCTGCCAATCCTTCGCGTTCCGGAGCGGTCTCTCGAGCCCCGGCGACGAGACTTCCAGCACGTATCTCTTGCCGCCAAAATCTTCAGCGTCCAGCCTCGCTTCGATCGCGCGCGATGCTGCCGCGCAATCGTCCACAGTCACCGTCAGTCCATCCTCACGCTCGACGCGAACATCGAGAACGGGGCGACCCTTGCTGCCCCCGATCTTAAACTCGAAAAGCTCAAGTCCAAGTGGCTTAATTTCCGATGCCACAAGAGATTCCAGCGTTTCGTTCATCTACCTTCGAGGTCCATTCAAGGGACAAAAAAATGTGGGGGGATCCCCACATCAGTGTTGGCCGCCGAGTTGAACGCCCTATACAATGTAGAAAGGTGGCTGAGGGGAGTCAAGGCGACTGCCTTTCCAGGCTGGGACTCTGCCGCGGCGGCGGCATCTACATAACTGAAGCAGGGGGCTGCAAGCTTTCATACTGGCGTCGGAGTATTTCGAAACTCCGAGATCGCGCGCCCTTCGTCGAGATCCGAAGAGGCGCCCACTCAAGGTTTTAATGCTGTACCGGGAGCGCCACTCCGAAAAGCTCCGAGCGAAGCTGCTGCAAAGCTGAAGGCCCCCTGCTTCGGTTTTGTGGATCTCAGATCGCGGCTGGATGCCTACTCTAAGCCTGCGCTGCGATCACTCCGATCTGACGTCCTTTGTCGCCGGCGCGGTGCGAAAAAAAGCGATCGTTGTCGCACTTGGTGCACGATGAGCTCACGGTAATCTTCTGCACTCCGGTCTCGGTCGCGTGCTCGGCAATCAGTGACCTCAGATCCACGTGTCCCGCACGCGTCGCCGGCTGTCCGGTGAGCTGCTCACGGACTTCGGCGCTCACCTCGTAGCAGCGCCCGCAGATTGCCGGGCCCAAGTGGATCGCCAGCTCGTCGGGTGGCAGTCCGTATCGCGCCAGGGCCGCGATGGCTTCGGTGGTGATGTGGGCGGCGGTTCCCTTCCAGCCGGAATGCAATAGCGCCACGATGCCCGATGGATGCGCGATGAATACCGGGACGCAGTCGGCCACGCCGACGGCGAGCGCGATTCCCTTCTCGGATGCGATGTGTCCATCCGCCTCATCCCCTCGCAGCCAGCCTTCCCACCCGCCGGTATGCACGATGACGCGCGTACCGTGAACCTGGCGGATCGATGCGAGCCGCCGCGCGGTTTCGGAGAGATCCTGCTGGACGGCGGTCCACCGCCCCATGACCTCGTTGACGGGCTCGGTGCCGGAGAGACCGAACGTCCCCGCATCACGAGTCGTGGTGAAGGCGCGAATTCCCCAATTCTCGAAGTCGGGGATCACTTCCTTCGGAACCTCATTCACGCTAGGTGCGGCGATCGTCAACTCTGGTGATCGCGGCGCCGAGCGCGTTCAGGCGCTCATCAATTCGCTCGTAGCCCCGCTCGATCTGGCCAACGTTGTTGATGAAGCTCGTACCCTCGGCGCAGAGTGCGGCGAGGAGCAACGCCATTCCCGCTCGAATGTCGGGGGACTCGAGGAACGCGCCACGCAGCCGCGACGGCCCGTGTATGAGTGCACGGTGCGGATCACAGAGCACGATGCGCGCGCCCATCGTCGAGAGCTTGTCGACGAAGAACATCCGCGACTCGAACATCTTCTCGTGCATGAGCACGAGTCCTTCGCACTGCGTCGCGGTGACGATCGCGATCGACATACAGTCCGCGGGGAAGGCCGGCCACGGTTGATCTTCCAGCTTCGGCACGTGGCCCCCCATGTCGCTCTGGATTTGGCGGGACTGCTTGGCTGGAATGATCAGGTCCGCGCCGTCCTCCACGCACTCGATCCCCAGGCGCGAGAAGCCCATTCGCGTGGAGCGGAGGTGCTCGATGCCGGCGTTCTCGATCCTCAGCTCCGATTTCGTTACCGCGGCGAGCCCGATGAAGGAGCCGACCTCGATGTGGTCGGGGCCGATCGTATGTGTCACCGGCTTGCTACCGAGGGACCGGTCGCCGTGAATGGTCATGGTGTTGGTTCCCACGCCCTCGATTTTCGCTCCCAGCGCAATGAGAAAATGCGCCAGGTCCTGGACGTGCGGCTCGCTGGCCGCGTTGCGCAGAACCGTGGTGCCGGTCGCCGTAGACGCCGCAACCAACGCGTTCTCGGTCGCGGTGACGCTGGGCTCGTCGAGAAAGACGTCGGCTCCCTTGAAGCCGTTGACGCGCATCTCGATCATCTTCCCGTGCGTGAACTTGGCGCCAAGCTGTTCGAGGGCGAGGAAGTGGGTATCCAGCCTCCTGCGGCCGATCACGTCGCCGCCTGGTGGTGGCAGCGTCACCTGACCGCAGCGCGCGAGCAGGGGGGCGGCAAGGAGGATCGACGCCCGAATTTTGGCGCAGAGCGTCGGATTGAGATCGGCCGGACGCAGATCCGTGGCGAGGATATCGAGCGAGTTCCGGCCGACCCATTCCATGGAGGCGCCGACCGAGCGAATCAGCTCGACGAGGGTCTCGATGTCACGGATGCGGGGAACGTTCTCGAGGTGTACCTTGCTTTGCGAAATAAGCGCGGCAGCCACGATCGGCAGCGCCGCGTTCTTGTTTCCCGAGGGTCGGATTGAGCCGCTGAGGGGCCTGCCGCCCTCGACGACGAATTGCACTGCTGGCATGTTGATTACGGGTGTCGGGTGATGTGTTGCGAAAATATATCGTACTGAGCACTCTTTGTACCGTGGTCTAAACTCCCTCCATAAATGGCCTCTCCCTTGCACAACTCACACGCATGACGGGATGGATCGGTAGCGGCGTCGAGCTGCTGTTGCAGGCCGCCAGTACTCTTCCGGACACGATCTACACGAAACAGGTCGTGGCCGAGCCGGGGTTGTGGAGCAAAGTCACGAGCGTGGCCAGCGGCATCATGACCATCACCGTGATCATCCTCACCATAGCGCTCGTGCCCGCTGCCTGGAATTTCAGGAAGAGCTACAAGAAGGTCAGCGACATGCTCGACAAGATCTACGGGGACATCAATCCGCTGATGCGGCACGCGAGCGCGATCGCGGACAACGTCGATTATGTCTCGACAGCGATCCGCGTGGACATACAGCAGGTGAGTCAGACTGTGGCCGCCGTGAATCAGCGATTGCAGCAGGCGGCGGGAGCGGCGGAAGACCGGATCAATCAGCTGAACGCGCTGCTGGAAGTCGTGCAGGAGGAGGCAGAATCGGCCTTTGTAAGGACGGCGTCGACGATTCGCGGCGTGCAGACAGGAATCAATCAGGCATTTGACGAGGAGGACTGGAATGATGGAGACTACGACGAAGACAGAGCCGACGACGAGAAACCGCGCCCTCGCGTCCGACCCAGAAATGGAGCTGGACGAGGGACGTGAACAGCAATACGACCTTCTGACCGCGGCTATTATCGGAGCCGCGGTCGGCGCTGGAATTACGCTGCTCCTGAGGCGAGGGCCATCGGGCCGCCGCCCCGTGGGGCCGCTGGTACGCTACGCCGGGCGCGGTGCCGCGCTTGCGGGAATGGCCGGACTGGAAGGAGCAAAATGGGCCGGCAGCCGCGGGCTCGATGGCGCAAGGTGGGCTGGCGATCGCGCCGCGGAAGGCGCCCGCTGGGCAGGTCCACGCGCCAAGCGCGGATTCCGAACCGCGATGGACCGTGGCGAGGAGCTGGTCGAGCGGATTCCCGTCGACGACATGGTGGATCAGGTGCGAGACTACGTCGATACCGCTCGCGATGCGATCAACGGCGTCGTGAAGGACGAGCTGGACGATCTCAGAAAAGCAGTCCGGCGGCAACGTAAGCGCATCGGCATCTAGGTCGCTCGGAATGGTGCGCGCATCACCGCGCGCAGCATTGGCCTGGCGAATCGCGCTGGCCGTGCTGCTGGCGCTGGTGCTCTCACCAGCTGTTGCGCACGCCTGGACCCCCGGGACGCACATCTTCCTGGGAGAAGCGGTGATGCGCTCGCTGGCGCTTCTCCCCTCCAGTATCGCCGAGCTGCTGTCGGCCTATCCTTACGATTTTCTGTACGGCTCGATCGCAGCGGATACGAGCATCGCGAAAAAGTACGCTGCGGCGGGCCGCCACTGTCACTCGTGGAACGTCGGATTCGAGATCCACGACAACGCGGAATCCGACGCACTTCGCGCATTCGGCCTCGGCTATCTTGCGCACCTCGCGGCCGACTCGGTCGCGCACAATTACTTTGTGCCGCACCAGCTGACGATCACGTCTTCCACGGCCGCGCTCGGCCACAGTTACTGGGAGAGCCGCTTCGATACGCACATCGGCGAGCGATTCAGCCGAACCGCGAAGCAGCTGATCCTCCGCGACCACACGCATTCCGACGAGCATCTCGACCGCATTCTCAGCCCGACGATATTCAGCACGCCCACCAACAGGAGAATCTTTCGCTGTATGGTCTACGTCGCCGACACTGAATCGTGGCAGCGAATCTTCCATCTCGTCGAGGAAAAGAGCCGTTGGGATCTGAGCGACGACGAAGTGGGCACCTACATGGTGCGGGCGTTCGACTTCGTCGTCGATCTGCTGACGCGGCTCGATCGAGCCGAGCCTTTCCTGCTCGATCCGGCGGGGACGATCGCGTTACGCGAGGCGAAGAAGGTTCGCCGTGCCGCGCTCCGCCGCGGTGGCGAGGAGCACGTGCTCGAACAGGCTCAACATCACTTTGGGTTGCCGCGGTCGGCTCTTCGCTACGCCATAGGACTCCCCGAGCCGCTTTACCCGCCCCGCCCCGACAACAACTGATTCACGCGCTTGGGGTCGGCGCGGCCTTTGGACTTCTTCATCACGAATCCCACCAGCACACCTTGAAGCTTCTTCTCGCCGGCCAGGTACCGCTTCGCCTCTTCGGGGTGCTCTTGCAGAACCTCGTCGACCCACGTCGCGATCGCACCTTCATCACCGACTTGCGATAGCCCTTCGTCGGCGGCCACCTGTGCAGGCAGCTTCCCGGTCTCGACCATCAACGCGAAGACCCGCTTCGCCGCTGTGTGACTAACAGTGCCATCCCGCACGAGAGTGAGAAGCTGCGCGAGATCCGCGGGCCGAACTCTGAAATGCGAAATCTCTGCACCGGTGGCGTTGAGCGCGGCGAGCACCTCACCCATCACCCAGTTGTACGCCGCCTTTCCGTCTCCCGATGCGCGTGCGACGGCCTCGAAGTATTCGGCGACAGCGGGCGTGGCAGTAAGCTGCTCAACCTCGATGGTGGAGATGCCGAACTCCTGCGTCAGGCGCGCCTTGCGCGCGTCGGGAAGCTCGGGAAGATGTTTGCGCGCGTCGCTCACCCATTTCTCGTCGAGCGTGAGAGGACGAAGATCGGGTTCCGGGAAATACCGATAGTCGTGGCTTCCTTCCTTCGTTCTGCTGGTGCGAACGGTTTCACGCGCGCCGTCCCAGAGCAGAGTCTGCTGTTCGACTTTCCCGCCGGCGTCCAAGAGGGCGACCTGTCTCTCGTACTCGACTTCCAGCGCCCGCTCCACGGCGGAGAACGAGTTCATGTTTTTTACTTCGGTTTTCGTCCCGAGCTTCGATTGTCCGCGCGGGCGCACGCTGATGTTCGCGTCGACGCGCAGACTTCCCTCCTCCATGCTCACGTCGCTGACATCGAGGTACTGGAGGATCTGCTTGAGGGTGCGGAGATAGGCGCCAGCGTCAGCGGAAGTCCGGATGTCCGGCTCGCTCACGATCTCGATAAGCGGAACACCGGCACGATTGAGATCGATCGCGGTCGCGCCAGGATACCGGTCGTGAATGGATTTGCCCGCGTCTTCTTCCATGTGCAGACGCGTGATTCCAATCAGGACGTCGGCCCCCGCGTCGTTCTTGCCGATCGCAACCGTTCCTCCGGTCGCGAGTGGCTGATCGAACTGGGAGATCTGATAGCCCTTGGGCAGGTCGGGATAGAAATAGTTCTTGCGGGCAAATACCGAGACAGGATTGACCTTGCAGCCCAGCCCCAGCGCCGCTCTCGTAGCCAGCTCGACGGCTCGCGCGTTCAGGACCGGCAACGCGCCGGGCAGAGCGAGACACGTCGGACAGGTGTTGACGTTGGGAGGCGCGCCGAAATCCGTCGAGCAAGCGCAGAACGCCTTTGTGCGCGTCTTGAGCTGCACGTGCACCTCGAGCCCAACGACCATCTCGTAGCGCTCGGGGCTCATTGGTGCGCCTCTGGTCCCAGCGCCGCCTCAAGCGCGTAGGCAATTCGGAACATGGTGTATTCGTCGAAATGCGCGGTGATGATCTGTCCGCCGACTGGCAACCGCCGCACCCGCCCAATGGGGATGGACATCGCCGGGACGCCCGCGAGATTCGCCGTCACCGTAAAGATGTCGTTCAAGTACATCTCGTAGGGATCGCTGATCGCGCCGACGGGAAACGCGGTGGTGGGCGTTGTCGGTGTGAAAATCGCATTTACACCGCTCGAGAATACCGAACGGAAATCATCCGTGATGAGAGTTCGCACCGCCTGCGCCTTCTTGTAGTACGCGTCGTAGTAGCCCGCGGAGAGCACGTAAGTCCCGAGGAGCACTCGACGCGTAACCTCGGGTCCGAATCCCTGCGACCTCGTCGCCGCGTACATCGCCTTCAATCCTTTGCCGGGGTCGACACGCAGCCCGTACCGCACGCCGTCGAATCGCGCGAGGTTGGACGAGGCTTCCGCAGGTGCAAGAATGTAGTAGACGGGAATCGCAAGCTGTGAGCGCGGCAGAGAGATATCCCGAACGGTCGCG
>DATHHC010000021.1:0-23350 GCA_035317285.1 Gemmatimonadaceae bacterium | reverse complement strand
TCCATCAATATGTTGACGAAATCGCCGGGAATTCCAAGCGTGGTCGATGGCGGCTGACCGTTCACCGCCCCGAAAATGATCGCGAGAACGGCCGCGATCGTGGGCGACTGCCGGAGGTTGAGATCGGCATAGAAGTACATTTTGCCGTCACGCATTTCAGGAATGATGTCGACGCGCGTCTGGCATTCCGGAACCGTGAACGATCCACGGTCGAGGTCCTTGAACCGATCGGGCAGCGGCTCGAGTTTCTTCGAGTACTGGACCAACGCCTGCATCTTCTCTTCACGTCCCATCGAGCGGAATTGCCTCAACACTCGATCGATGGACGGCGGAATGCCGGAGCTGGTGGGAGCGCTCTCCATATGCTGGAATGTAATTAGCTTTCACCCCTGCAAATCTTCAAACGAAACGGAGAAAGGGATGCCAACGAGAAAAGCGACTGCGGTCTGGGAAGGCGGACTGAAGACCGGAAAGGGAAGCTTCAAGGGGGAGAGCGGCTCGATCAGCGCTCAATACAACTTCAGCTCGAGATTCGAGAGCGGAACGGGATCGAATCCGGAAGAGCTGCTGGCGGCGGCGGAAGCGGCCTGTTTCAGCATGGCTCTCGCCGCTGGTCTGGAGAAAAACGGAACGCCCGCCACGAAGGTCGAGACGACCGCGGCGTGCACGGTTCAGGCAGTACCGGGCGGCTTCGGGATCACCACGATGAAGATCAACGTTCAGGCGACGGTGCCGAAGATCGACAAGGTGAAATTCGACCAGATCGCGCAGGAGACCAAGGAAGGATGCCCGGTCTCGAAAGCCTTGAAGGGGAATGTGGACTTACAGCTCGAGGCAAGACTGCTCTGAATGGGGGAAGCGGGAAGCGGGTGGGTGACGCTGACGCGTACGACGCAATGGACGGGCACTTCCTCGTCCGCCGTCAGTCGTTCCCCGTCCCTCGTCCCCCCGACCCTCCTCCCGCTTCCCGCTTCCCGCCTTATCGCGAGTAGTTCCTGATCTTGCTCTTGAGCAGCTCGCCGTTGGAAAAGATGATCATCTCTCCCGACTCGCTCCGCACGCGCGTGGTCTTGAGGCCGATGTGTTCGACCTTCCCGCGATAGTTCTCGACTGAAATCGAGTCACCGACCACGAACGGCCTGTCGACGACGATCGCGATTGCGGCAAAGAGATCGCCGAGGATGTTCTGTACGGCGAGCGCGACCGCGAGTCCGCCGATCCCGAGGCCGGTGAGCAGCGGCCCGATCGCAACTTTGTGTACCGAGAGCGCGACGAGCCCGAGAATGATCCAAATGGTGAGACGCGCGACCGCGCCAAGCGCCCTGAAGGTCGTGATGCTGCTGCCGTCCGCGGCGTGGGACTGGATGTTCCGCTGGACGTAGTGGCTGATGATGATGTTCGTCCAGATCACGCCCTGCATGAACAAAGCGAGTGTGGTTGCGACGTTCGCCTTGTCTTGCGTGGTCTCGGGGAGTCCGAGCAGGCGCGGTACGTAGGAAGCGATCAGGGCGAGGGCGAGGAAACCAGAGCCGCGCAGGATCTTGATCGCGAGCGAGTTCTTCATTGAGATAAATCTACGGAAACTTGATGCGAGCTACGTTAGGCGCATCGAATACCAAAGCAGGGGGCCCACAGCCAACTGCGCCGATTAGCTGGGAGCTCTCATACTGGCGTTGTGGTTTGGCAATCTCTCTATGCCAGGCGTGCCATGAGGGCGACGGATTCATCGCAGGCATCGCAGTTCCGGCAGCTCCATTCGGGCACGATCTCCTCGCCGAAATGCTCGAGGATGTACCGGGTCCGGCACTGCGTCGTTTGGCAGAACTGAATCATCGTGCGGAGCTTCTCCTGATCCATCGCTCGCCGTTCCTCGTAGTCCTGGAGATCCGCGCTCAGATCCACCGCGCAAAGACTGTCGCCGAGCCGCTCCCACTTGCCCCCGCGGTGCTCGCGCACCAGTCCGTGCCGTTTGAGTAGCGCGAACACGATCTTCGCTTTGCGTGAGGGAATTCCGGTGATCTCGACGATATCGTCCAGGAGCACCGGCGTTTTGAGTGGATATTTCTCGAGCGCCAGCGCTACCTGCGCCGCTTCCTGCACCTCCGGGTACTTGCCGCCCAGGAAGTACGACTGGATCCGCTTGTCCTCGACACGGTACAGCACTCTGCAGACAGCGGGCTGCCCATCCCGCCCCGCTCGACCGGCTTCCTGATAGTACGCCTCGATCGAGCCCGGAAAATGGTAGTGGATCACCCAGCGCAGATCCTGCTTGTCGATGCCGAGTCCGAACGCGTTGGTGGCGATGATCGCCTTGAGCTCGCCCGCCATGAATCGGTTCTGAACATCCTTCCGATCTGCCGCCGGCCGCTTGCCGTGGTAGAGCCCGATGCTGAAGTCTTCCGCCAGCAAGGCGTACAATCGCTCGGCTTCCTTCACAGTGGCGACGTAGATCACGCCAGGCCCCTCGAATTCCCGGAGAGCATGGCGGAGTGTGGCGTCCTTGAGCTGATCGTTGACGGTGCGAACCACTTCGAAGCGGAGATTCGGCCGGGCGAATCCCGTGATGGTGATGTGCGGATCGTTCATGCCCAGCTGCCGAATGATGTCGGCCTGAACGTGCGCTGTCGCTGTCGCGGTGAGCGCGAGCACCGGTGGGCGGCCGAGTCGCTTGGAAATCCCACCGAGCGAGAGATAGTCAGGTCGGAAGTCGTGGCCCCACTGGCTCACGCAGTGCGCCTCGTCGACGACGAAGAGACTGATAGGGCGCGAGAGCAGGTGCTCGAAGAACGCGCGGTCCTTGAAGCGCTCGGGGGTGAGGTAGAGAATGTCGCCCTCGCCTCCGGCTATCTGACGGTGCGCCTCTCGCGATTCGGCGGTGGAAAGGTGCGAGTGCATTGCGACGGAGCTCACGCCCTGCGCGGAGAGCTTGTCGTGCTGATCCTTCATCAGCGCAATGAGGGGACTGACGACGATCGTGAGTCCCGGCAGGACCACGGCGGGCAGCTGGTAAATCAGGGATTTTCCGCTCCCGGTCGGCATCACTACAAGAGCGTCCTTGCCGGAGAGAACGGCGGCGAGCGGCGCCCACTGGCCGAGCCTGAAGTCCTGATGCCCGAAGCGATCGTGGAGCAGCTTGCGGGCCGACTCCCTTGTAATTTTTTCTGACACTCTGATTGTTACTGGCACAAAGTATTCCGTCCCCTCAGCAGTCGCGGAACTTCACGGGCTGGACGGTACTCGTGGGGAAACATGAGATCTCGCCCCGAAGGTTGGACCCGGCTCGACACGAAGAACCCGACATGGTAAGCTGAGCGACGATGCCAAAAGCTTCTTCGCGCCCAGCTTCCTCCTCTCACCCCTCCCCCTCCCCCTCCCCTTCACCTTCCGCGCGATACCAGATGTTCGCGCCAACCGCCCCCGGACTTGAATCGATCGCCGCGGGCGAGCTCAAGTCACTCAGCGTGAAGGGGCGGCAGGAGATCGGAGGAGTCGCCTTTAGCGGTGACCTGGATCGCGTTTACCAGGCGAATCTCTGGCTTCGCACGGCGAGCCGCGTGGTGGTAAGGCTCGGACAATTCCACGCCAGCACTTTCTACGAGCTCGAGAGGAGAGCGAAGAAGCTGCCGTGGGCGGATTTTCTCCCCGGCAATGGCTCGGTCGAAGTGCGCGTCACCTGCAGAAAATCGAAACTGTACCATTCCGACGCCGTGGCGGAGCGCGTGCTCGCCGTCATCGCCCAAGTGGCGCCGAGCGGCACCGAAATGAGAATCGGGAATCTCCCCGACGAGGAGCAGGAGGAATACCAGGAAAAAGGAAGCCATCGGCAGCTTTTCATCGTGCGGATTGTGAATGATCAGTGTGAGATCAGCGCCGACAGCTCGGGCGAGCTGTTGCACCGGCGTGGATACCGGAAGGAGGTGGCAAAGGCGCCGCTACGGGAAACGCTGGCGGCGGCGATGGTGCTGGCGAGCGGATGGAATGGGCGGCGAGGCGAACCGCTGCTCGATCCGCTGTGCGGGTCGGGCACAATTCCGATCGAAGCCGCGCTCATTGCGCGCGGGATCGCGCCCGGTCTCCAGCGGGATTTCCAGTTCATGCGCTGGCCCAGTTTTGATCGCCCGCTCTGGAACGACATCGTCGAGAAGGCGCGGAGCGCCGGCACCAGGCAGAGTCTCGACATCGTCGGCACTGATCGCGATTCGGGTGCAATATCGGCGGCGCTGCACAACGCGGAGAGAGCGGGCGTGGGCGGGGATGTTCGTTTTTCGGTGGAATCGCTCTCGGGGTCCATCGCGAAGATCGAGGACGTCGCAAATGGAGACGGTTGGATTGTCACCAACCCGCCATACGGAGTGCGGGTCGCCGAGGGGAATGATCTGCGCGACCTTTATGCGACTCTGGGAAAGGGCTTGAAAACCAAACATGCGTGGCGACTGGGCGTGCTCACATCCGATGCCGTGCTGGCAGGACAGATGCGGCTTCCGCTCCGGCCCCGTTTCGCCACCAGCAATGGCGGAATTCCGGTAAGCTTCCTTGTGAGCGAAAAGGCCATGAAGGCGCAGGCGAGCCCAAGGAAAACCGGGGTGGGCAGGAGTGCCAATGAAAGCTGAATCGTCCACCGGTAGGTTAGATAATCATCTAATCGGAACAGTCGCCGGGATAAACATGTCTCCCGGAGGAGTCCCCAAAAGCCGCGTTAGTGGCGCCAAAGTGTCTCGATTAGGGCTCGTAGGGGACGCTCAAAACGACACAAAGCACCACGGTGGATCCGAACGGGCCGTTTGCCTGTATTCACTGGAACGGATCCGTTCGCTCCAGACAGAAGGACACCCGATCGATATCGGCACGGCTGGAGAGAACGTAACCGTCGAGGGAATCGATTGGGATCTCGTCGTCCCCGGGACTCAGCTGCGCCTCGGTGACCACGTGCTTCTCGAGGTCGCCTCGTTCACAAACCCCTGCAAGACGATCAAGGAGTCCTTCACAGACGGAGAATTCGTCCGTATCGCGCACAAGCTCCACCCGGGGTGGAGCCGGGTTTATGCGCGAGTCCTGTCGGAAGGTGAGATTCACTTCGGCGACGCCGTCGAAGTCAATCCGGCGACCGAATAACTCGGTACCGCGCGGCCACCAGAACGGCCCCGCTTTTGAATAGTAGAACTAATCCCCATCGGCCTCTCATCGGCCAATCGGGGATGTAAGGCTCTCCGCGAGCGGCGGGGGCCCAAGAGAAGTCACACCAAGGAGTAAGTCGTGGAGATCGGCGACACTATCGAGGAAGAGACCGGCGCGGAGGAAAGCGCCGAGCGATCTTCCAATACGGGCTCCCGCCGGAAGAATGGGAAAAACGGCGGGAAGGGACGCAACGGGAAGGGAAACGGCAACGGTGCCGGCACCAAGCGGGGCGGCGAACGTGAACTGGGCTCGAGAGCTCCCGAGGGAAACAGTACGGACTCGGACCTCCGACGCCTTCTCAACGCCATGCGCGATCTGAGAGACGGTGAATTCGATGTCCGACTCCCAATGTCCGAAGATCCGCTACTAACCGAGATCGCGGACGCTTTCAATGGAATCGCGAAGCTGAACGAGCGATTGTCCGAAGAGATGCTGCGCGTCAGCAGCACCATCGGACGCCAGGGCCAGATGAACGATCGCGCGTCCATGGGTCCCGTCATCGGCGGCTGGCGCTCCACCGTCGAGTCCGTCAATACGCTTATCACCGACCTCGCTTCGCCCACGACCGAAGTAGCTCGCGTGCTCAGCGCAGTGGCCGAGGGAGATCTCGGCCAGAAGATGGTGCTGGAGATCGATGGCAAGCCTGTGCAGGGTGAGTTCCTCCGCATCGGCACGACCGTCAACACGATGGTCGACCAGCTCGGCTCCTTCGCCAACGAAGTCACGCGCGTCGCCCGCGAAGTTGGCACCGAGGGCAGGCTCGGTGGACAGGCGGAAGTGCCCGGCGTCGCCGGCACATGGAAGGACCTGACAGACAACGTCAACACGCTCGCTGGGAATCTCACCAGCCAGGTTAGAAACATTGCCGCCGTGACGACGGCCGTCGCCAAGGGAGACCTCTCACAGAAAATCACGGTCGAAGCACGCGGCGAGACGCTCGCGCTCAAGAACACGATCAACACGATGGTGGATCAACTGAGCTCGTTTGCATCGGAAGTAACGCGCGTGGCGAGAGAAGTCGGAACCGAAGGGAAGCTCGGTGGACAGGCTGCGGTGCCCGGTATCGCCGGCACGTGGAAGGACCTCACCGACAATGTCAATACGCTGGCGGGCAATCTTACCGGCCAGATCAGAAACATCGCCGACGTGACTACGGCGGTTGCGAAGGGAGACCTGTCGCGGAAGATCACCGTCGACGTGAAGGGCGAGATCCTCGAGCTGAAGAACACGGTCAACACGATGGTGGATCAGCTGAGCACGTTCGCCGAGGAAGTGACGCGCGTCGCGCGCGAGGTGGGAACGGAGGGACGGCTTGGCGGGCAGGCGCAGGTGCCGCAGGTCGCCGGTACGTGGAAGGATCTCACCGACAACGTGAATTTCATGGCGAGTAACCTCACCGGTCAGGTGAGAAACATCGCCGACGTGACGACGGCGGTAGCGCGCGGCGATCTGTCGCGAAAGATCACGGCTGATGCGCGGGGAGAGATTCTCGAGCTCAAGAACACCATGAACATCATGGTGGACCAGCTGAGCGCGTTTGCCTCCGAAGTGACGCGTGTCGCGCGCGAAGTCGGAACCGAGGGCAAGCTGGGCGGCCAGGCGGAAGTGCCGGGCGTCGGCGGAACGTGGAAGGATCTCACCGACAACGTGAACACGCTGGCCGGAAACCTGACGAGCCAGGTGAGAAACATCGCGGCGGTTACTACAGCGGTGGCCAGAGGCGATCTGTCGCAGAAGATCAGCGCCGATGCACGCGGCGAGATCCTCGAGCTGAAGAACACCGTGAACACGATGGTGGACCAGCTCAGCACATTCGCGTCGGAAGTGACGCGTGTGGCCAAGGAAGTGGGAACGGAAGGGAAGCTGGGCGGACAGGCCGACGTGTCAGGAGTCGTGGGAACGTGGAAGGACCTGACGGACAACGTGAACGCAATGGCGTCGAGCCTTACAGGGCAGATCAGAAACATCGCCGACGTCACGACAGCAGTTGCGAGGGGAGACCTGTCGAGAAAGATCACCGCCGAAGCGAAAGGCGAGATCCTCGAGCTGAAGAGCACGATCAACATCATGGTCGATCAGCTTAGCGCGTTCGCTTCCGAAGTCACTCGTGTGGCAAAGGAAGTGGGAACGGAAGGGAAGCTCGGCGGCCAGGCAGAAGTGCCCGGTGTCGCCGGCACGTGGAAGGATCTCACCGACAACGTGAACTTCATGGCGTCGAACCTCACCGGCCAGGTGAGAAACATCGCGGACGTAACGACGGCGGTGGCGAAGGGCGATCTGTCCAGAAAGATCACCGCGGAAGCAAAGGGAGAAATCCTCGAGCTGAAGGACACGATCAACATCATGGTCGAACAGCTGAGCGCGTTCGCGGCTGAAGTCACCCGTGTCGCGCGCGAGGTAGGCACCGAAGGAAAACTCGGCGGCCAGGCCAGCGTGCCCGGAGTCGCGGGAACGTGGAAGGATCTGACCGACAACGTGAACACGCTCGCCGGCAATCTCACCGGCCAGGTACGAAACATCGCAGCCGTCACGACGGCCGTCGCGCGAGGAGATCTCTCACAGAAGATCACTGTCGAAGCGAAGGGCGAGACGGCCGAGCTCAAGGACACGATCAACACGATGGTTGATCAGCTTAGCGCGCTGGCCGATGAAGTCACGCGCGTGGCCAAGGAAGTGGGAAACGAAGGGAAACTTGGTGGACAGGCGCAGGTGTCCGGTGTCGCCGGCACCTGGAAGGACCTGACGGACAACGTCAACACGCTGGCGGGAAACCTCACCGGCCAGATCAGAAACATCGCCGACGTGACGACCGCTGTGGCAAAGGGAGATCTGTCGCGGAAGATCACGGTAGACGTGAAGGGCGAGATCCTCGAGCTCAAACAGACCATCAACACGATGGTGGACAGCCTGAGCGTTTTCGCAGGCGAAGTGACGCGCGTTGCGCGCGAGGTCGGAACCGAAGGCCGTCTGGGTGGACAGGCGAACGTGCCAGGCGTGGCCGGTACGTGGAAGGATCTCACGGACAACGTGAACTTCATGGCGTCGAACCTCACCGGCCAGGTGAGAAACATCGCCGACGTGACCACAGCGGTCGCGAAGGGAGACCTCTCCCGCAAGATGACGGTCGACGTGAAAGGCGAGATCCTCGAGCTTAAGAACACGATCAATACGATGGTCGATCAGTTGAGCGGGTTCTCATCCGAGGTGACGCGAGTCGCGCGCGACGTCGGCACCGAAGGCAAGCTGGGCGGGCAGGCCAATGTTCCCGGCGTGGCCGGAACCTGGAAGGATCTAACTGACAACGTGAACACGCTCGCGGGCAATCTGACGAGCCAGATCAGAAACATTGCGCTCGTCACGACCGCGGTCGCCAAGGGAGATCTGTCGCAGAAGATCACCGTCGAAGTGCGCGGCGAGATTCTCGAGCTGAAGAACACCGTCAACGCGATGGTCGACTCGCTCCGCGTCTTCGCCGACGAAGTGACGCGCGTCGCCAAGGAAGTCGGCACGGAAGGAATCCTGGGCGGGCAGGCGGAGGTACCCGGCGCCGCAGGAACGTGGAGATCGCTCACTGACAACGTGAACGCGATGGCAAACAGCCTGACGCTGCAGGTGCGCGCAATCGCGGACGTCGCCACTTCAGTGACGCGCGGCGATCTGAGCAGACAGATCGCGGTCGAGGCCCAGGGAGAGCTGGACGAGCTGAAGAACAACCTGAATCAGATGATCGTGAACCTGAAGTCCACTACCGAGAAGAATTCGGAGCAGGACTGGCTGAAGACGAACCTCGCAAAGTTCTCGCGAATGATGCAGGGACAGAAAGATCTCGAGGCCGTGTCGAAGCTCATCATGTCGGAGCTGACCCCGCTGGTGTCCGCGCACCATGGCGCGTTCTACATCATGGACGACGACAACAACACACCAGTGCTCAAGCTCATCGCGAGCTACGCGTACAAGGAGCGCAAGCACGTCGCGAACCGCTTCTTCCTTGGCGAGGGCCTCGTCGGACAGGCGGCGCTGGAGAAGAAGCCCATTCTGCTCACGAACGTTCCGGAGGATTACATCCGGATCTCGTCGGGCCTCGGAGAAGCTCCACCGCGCAACGTGATCGTGCTGCCCGTGCTGTTCGAGGGAGATGTGAAGGCGGTGATCGAGCTTGCTTCGTTCCTGCCGTTCAGCCAGATCCACCAGCTCTTCCTCGATCAGTTCGCGGACAGTGTGGGCGTCGTGATCAACATGATCGCCGCCAACATGCGCACCGCAGAACTGCTCGAGCAGTCGCAAAGTCTGACTCTTGAATTGCAAAGTCAGTCGGAGGAGTTGCGGACGCAGCAGGAAGAACTGAAGAAATCAAACGCCGAGCTGGAAGCGCAGGCTACAACGCTCAGAACTTCGGAAGAGTTGCTCAAGGATCAGCAGGAGGAGCTGCAGCAGGTAAACGAGGAGCTCGAGGAAAAGGCGTCGTTGCTCGCCGAGCAGAATCGGAAGGTCGAGTCGAAGAACGAGGAAGTGGAGTCCGCGCGGCTGGCTCTCGAGGAGAAGGCGGATCAGCTCGCGCTCAGCTCCAAGTACAAGTCGGAATTCCTCGCCAACATGTCGCACGAGCTGAGGACTCCGCTCAACAGTCTCCTCATCCTGGCGCGGCTGCTGAGCGAAAACAAGGACGGCAATCTGAGCCCGAAGCAGGTCGAGTTTGCGCAGACGATCCTCACTTCAGGAAGCGATCTGCTCAATCTCATCAACGATGTGCTCGATCTGTCGAAGGTCGAAGCCGGCAAGATGGATGTGAATGCCACCGAGGTCGGGCTGGCGGACATCAAGGATTTCGTCGAGCGCAGCTTCAGCCAGCTTGCCGACCAGAAGTCGCTTGGCTTCCACGTGGAAGTGAACGCGGATGTTCCGAAGTCGATCTACACCGATGGTGGACGACTGCAGCAGGTGCTCAAGAATCTCCTCTCCAATGCGTTCAAGTTCACGGAGAATGGGGACGTCACACTTACCGTTCGTCGCGCGGAGAAGGGACGCCGGTTCCTGAATCCGAATCTCGAGGCGGCTTCAGATGTGCTTGCGTTCTCCGTTTCCGATACCGGCATCGGAATTCCGAAAGACAAACAGCGGCTGATCTTCGAGGCCTTCCAGCAGGCGGACGGAACCACGAGCCGGAAGTTCGGCGGAACCGGTCTCGGACTCTCCATCAGTCGCGAGATCTCGCGGCTGCTGGGCGGCGAGATCAGGGTCGAGAGCGCGGAGAACGAGGGCAGCACCTTCACGCTGTTCCTGCCCCTGCGCTACAGCCCGCGTGAGGACGGTCCCGACCGCGATCCAATCCGGGTGCCGAGCTACCCGCCCCCGGTCCGCCACGCGGCGCCGCGGCGGACCACTCCGCCCCGGCCGGAACCAGCAAGTCGCGACCAACGTCGAAAGCAAGCCGGCGATGCGCTGCAGTACCGGCCGGAGCGTCGCGCCGTACCGCAAACGGTGATCGCCGACGACCGGGAGCGAATCGAGAGCGGGGACCGAACCGTACTCGTCATCGAGAATGATCAGAATTTTGCGAGAGTCCTTCTCGACATGGCCCGGGACAAGGGCTACAAGGCGGTTGTCGAGCTGGATGGCGAGGCGGGGCTCAAGACCGCGCGCGAAGTCAGGCCGGATGCAATCACACTCGACATCGACATGCCGGGAATGGATGGACTCGAGGTGCTGGATCGCCTCAAGCGCGATCCGGAGACGAGGCACGTTCCGGTTCACATCATTTCCGGCGTAGAGGAGAAACGCGAAGGCCTCAAGGCGGGCGCGATTGCCTTTCTGGCAAAGCCGGTGAGCAAGGAAGGGCTCGATGCGGCATTCGCGCGAATCGCGGCGTTCATCGACACCGTGCCGAAAAACCTGCTGGTTGTCGAGGACAATGAGACGCAGCGGCAGAGCATCGTCGAGCTGATCGCGCACGACGATGTCGATATCATCGCCGTCGGCTCCGCGGAGGAGGCACTCACCAGGCTTCAGGAGAAGCACTTCGACTGCATGGTCCTCGACCTCGGCCTCCAGAGCGGCGGAGAGATGAGCGGATTCGACCTGCTGGAAAAGGTCAAGTCGGACCCGGACAACCACGACCTTCCGATCATCATCTACACGGGCAAGGATCTGAGCCCTGAGGACGAGACGAAGATCAAGAAGTACGCGGAGACGATCATCGTGAAGGACGTAAAGTCTCCCGAGCGCCTGCTCGACGAAACCGCGCTCTTCCTGCACCGCGTCGAGGCCAAGCTACCCGAGCAGAAGCGGAAGATGCTCGAGCATCTGCACGACGCCGACACCGTGGTTGCCGGGAAGAACATCCTGGTGGTGGACGACGACGTGCGCAACATCTTCTCGCTGACGAGTATGCTGGAGGATCACGGCATGATCGTGCGGTTCGCCGAAAACGGAAAGCAGGCGATCGACCAGCTGAAGAAGGATGCAAATGTGGATGCGGTGCTGATGGACGTCATGATGCCCGAGATGGATGGGTACGAGACGACCCGCGCAATCCGCGGGATGGACCAGTTCAAGTCGCTTCCGATCATCGCGCTGACGGCGAAGGCGATGAAAGGCGATCGGGAGAAGTGCATCGCGGCGGGAGCTTCCGACTACATCACGAAGCCCGTCGACACCGAGCAACTGTTGTCCCTGCTCCGAGTATGGCTGTACAGGTAGCGGAAGTTCCCACCACTGGCGCGGAGCCCGATCCGCAGGCGTTCAAGCCCGATTTGGAGAGAATCGAAATCGAGCTCCTGCTGGAGGGGATTTTTCGTCACTACGGATTCGATTTCCGGGCCTACGCTTACGCGTCGATCCGCCGGCGCCTCTGGAAGCGCATCGCCGAGGAAGGGCTGTCGAGCGTGAGCGCGCTCCAGGACCGCGTCCTCCACGAGCCGGCATTGATGGAGAAGCTGCTGCTGGATCTCTCCATCAACGTCACGGCAATGTTCCGGGACCCGAGTTTCTACATAACGTTCCGCAAGCACGTCGTGCCGCTGCTCCGCACCTATCCCTTCATTCGGATCTGGCACGCGGGCTGCTCGACTGGCGAAGAAGTCTATTCGATGGCGATGCTGCTGCGCGAAGAGGGGCTCTATGACCGCTCGCGCATCTACGCAACGGACATCAACGAGGTCGTGCTCCAGCGAGCCAAGGCGGGAATCTTTCCGCTTGACCGGATGCAGGAGTACACCGACAACTACATTCGCGCCGGCGGCAAGAGATCGTTCTCCGAGTATTACACGGCGAAATACGGCGGCGCGCTGTTCGACCAGTCGCTGACGAAGAACGTCGTGTTCTCCCAGCACAACCTGGTAACGGACCGGTCGTTCAGCGAATTCAACGTCGTGCTCTGCCGCAATGTGCTGATCTACTTCGACAAGACGCTGCAGTCGAAGGTGCACCAGCTGTTCTACGACAGCCTCGCGATGTTCGGAGTGCTGGTGCTGGGCAGCAAAGAGACGCTGCGGTTCATGGCGCACGAGGAGTGCTATCAGCAGCTGGCGCCCCCGGAAAAAATCTTCCGAAAGGTGCGCTAGCGGTGCCGTACTCGATCGTAGCCATCGGGACGTCGTGGGGAGGCCTCTCCGCGATGATGAAGCTGCTCGGCGCGCTGCCGGAGGGTTTCCCGATTCCGATCGTGGTCGTGCAGCACCGGAGCAAGGATTCGGACAAGCTCCTGGTGCAGCTCCTTCAGGATTCGACGCCCCTCAACGTCTCCGAGGTCGAAGACAAGGACGCGCTGATCGCCGGCATGGTGCACATTGCCCCGGCGAACTATCACATCCTGATCGAGGCGGGGTACCTGTCGCTCACAACGGAGGAGCCGGTCAGATTCAGCCGCCCTTCGATCGACGTGATGTTCTCATCGGCCGCCGATACCTATCGTTCGGAGACAATCGGAATCATCCTGACGGGCGCGAACGAGGATGGATCAACCGGCCTCGCGCACATAGTGAAGCGCGGCGGACGCGGCCTCATCCAGGACCCGAAGACGGCCGAGATTCCGATCATGCCGATCGCCGCGATGCGGGCTGCGCCTGCGGCGGAGGTACTTCCGCTCAACAGTCTCGCATCACGATTGCTCGAGCTCAGTGACGAGAACACGAAAGTTGCACGGAGAACGGCCGTATGACGACCGATAACGTCAACATCCTCCTCGTCGACGACCGACCGGAAAATCTTCTCGCCCTCGAGGCGATCCTGGAGCCGCTGGGTCAGGCGCTCGTTCGCGCCCACTCCGGCCCCGAGGCGCTGAAGCAGGTGCTGGTCAACGATTTCGCGGTGATGCTTCTCGACGTGCAGATGCCGGGAATGAACGGATTCGAAGTGGCCGAGATCATCAAGTCGCGAGAGAGATCGCGCACGATCCCGATCATCTTCCTCAGCGCGATCAGCAAAGAAGACGCTTATGTCTTCAAGGGCTACTCGATGGGCGCTGTCGACTACGTCTTCAAGCCGTTCAATCCCGACGTGCTGAGATCGAAGGTCGCGGTGTTCGTCGATCTCTTCCTCAAGCAGGGCGAGCTGCAGCGCCAGGGCGACTTGCTCCGCGATTCGCAGAAACGCGAGCTCGAGCTGGAGCATCGCACGTCGCTGCTGGAAGCAGAAGCGCGCTCAGCGGCCAAGCTCTCGCAGATGAACGATGAGCTGCATCGGCGCCAGGTCGCTCTGGAGCAGGCGATGGGCGCGCGCAACCGCTTCTACGCTTCGATGAGCCACGAGCTGCGGACGCCGATCAACGCGGTGATCGGCTACAGCACCATCATGCTCGACAACATTTACGGCCCGCTCAATGCCAAGCAGAAGGAAGGCCTCCAGCGGACGCTCAAGGCGGCGCGCCACCTTCTCGAGCTGGTCAACGACGTTCTCGATCTCTCCAAGATCGAGGCAGGGAAGATCGAGCTCTCGTTGCAGCCGGTGATGTTCCCGGCGCTGATCGAGGATCTGTTCGTCACCGTGCGACCGCTGGCGGACGAATATGGCTCGTCGCTGAGCCTGGACCTCGAGGGGGAGCATTTCAACATCGTCAGCGATCCGCGGCGGGTCCGGCAGATCCTCCTCAATCTGCTCTCGAACGCGATCAAATTCGGCGAAGGCAAGCCCATCCGCGTCCTGTGCAAGCAGTGCGAGGACAAGAGCGCGGAGATCGAGGTGATCGATCAGGGTGTTGGAATAGCCCCGGACGACATCGCGCGCATCTTCGAGGAGTTCGTACAGGTCTCCGAATCGAAGCAGCCAGGCACTGGCCTGGGGCTACCAATCTCAAGGCGGCTAGCTCAGCTGTTGGACGGGTCTCTGACCGTGTGTTCGACGCCCGGCGAGGGCAGCGCTTTCCGTCTCACTCTACCGGCCTCTTTAGAGGACGATTTGGCGGCTACGGCTGAATTATCAGCCGCTACAGTGGCCTAAATAAACCTTTGTATTGGCATAGACCCTGCCCCTCTATTGAGTACCGTCGCGTTCGCGGGGGTCATTTCTGGAGGCTTTAAAATGTTCAAAAAGATTCTAATCCTACCTGCCGCGCTCTTCGCCTTTGCATGTGGGGGCGACAAGAAGGTCGACGATGCCTTGAATTCCGATCTTTCAACGGCCGCGCAGGCGCAGCCTTATACGCCGCTCGACAGCATCACCGCTGCGGAACGCGCGGGTGTTGCTCCAGCGTCGAATTCGCTGAGAAGCACGTCGACTGCACCGCGGACGACGGTCCGGAGAGCGACCACAACCCGCTCATCGAGCTCGCGTTCGTCGGCACCGGTTTACAGCGCCCCGGCACCGCAGCAGACGGTAGTGAAGCACACCAAGCGTGATGCCGCGATCGGCGCAGGCGCTGGTGCAATCATTGGCGCCGTTACCAGCAGGAACAAGGTGAAAGGCGCGATCATCGGTGGCGCGGCCGGAGCGATACTCGGCGGCGTGATCGGAAACAACGTCGACAAAACCAAGAAGTAGACTGACCGTTTTGTTGGTCTAGTTGGGCGCCCCGCACGGGTTACTGTGCGGGGCGCCTCTTTTTTTAACCAGAAACTGATTTTTTGACTACAAACTGAACGGGATCCGACATCTGCAAACTGAACTGGATCCTGAGATGCACCAACCGAAAAGAATGGGATCCGAGATCTGAGAGGGCATAGATCTCAGAGCGTAGTCACCGCGCTCCGACCGTTCCGGCGCCCTCCTGTTACAACCCAGTGCCTGTATCGTAACGCCACCGGGATACGTCGAAAGCGTTGTTACTAAGCTCTGGCATCTTGGGTTGCTCAGATCTCGGATCGCATTCTTTTCCCCAGTTTGCAGTCGCCAGATATCGGATCGCGTGCAGTTGTAGTTCCCAGTTGTCAGGTATCGGATCCCGTTCGGTTACGATTGATCTTGTCGCCCGTCCAGCTTGTGATCTGACTCGGGTTGCCTTACGATGAACGGGCATGAGTTTCGTGACTAGTTCCGCAGCTTCGCAGGATCCGATAGTCCCGCTCCGCGCATTGTGTATTGCACGCCATTCTTTTTTGAGCGCGCACATTGCGCGCTATTTCGCCGAAATGGGCGTCGTCACGACCGACGCCGTCGGCCTTGACTCGGCGGCAAAAGCTGCCGCGGACGACTCGCCCGATGTCGTCATCTGCGACTACGATGTGCTCGCGTCGATTCCGCTCGAGGAATGGGAGCACGACGTGCTGCTCTCCAATACGCCCGTCGTTGCCGTCAGCCTCACACGCCACGCCGAGGAGCTGCAGCTGCTCGACGTCAATGGCATCGCCGGATTCCTCTACCTCCCGACGCTCGAATCGGCGCCCGCGCTCAGAATCCTCCGCGCGGCAGCGGCCCGGCCAAAGTACAAGCTCGGCTCAGGCGCCAGTGCGCCAAGGACACTGGAGCACAGTTAAATTTAGAGTATGAGCTCCAACCCGATCACGGGCGTTTTCAACGACGGATACATAAGTGAGGCGTACGAAGCCTACCGGCGCGACCCAGCGTCGGTCGACGAATCGTGGCGCCAGTTCTTCCGATTTGCCGAAAGTCTGAGTGGAGCGGCACCACCACAGGGTGCTGCGGGCGAAGCGATTCCAGCGGGACGAGTCGATCCCGCTTTTCTTCGCGAAATCGCAGGCGCGGCTGAGCTTGTCGATGCCATCCGCAGCTACGGCCACATGGCCGTTCCACTCGATCCGCTGGGGACGCCGCCGGAAGGAACCCCTGAGCTCACCCCCGAATTTCATGGCCTGAGCGAGGAGCATCTCGCGAGCATCCCCGGAATCGCGCTCGGCGCATCGGGGGGCACCGCCGCAGATGTAGTTGCGCGCCTGCGCGAGTTCTACTCGTCGAAGATCGGATTCGAGATATCTCACATCGGCATATTCGAAGAGCGCGAGTGGCTTCGCGAACAGATCGAGAGCGGACGACTGCACGCGCCGCTGAATAAGGAAGAAAAGAAATCGATACTTCAGCGACTCACGGATGTCGACGGGCTCGAACGATTCCTGGGCCGCGCCTATCAAGGCTACAAGCGCTTCTCGATCGAGGGCAGCGACATCCTGGTTCCGATGCTCGACGTCGCGATAGAGTCCGCCGCTACCCATGGCGCCCGTGAGGTCAATCTCGCAATGGCGCACCGCGGGCGCATCAATGTTCTCGCGCATACGCTGAGCAAGCCGTACGCGACGATTTTCGAGGAGTTCGAGGGAAAGCACGCCACGACCAATGCCGTAAGCGAGACCGGCGACGTGAAGTACCATCTCGGCGCGACGGGAATCAGGAAAGTCGCGAGCGGCGAGGAGGTCGAGATCGTGCTGATTCCAAATCCGAGCCATCTCGAAATCGTAAATCCCGTGCTCGAGGGGGTCGCGAGAGCTCGGCAGGTTCTGGCCGGAAAGGGCAAGCGTGATGAAGCCGCGGTGCTTCCGATCTGCATCCACGGTGACGCCGCCTTTCCAGGCGAGGGCGTTGTGGCCGAGACGCTCAATCTCTCGGGACTCCACGCTTATCGGACGGGCGGAACGCTCCACATCATCGTCAACAATCAGGTCGGATTCACGACCGATCCCATCGATGCCAGATCAACGCATTACGCCAGCGATCTCGCCAAGGGGTTCGAGATTCCGATCGTTCACGTGAACGCAGACGATGCGGAGTCGTGCGTGCACGTCGTGCGTCTGGCGGTCGACTACCGGGCGAAGTTCGGCAAGGACTTTCTGATCGACGTCGTGGGGTACCGGCGTCACGGTCACAACGAGACGGACGAGCCTGCATTCACGCAGCCGATTCTCTACAAGAAAATCCGGGCACATCCTACTCCCCGCGAAGTGTGGGCCAGCCGACTGGTGTCCGAAGGGATCGTCACAGAAGAAGATGTGAAGAAGCTCGACGTCGACGCGGCGGCGGAGTTCGACAGAATTCAGACGGCGATGAAAGCCGGCGAGATTCATTTGCCGGAGTACAATCCCGCCAAGGGAGCGGAGGCGGACCAGTCGGGCGCCTGTACCGGCGACACGGCCGTCGACGCGGATCGCCTGCGAAAGCTGAACGACCGGCTGCTCAAGTGGCCATCGACCTTCAAGGTGAATCCGCGGCTAGCCAAGAACCTGGCTCGTCGCGGCGAGGCGATGGGGGATGCTGGTGGAATCGACTGGGGTCACGCCGAGGCACTGGCATTTGCGTCGCTGCTCACCGAGGGCAAATCGGTGCGGCTCACGGGGCAGGATTCCGAGCGCGCGACGTTTTCGCACAGACAAGCGGTGCTTCACGACACGGAGTCGGGAGAGGTCTACGTTCCGCTCGCGCACGTCGGTGACGGCGAGCCTCATGGACGCATGGAGATCTACAACAGTCCGCTCTCCGAGATGGCGGTCCTTGGCTTCGAGTATGGCTACAGCACTGCCGCGGAGGAGACGCTGGTGTTGTGGGAAGCGCAGTACGGCGATTTCGTGAACGTTGCGCAACCGATCATCGACCAGTTCATCGCGGCCGATCGTGTGAAATGGGGACAGGATTCCGGAATCGTGCTGCTACTCCCCCATGGCTACGAGGGACAGGGGCCTGAGCATTCGAGCGCACGTCTCGAGAGGTTTTTGCAGCTGTGCGCCGAGGGCAACCAGCGTGTGGCTTATCCGTCGACGCCGGCGCAGTACTTCCATATCCTGCGGCGGCAGGCACAGCTGGTTGAGCGGCGTCCGCTGATTCTGATGCAGCC
Source organism: Gemmatimonadaceae bacterium (assembly GCA_035317285.1). GTDB lineage: Bacteria > Gemmatimonadota > Gemmatimonadetes > Gemmatimonadales > Gemmatimonadaceae > UBA4720. The sequence goes on along the minus strand of DATHHC010000021.1, from coordinate 4,968 downwards.
GAAGAGCCTGCTGCGTCTGCCGGAAGCCGCGTCGCACCTGAGCGAGCTGGCGGGCGGTGACTTCCGGCCCGTGATCGATGATCCGATCGCGTCGAAGACGCGGCCGGCGATCTCCCGACTCGTGTTCTGCACGGGCAAGGTGTACTACGATCTCGCGCCGCGGCGTGCGCCGCACGTAGCACTTGTCAGAGTCGAGGAGCTGTACCCGTGGCCCGGCAATCAGATCGGGCAGATCGTTGATCTCTATCCTGCCATCGAGGAAGTGGTGTGGGCGCAGGAAGAGCCGAAGAATCAGGGTGCGTGGTCGTACGTTGCGCCGCGTCTGAGGATGTCGACGGGCAACGCGCTGCTGACGCGGTACATTGGCCGTCCCGACCGGGCGAGCCCGGCGGAGGGTTACGCCGAGGTGCACAAGACGGAGCAGGAGCGCATAATCGCCGAGGTGAATGCGCCGATGCAACAGCCGGCGGGAGCGAAGCGCCGCGGTGTGGCGGTCAAAACCTGAGCAGCGAGCTTCGGGCGAGACTGAAGAAAGCGGTAATACTCGGTTTGCTGGGCGCGGCCGTGCTGACGGCGCATCGCGGGATTGCCCAGGGCGTTGCTTCCTCCGCTGCCAGCGCGCAGCAGAAAGCACCGGAGCGGATGCGGGTGCTTTGGATTGCGGCGCACCCGGATGATGAAGACACGCAGCTCATCGCGTGGCTCGCGCGCGGAAGACGGGTCGAGACCGCGTACCTTTCCCTCACTCGCGGCGATGGCGGACAGAATCTCATCGGCAATGAGCTCGGTGAAGCGCTCGGCGTAATTCGTACCGAAGAACTGTTGGCAGCTCGGCGAATCGATGGAGCGCATCAGTATTTCGCGCGGGGGTACGACTTCGGGTTCTCGAAGACGGCTGACGAAACGCGAAAGCATTGGCCGCAGGATTCGCTGCTGAACGATGTGATGACAGTGGTGCGTGCGTTCAAGCCGCATATCGTGATCACGACATTCTCGGGTACACCTCGGGACGGACACGGCCAGCATCAGATCTCCGCAATCGTCGCGAGGCAGGCGTACGATATGGCGGCGGACACTGCGCGGTTCCCGGTGAAGACATTCGGCGCGCCGTGGACGCCACTCAAGTTCTATCGGCTCGCGCGGTTCTCACCCTTGGATCGGACGCTGGCGATCAATGTCGGTGAGTACGATCCATATCTCGGCCTGTCCTATCAGGAGATCGCGGCGGACAGCCGCTCGCAGCACAAGTCGCAGGGCGAGGGAACGCTCCGACGAAAGGGTGTAGTCGTGGACTTTCTCTCGCGCGAGGATTCTCGCGTTCCCGCGCCGCCCGCGAACGAAGAGAAATCGATCTTCGCCGGCCTGGACACGACCAAGTTCCTGGTGCAGGACGGTCGTGTAACGCCGCCGGACCTTCCGTCGCCTATCACGCTCGAGGCAATCGCAGATAGACAGGCGCTTCCACTCGGGGATCACGCGAATGTGGCGATGACGCTCTACAATCGGGGACGCGTACCGATCACCCTCGATTTCGGAGACCTCATTCTGCCTCCGATTGCGCCGGACTCGAGCTACAAGTGGACCCAGCCTTACGAAGGAGCCCAACTAACACAACCATGGTGGCTCGCTGAACCACGGAATGGTGACCTGTTCACTCCGCGCATCACAGGGGTCTCGGAAGACGAGAGAGAGCGGCAGAGTTGGATGCATGTCCGAGTCAAACCGGCGGGGCAAACCGCGTGGGTGGACGTTGCTGCACCGATCGTATACCACTACGTCGATCGTGTGCGCGGAGACGTCCAGCGCCCACTGATCGTCGCGCCGGGAATCTCGATCACGCTCGATCAGGCGACCGAAATGGTTCGGGCAAACGTGTCGTCAAATCAGCTGGTCAAAGTGACCCTCCGCTCCGCATTTGCCGATTCGACGCGCGTTTCGGTGGCGCTCACGCTTCCGGGCGGGCTCTCCGCGGATTCGCGGGATCGCACCATCCTCATGGCGCCGGGCGCGACGCAAACGCTTGCGTTCAAGGTGAAGGGAACCCTCCCGCGCGGAACTCACCAGATCTCCGCGACCGCTTCCGCGAAGGGCAAATCGTACCAGACCGGTTACATCCCGATTGAGTATCCACACATCAATCCGCAGCGGATCTATCGTCCGTCGACGATCAGCGTCAACGCGGTCGACGTTGTTTTGCCCGCGAGGCTCAACGTTGCCTACGTACCGGGGGTTGGAGACAATGTCGCGCCGGTTCTGCAACAGCTGGGCGTCCCGCTTACAACAATTGATCCGGCTGATCTTCCGGTCACCGATCTCAGTCGGTTTACCACGATCGTCGTCGGGCCACGGGCGTATCAATCGAGTCAGACACTGCAGGACAACAACGAGTATCTCCTTGCCTACGTGCGCAACGGCGGCAGGCTAGTCGTGCAATACGGACAAGCCGAAATGCAGCGGCCGGGCATCATGCCCTATCCCATGACGCTCAACCAGCGGGCGGATCGCGTCACGGACGAGAACGCGCCCGTAACTTTCACTGATCCCCAGTCACCGCTGCTCAACTCGCCGAACAAAATCACGCAGGACGATTTCAACGGCTGGGTTCAGGAGCGCGCGACGTATATGCCGTCGAAGTTCGATGCTCATTACCACACGATGTTGGCGATGAACGATCCGGGCGAACCGCCGAATCAGGCGGCCATTCTCGCCGCGGCGTACGGGCGCGGGACTTACATCTATGTCCCGCTCGCGCTTTTCCGCCAACTCCCTGCCGGCGTGTCGGGTGGCGCGCGCATCTTCGCCAACCTGCTTGGCGGCAACATCATCAAATGAGCTGCGCCCAGTATCAACGTTCTCTGGGGCGTTCGATCATGGGGCTGCGCCTGGTATCAACGTTTCTTGTGGCGCTCGCGCTGTCCGCGTGCAGCTCTGACGGTCGCAAAGTTCTCATCGTCTATTCCCCGCACGGGAAGGAGCTGCTCGAGTACCTCGAGAAGGGATTCGAGAAGGTTCACCCCGACATCGACGTGCAGTGGGTCGACATGGGTTCGCAGGAAGTTCTCGAGCGTGTGCGCGCGGAAAAACCCAATCCACAGGCTGACGTCTGGTTCGGAGCGCCGGCGGAAGCGTTCGACCGGGCGACGAAAGAAGATCTGCTTCAGCCCTACAAGCCGACGTGGGCGGCGGCCATCGACCCAGAAGCTCGCGAGGCGCGGGACAACTGGTACGGGACGTATCTCACCCCCGAGGTGATCGGGTACAATCGCGACGCCGTGAAGGAGGCCGACGCGCCGAAGGATTGGGACGATCTCATCGATCCGAAGTACAAGGGGAAGATTCTGATTCGCGATCCAATCGCCTCAGGGACGATGCGGGCGATCTTCGGTGCGATCATGGCGCGATCGATTGCGCAAACGGGCAAGCCCGATGCAGGATATGAGTGGCTGCGAAAGCTGGACGCGAACACGAGAGAGTACGTGCTGAACCCGACGATCCTCTATCAGAAGCTCGGCCGCCAGGAAGGCGTCATCACGATGTGGGACATGCCCGACTTCGCTACGCTCGAGCAGCGGACGCGCATCCCCATCAAATACATCATTCCCGCGAGCGGGACTCCGCTGCTCGTGGATGGCATTGCGATCGTTCGCGGCAGCAAGCATCCGAAAGAAGCCGAGGATTACTACGAGTACGTAACGACTCCCGAAGCGATGATCGCCGCCGCCGATTCGTTTCTGCGCATTCCCGCGCGAAAGGACATTCCGGTATCGAAGCTTCCCGCCTGGATCCGCGATGCGATGGCGCAGATCAAGCCGATGCCGGTCGATCGCGAGCTGATGGCCGCGCACCTCGACGAGTGGATGAAGTACTGGGACGCGAACATCAGGAATCGCGGACAAAGACAGTGACCGCCGCGCCGGAGGCGCGCAGCGAAGGGCGTGATGACAAGAGCGGGAGCGGAGCTCTCGCGCTCAACGGCGTGACGCGACGCTTCGGCGAATTCACAGCCGTCGACAACGTTTCGTTCGAGGTTGGTCCAGGCGAGCTGCTGGCGCTGGTGGGAGCGTCGGGCTCGGGCAAGACGACGACTCTCCGTATGGCGGCCGGCTACGAGACCCCGGACTCCGGAACCGTCACGCTCGGCGGAAAGGACATGACGAAGGTTCCGCCCGAGCGCCGCGGGTTTGGAATGGTGTTCCAGCACTACGCGCTCTTTCCGCACATGCCCGTGGAAGACAACGTTGCGTTCGGACTAGAGGCGCGCGGCGCGAGCAAGGTCGAGAGGCTCGTCAAGGCGCGGGCGGCGCTCGCGAATGTCGGCCTCGAGGGCGCGGGGAGCCGAGCGATTCAATCGCTGTCGGGTGGGGAGCAGCAGCGCGTCGCGCTCGCGCGTGCACTGGTGATCGAGCCCCGTGCTCTGCTTCTCGACGAGCCGCTCTCCAATCTCGATCCAACGCTGCGTCACGCGATGCGAGACGATCTCCGGGCAATGCTGCGCAGGGTTGGAGTGCCGGCGCTCTTCGTCACGCACGATCAGGAGGATGCGTTCGCCGTCGCGGACCGCATCGCGCTGCTCAAGCATGGCAAGCTCCTTCAGGTCGGGACGCCGGAGGAGCTGTACGCGGCTCCGGTCTCGCGGGAAGTGGCCGCGTTCATTGGACGCGGTAGCATCGTGCCCGCGATCGACAAGGGAAGCACGGCGACGGTGACGATCGGTGGCGTCGCGCGCGATCTCGCCATCACGCGCGCGAAGGGCTCGCCTCCGCACATGGAGGCTGCGTATGTCGTGCTGCGGCCGGATGCGTTGGAGCTGTCGAGAAGCGCCGGAGTTCTTGCCTGGCGGGGATGCATCACCAACCGGCGATTCGCGGGAGGCGTAGTTGTGTACCGCGTCCAGCTCGCCGACGGCATCAGTGTCGATGTCGAATCGCCATCGGGACAGGCGCACGAGGACGACAACGTCTCGGTCTC
>DATHHC010000020.1:0-9214 GCA_035317285.1 Gemmatimonadaceae bacterium | reverse complement strand
CTGACGATGTCGGTTAGAGACGCTATCCCGCTCTCCTCGCGCGCGGCGACGACAAGCCGGCAGCGGCCGAACTCGAGATCGAGCAGCGACTCGAGAGCGCGTTCCGACTCGCAAACCAGGTCCCATCCCGTGACCCCGGCGTCGGCAGCACCATCGGCGACGAATTCGGGGATGTCCTGCGCCCGGACGAAGATCGCCTCGAAATCGGCACCCAGAGACGCAACGAGCGCGCGATCTCCGGCGGAGCGGAGCTCGAGACCCGCATCGGCGAAGAGCGTGCGGACGTCATCCGCCAAGCGCCCCTTGTTGGGGAGCGCAATTCTGAGCCTGCCGTTTGATCGTTGTTGCATCGTGAGTCGGGTGTCTGGTTGGATAGTGCGCACACAAAAAAGCGGCCCGTCCGGAGTGGACGGGCCGCGGCATAACGCGTTAGGGAGCCGTTACACGGTCATCCGCATGCGCGCATTGCCCCGACCCGTCGGGCCGTGGAGATGATGCGCGCGATGATGCTGGCGAATGGTGTTGGTCATTGAACGCAAAGTATGGATCGTCTGGTGCCAAGTCAAGCGCTGTAATCGTGAGGATGCGAAGATGGCGTGTACATCAAGAGGCGCCGGTCAGAATCGAACTGACGAATAGCAGATTTGCAGTCTGCCGCCTTACCACTTGGCCACGGCGCCGTGCTACAAAGCTATCGGGTCCAGAGGCCCCAGAGCAATCGGACCGCGAAGATGCCGAATACGATTCCACCCACGAGTATCAGTCCAAGCACGAGAACCGCGAATGAGATCGCCCCCATCACACTCCGCTTCTCACGATCGAGTTCCGCACGCGCAACGAGATGATGCTCCAGCAGCGCCACATTCTTCATGTTCGCCTTCCAAGCCGCATCGAACAAATCTCCGAGTGCCGGAACGGCGCCGACCAGCGTGTCGATGCCGACATTCACGAGCATCCTCGCCAGCGTGAACGACGGGACTTTTGCCCGCGCCGCCTCGAGAACGATGTAGCCGGCCAGCACCCCGCCAATCAAATCGCCGACTACCGGAATCAGCCCGATGATCGCATCAAGACCGAACTTCCAGCCAAGCCCAGGAATCGTGATGGAATTGTCGAGCAGCTTCGCCAGCACGCGCACGCGCTTGATCGCGCTCTCGGGATCATCGCCGAAAATTCCCTCCCTCGCGGCAACGACAATTCGTGGCTGTGTCCTGCTCACTGCGACACCTTTGCCTCGAGCGCCGACATGCGCTTCGGCCCCGGGTAAGGTTTGTCGCCCTTGATGGCGCCCCACAGAATGCGATTGAACAGATCGTCGTTCGACATGTCTTCCTTCTCCAGCACCAGCTTCTTCGAAGCCTCGGCCAACGCCCCCCGCGGCGGATTCTTCTCGTCGAGCGGCACACTCGACCTGAGCGCGACGTAAGGCGTAAGATCCGGCGTCGTCTCCCAGATCTCCCGCAGCGGGCGACTGTAGTGATCGAACTGGGACATCCGTCCAAGACCCAGGATGTCCTCGATCGTCGCCAGGACATCCGCTGTATTGGCGAATCGATGAAACACCTTGCCCCTGTTGTACGCCGAGATCACGAGCATCGGTGATCGATGCGAGTCGACGTGGTCCGGGCCGTCCTGCGCATCGTCTTCGAGCACGAAGACTACCGTGTTCTTCCAGAACGGGCTCTTCGTCAGAGCCTCGATGATTCTTCCCAGCGCGAGGTCGTTGTCCGCCATGTAGGCTCGCGGCGTCGGCTTGCCCGCTTCAGCACCAGACGTATGGTCGTTCGGCAGAAGCATGATTTCGAGCGCCGGCAACTTGTCACTCCGTACGAATTCCTGAAACTCCTTGAGCCACACGTCGGCGCGCGCTTGATCGGGAATGTCCAGGTTCCATCCCGAATACGCGGTGTTGGTGTGACCAATCAAAGTCGTTTTGTTTGGCGCGGTGGACACTGGTGTGCCCGCCGGAGGCGGATCGTCCGGCTCGCTAACGAACTCGCCGTAATTCCTGTAGGTAATCCCCGCACGCTCGGCGAGATTCCACAGATATCCACTGGACGGCTCGGACACGTCGTCATCCGGTACCTTGCCACGATTGAGCCCCTGATAATCGTAGCTCCGTCCCCGACCCGAGTAATTGGTCGGCGTCGTCTTCCCGGTGTAATCAGTCACGTACGCCGCCGTCGACCAGTTGTGCCCATCGGCGCTGACTTCGGCGTTTACGAAGAAGCGATCGAAGATGCCGAATCGCTCCGCGAGAGCGTGATGGTTTGGTGAGACGCTACGCGGAAAGAAAACGAGCGCCGAATCCCCGTCAGCCTGGGGGAGATCGCCGAGAACCTGATCGTAGGTCCGGTTCTCCTTGATGATGTAGATGACGTGCTCGAATGGCGGATACGCTTTCCTCGGTTGAGCGACGTTCCATCCGTTCGCTGAAGCAACACGGTTGGAAAATCCTTCGAGCTCTCCGCCGCTTGTGCGCGCCGCGGAAATGATTGTCAGCGTCCCACTGATTTGTCCGAGCGTGTAGTCCCAGTTGTGGGCCGGGTTTGGCTGAAGCGGTTGCGCGCGCTTGACGTTGGGTCCGGCGCCTCGACCTTTCCCGTTGACAACGATGACCTCGGTGCCATCCGTGAAAACCGCCGACGGATACCAGCCCACAGGAATTCGCCCCGCTAACGCGTCGTTGCCTTTCGCTCCCGACTCCCCGGATGTCGATGCCGAGAGATCGAAGACGGCGACCGCATTGTTGTCGGCCTCAGCAACGAAGAGACGCGTACCATCGGGTGATAGTGCCAGCGCGTTGGGAGTACTTCCCTCGCCGGTCGCCGCCGGGGACGGATCGCTCAGCGTGGCGACTACACGCTGGCTGCGAGTATCAATGACGCTCACCCTGTCCGTGCTGCCCGACGCAACAAACAGTCGGGAACCGTGCGGACCGAGCGCGAGCGCCGACGGATGCCTGGCCACCCGGATCCGTGTTCCTTCTCCCAGGGTTCCATTCGTGCGCGCCGGAAAGGCCGAGACCGTCCACCCGCCCCACGCGGACACGTACACCGTTCCATCCAGCCCAACAACAACTCCGTACGGATACTTCTCGGTGGAGAGCCTTTGCACGACCCGACGCGACGCGAGATCGATCACCGCCAGCGAATCGCCCAGATTCTCGGCCGCATAAATCGTTCGTCCGTCGCGCGAGATCGCGATTCCCGCGGGATAGCGCGTCCCATTCTTGTCCTTCTGTTTCGGCGCCAATGCAATGGAATCCGTGAGCGTCGCCCGACCATCGCGCCAGTCGAACCGATAGATCAAATCCTCGTTGCCACCCGAGACATACAATGATTTTCCGTCCGGGCTGAAAACAATCCCGAGGAATACTGCGGGAAGCGTAATTGTTTGAATCACTCGTCCGGATGCCCGTTCGACGACCTGGATGCCCTGCTCCCTCCAGCCGTTGAGCAGCACAACCACGCGATTCTTTTCGGGCGAGAGCGTCATCGCCAACGGCATCGAGCCGAGATCGTACGAGACTCCGGCGGGATCGAGTCGGGCGCCGGTTGGAAGACGTCGAGCTCCCGATGGATCCTGCGTCGAGATGTCGCCCGCGCCTTGCGGAGATGGCGAACCGCATGCGCTAACGATGAGCGCCAGCACCGATACGCGAATGAATGTCTGATTCATCCGCAAAAAGATGGCATTGACACCCGATTCTGCCAGTCTGATACTCCGCCAATGCGTACCACTTCAGTAAAGCTCCGGATTGTCCCGGCGACAAAAAAAGACGTCCCGCTCATTCGTGACCTCATCCTCGAGCTCGCCGAGTACGAGCGGGCGCTTCCGGGCGAGGCGCCGGTTACGGAGAAGGACCTGGCCAAAACGCTATTCGGCAAACAGCCCGCCGCCGAAGTTCTGATCGCCCATCTTGGCGATGAGCCCGCCGGGTTCGCACTTTTCTTCCACAACTATTCGACCTGGCTCGGCAGGCGCGGAATCTATCTGGAAGATCTCTTCGTCAGGCCCTCGGCGCGAAAACACGGAGTCGGGTTTGCCCTGTTGCGCGAGATCGCGCGGCTGGCTGTTGAGCGTGATTGCGGTCGTGTGGACTGGTCCGTGCTTAACTGGAACGAGCTGGCAATCTCATTCTACAAACGGATCGGCGCGAAATCCATGGACGACTGGACGACCTTCCGGCTTACCGGCAAAGCACTTGCCGAAGTAGCCGGAGCGAAGAAATGATCCACGGCCGCAGGCCGCGGCAGCTGTTCGTAGTTTGGGGCGTCTCGCTGGTTGCGATCGGGCTGATCTACTGGCTCGAGTATTCCGCGCCCGCGCTGCACGAGTTGCTGCTGCCCTTCTACTGGATCATTCTTGCCATCGCGTTCTATCTCACCTGGCGGTGGCTCCGCGCTCGTTCACGCAAGGATCGGAGGGGAAAGGATCGCAGGCGCACCGACCGCCGCGATCAGAACGACACTATTTCGTCCTGAGAATCGATAGGGCGAAGCCGGCAGGTACTGGCGCAGCGCGCGAGACAATACGGCCGCCTCCAATCGCTCCTGCTGCCACACCAAAACGCAGATAGGCCGCCGAGCCGTCGACAATGTTGATCGAGGTAACGCCAGTGGCACCAAGCTGTTGCGTGAGAAGGGGCCATGTGCCGTCGTTCACCGCGGATACCATCGAGCGGATGTTCCAGCTCGGATTCAGATCGATTGGCTGGGCTCCAGGAACGAAATCGTCCGCATAGGTGGTAACGGTCCAATCGCGAATCCACGCGCTGAGATCCGGTGTTATCGCGCGTGTGAGATTTGCGAGGCCGTGAATCCCGGAGGGCGGGTTGGCAAGCTGGAACCACAATTGACTTTCTGACTCGCCGCGCCGGTCGGCAGCATAGCGCAGGAACGACCAGATAGCACCTCGTGTCGTGATGTTGGCGTTGTTCCCATATGGGGAAGTGATTAGCGGGTTGGTCAGGAATTCGCGAAATCGCCGGAAGTTCGCGGAACCAAAGTTGTCGAACGCGGTCTGCGTCTTCTGGGAAGACTGAATCAGCGGGTACGTGATATTCTGTCCCGGCGCGAGTCCGCTCGCTCGATAGAACGTCAGCTCTTCCGCTTCGTGCGCGAGACCCTCGTCCAGAAACGTGTCCTCGAACGTGCTCGAGGCATTCACATAGAGATGCCTGGATGCATTTATGATGTGCTGGAATTCGTGGGCGAGTGTTCCGACCGACACGGTTCTCACGAATTCAACTGTGCGCACGTTCTGGTTGATGATCCCCTCGGGGTCGGGGGCAAGCAGGTAGAACAATTCCGCGAAGTTGCTCGCCGCGCAGGCCTGAAGGGAGCCATCTGTGGTCTTCGGAAACAGGTCTCGGCTGTAGAAGAACCCGCCCACATAGAAACTCTGGCTCGGGGGCGTGAGCTCGTTGACCGCGCGCGTGAAGAACAGGATCACGTGCTGGTTGTTGTCGATGTCTGTGGGGTCGCCGAAGTTGAGCGTGTCGACAGGATACACCAGCGTGTCGAACGCACTCCCGAAATATTCGTAGTCGGGTAGGGTGAAGCCGTTCGCCGGGTTGGCTGTATCGCTCACGATTATCGCGCGGTTGCTGATCGCGACGATTCGACCCGTCCTGACGTTGGGGTTCGTGCAGGTGGACGAAGAATTCGTGTTGATGTTCATCAGGTCGCCGACCTGGGGAACCGCGACCGACAGGTTGAAGCGACCCTCTGTCTCCCGCTTCGCAATCCGTGCTTGCGAAATCAATGGGGTTAGGTCCCTCAGCGATCGCTCACGGAGCGCCATCTCAAATGCTTCGTCCTTGCGCAGCCTGGCAGAAGGTGCCTGCCGCTGCACGAGAGGTGCGAGCCGATTCGGCGACGCACCAATGGTGGTGTTCCCGGTCGAGATGGAAAGCCGTAACGATGACCCCGCAAAATCCGAGAAGAACGGAACGGCAATGAACTCCGCCCCGCTGGCCGTGCCCTGCACGCAGAATTCAGAGGCCGCAGCGCCCGATAGCAAAGCAAGTTCTCCGACTTCGAGATTGAACGCGCCCGAACCGGCCTGGCAGGGCGGTGGCAGAACGATCACCGTTCCTGTCTTCTCGAACGTGCCCGAGATCGCGCGAATCGTGGTCATCCTGTCAGAAGCATGAGCCACGAGTATCGCGCCCGTGCCGAAATTGTCGGCGGTCACGATCGACGTATCAGCTGACTCGACTGTCGTCGCAATCAGGACAACGTTTCCGAACTTGTCAGCCGGGCGTGCGTTGAGACGAAACGCATCGCCGATCCCAAGAAGCCTGACCGTGTCTCGCGAAAGGAGCATCTGGGTGGGAGGACCCGCGATCGCGACCGCGGTGAAGGTGACCGGTTTGAGGCTGGTGACTGTGGCCGTAGCACTCTGATTTCCCGCAATCGAGCCAAGCGTCCATTCCACCGTCGCCGCCCCATTTGCATCGGTGACCGACGATGCCACGCTGAGCGTTCCCGATGTTGTGTTCCAGGCGACCGCGATGCCGGAGACTCTGCGGCCCAGGGAGTCCGAGACCTTGATAGTCAGCGGTTGACGAACCTTGCTCCCGACTTCCGATGTACCCAATGCGTCGCCCGAGACGAGAACTACGCTCGCTGCCGGTCCGGGTTTCGGGCCCGATGCATCCCCGCACCCAGTCATCGGAACGACGACCATGGCAGCAATGAACACGCTCAACGGGGGAACGAGGCGCATATCTGTGGGGACTCTAAACGAAGTGTGCGCGCAACCAGAGTTCCGTACTACGTACCCGCGTAAGCTACCTGGCGGAATCTTCCGCCGCTTGTGGGCCGCTGTGTCCGGTGCGGTTCTTCATAGAGTCGCCGGCATCGGGGAGCTCAGAGACTTCCTCGACGAAAATCTGAGTCAGCTCATCGACCCGGTCCTGAACGAGCATGTCGCTGGCGCGCGAGATAGTAGCCGCGCGATGCGTGACGTCGTCGATCGCCGCGCGCACGGTAGCCGCACCCTCCACCGCGAGCATCTGCGACACTGCCGCTGACGGAGAAAGCTCTCCGACCAGGCATTGCACGAGAATTGCCCGCACTGCTGGCGGCTGCAGCCCGTCGGTGAGGCGTGTGACGGCTTCCGCTTCCATACCCGCGCGACTGCTCATATCAGTGTGATTTGAGATAGGCGATCACGACACGATCGACGAGCTGATTCTCTGGCACAACACGCGCCAGACCGGCCAGGAGCCAGAAACGACATCACCATGAGAAGGAGGGGAGGAGGATGGCTGCACGAAAATCGCCACGCCGCCGGAAGTACGGGAAGGCGGCCTCGAAGCGCGTCGAAAGCGCGATGCGACGGAGGAAAAAAGGAACCCTCAAATCCGGAAGAAGTGGAAGGACCGTGAAGAGCCGGAAGCAGGCAATCGCTATCGGACTCTCCGAAGCGCGTAAGAAGGGCGCGAAGGTCCCTCGCAAGCGAACTGGACGAAAAAGCTCGGCCGGACGAAAGCGGAGCCGCTGACAGGAACTATTAGACAACTAGCTAACTCGGCTGGCATTCACCGCGTGGGACATTCCCCACGCGGGTTTCTACGCTCGGCCGATTTTCAGTATTTGGCGAGGTAGTTATCCAGCTCCCACTGCGAGACCTGCGTGATGTACTCCTCCCACTCTAGACGCTTCGCGGCGAGAAACTGAGTGGTGATGTGCTCACCGAGAGCCTCGGTGATCACGTCGTCCTTCTCCAGCTCATTGCACGCCTCACCGAGGTTGTGCGGCAGGTCGTCGATCCGGAGCCGGCGCTTCTCCCGATGCGACATCTCCCAGATGTTGGTGTTGACCGGCTCGCGCGGATCTGCCTCAGTCGCGATGCCGTCGAGTCCGGCCGCCAGCTGCACAGCCAGCGCGAGGTAGGGATTTGCGGACGGATCCGGTATCCGTAGCTCGATTCTCGTACCTGAGCCGCGGCGATCGGGAATCCGGATCATCGGCGACCGGTTGCGCATCGACCACGCTACATTGACCGGTGCCTCGAACCCGGGCACGAGGCGCTTGTAGGAATTGACCAAAGGGTTCGTTATTGCCGAGAAGCCGCGGGCGTGCCTGAGCAGCCCGCCTATGTAGTGGAGCGCTGTGCTGGAAAGCTCCCATTCCGCTTTCTCGTCCCAGAAGGCGTTTTGCTTCCCGTGGAAAAGCGATTGATGAGTATGCATCCCGCTTCCGTTCTGCCCGAAAATTGGCTTCGGCATGAACGACGCGGTCAGCCCGAACGTTCGCGCGACGTATTTCACGACGAACCGGAATGTCGTGATGTTGTCGGCCGTCTTCAGCGCCTCGGCGTATCTGAAATCGATCTCATGCTGGCCGTGAGCGACTTCGTGATGCGCGGCTTCGACCTCGAATCCCATTCGCTCGAGCACATCGACGATCGCGCGGCGCGCATCCTCGCCGAGGTCGGCCGGCGCGAGATCGAAATAGGATCCGACATCGTGGGTGATCGTGGATGGCTCTTCATCCAGACGCGGCTTGAACATGAAGAACTCGGCTTCCATCCCCGCGTTCATCGTGTAGCCGAGCTTGGCCGCCCGCGCGATCATTTTTCTGAGAATTCCTCGCGGATCCCCGGCGAAGGGACTCCCATCGGGCGTGTTGATGTCGCAAATCAGCCTCGCGACGCGGCTCTTCTCGTCACCCCAGGGGAATATCTGAAACGTGCTTAAATCCGGGGACAGCAACATGTCCGATTCCTCGATCCGCACGAATCCTTCGATCGAAGAGCCATCGAACATGATGTCCCCCGCCAGCGCTTTCTCGAATTGCGAGGCAGGAAGCTCGACGTTCTTGTTGATGCCGAGGATATCCGTGAATTGCAGTCTGAGGAATCGGACATTGTTGGCGGACGCGAGCTCCAGGATGTCCTGAGCTGTAGCGCCTACGGTATCGGGGGTCTGGGGGCGGTGTCGTGGCATTGGGGTCAACGTAGCCCCTTAAGCAAATATTTGCAAATATTTCACGAAATTGAGCCGGTTCCTTGCATTTAATGCCCCAAATAGCGAATATGATCGGGCAAACGTGCACGTTACGCACATTTCCACCACTTTTAGCACATACTCCCATGACCGCCGCTGGCATTACTCCCCGTAAAGCTCTGCTGACCGAGATCTCGAACAAGGAGCCTCGAATCGCCCCAGGCTTCAATAAGGACGGGATACCAGGGCCGA
>DATHHC010000019.1:0-5633 GCA_035317285.1 Gemmatimonadaceae bacterium | reverse complement strand
CGTGGTTCGTACATTGCTTCTCATGGCATTGCCCAGCTATCCAGGGCCGCTGTTCTACCTCCGCTGGCCTGGGGCCAGGGCGATCCGGCGAAATCCAAATTCTGTTTTCAGGAGATTTAAATGTCGAACAAAAAGGTTTTTACCCTTATCGAACTTTTGATCGTTGTCGTTATCATCGGTATTCTTGCCGCGATTGCGATTCCTAGGTTCGCGAACACGAAGGACAAGGCGTATGTCGCAGCGATGAAGTCCGACCTGCGCAACATGGCGACCTACGAAGAGCAGTACGCAGCTGACAACGCAGGCGCATACTTTGGTGGAACCGCGACGTCGGCAGCTCCGCTTCAGGGCTTCAGCCCGTCGCAGAACGTCACCGTCGTCATCGTGAACGTCGCTGGCCCGCCGCCTTCATGGAGCGGTACCGCAACGCACTCGCAGTCTGCGAAGACTTGCGACATGACCAACGGCGTGATCACCTGCGTCTAAGCTTCAATCGCATGAAAAAAGCGGGGACGGCCTCAAGCCGTCCCCGTTTTTTTTGTCCATTCCTTTTTTTCTTGTCTCTCAGACGTATCATCCGCTCGTAGCGGGCGAACTCGGTGCCGCGGATATCATTTCTTCGGATCCAGGATGTCCCCGATCTCGTGATCGGCGGCCTCGAGGTGGAGACGTGTTTCCCGATCTGAAGCTTTCGGTACCGCTCGCCGGATGTCTCCGCGGAGCGACACGAGCTCTCCCCTCAACTGGCTCCGCGCATCCTCCAGTAAAGGCGCTGGTGGAGTGAATCCGGGGAACTGTGGACCTGCCGTCGCGACCACAGCGGGCGGATTCAGCTTTGCGTTGACCTGCGAAAGAAACTGATTCTGCAGCGTCCGGCGGTAGGGATCGATCGAAACACCGGACTGCGCGAGCTCGGTCCAGACGCCCCGCTTGAGATCGGTCAGCATCGATGCCAGTGAATAGGCATCGCCTTTGTTACTGGCGAGGGCCTCGTTTTCGATCAGCCTGTTCAGCCTGCCGTCGTTGAACAGGCTCGTGAGCACGCGACCCTGCGCGTTCGTTATCCGCGTGATCATTCCTCCGGCCTCAATGCGTCGGGCAATCGCTGGCTGAATCAGGTACGAGGGAGTCTGGAAGACGTTGTCGTTGATGAAGCGCATCGCCTCCACTTGTCTCGAGCGCGACAGCGGCGTGTAAACGGACCCCGACTGGCTTCCCGACTTGTACTGTACTGACTCGCCGCCGACGAGCGTGGCGACATGGTTCGCTTCCGTCCCCCATTGTCCGACCGTCCGATCGTATAACTCCCTCAGGTCGTCATTGTCCTCGCCGGCCCTGGTTGCGGCTGACGATATGTAGGTGACTACTCGGCGAAGATTCTTGAAGCCAAGCGCCGTCGACTTCACAGGATCCGCGTCGCCGACAGCCTCGTTGAGGGTGCCGTAGCCGCCTTCGTTGTTCTCGGAGAAACGGTACCACGGAATCGTGTCCTGCACCCGCGCCCATTGGTCGAGCGTCGGGCGCTCATCGTCAGAGGATCGTGCTCCGGCAACCGGCGCGTATCCCCACGAGATCGCAAACTTGTCGTAAGGGCCAATGCCTGGAACGATGTCCGCGATCGCGATGTTGTCTTCGGGCTGCGCGACGTAGTTGAAGCGCGAGTAGTCCATGATCGAAGGCGAGTGTCCCATCCGATGTACCCAGCTAGCGCTGCGGACGCTGTCCGCCGGATACGTGGAGCTTCCAATCTGATCGTGGCGCAGGCCGAGCGTGTGCCCGATCTCGTGAGCCACGACGAACTCGAGCAGCCTTCCCATCAGCGAGTCCGGAAACGGTAGGGTGCGAGCGCGCGGGTCGAGCGGGGAAGCCTGCGTGAAATACCAGGCGCGCTGGAGATTGAGAACGTTGTGGAACATGCGGACGGATCCGTTGAGGATCTCGCCCGTTCTGGGGTCGCTCACGTGAGGTCCCTGCGCGTTCTCGACCGTCGAAGGGAGCCAACGAATCACAGTGTGACGGACGTCTTCAGCGGACCAGTCCGGATCGTTCGCCGGTGGATCCATCGCGATTATCGCGTTTTTGAATCCAGCGGCCTCGAACGCGGGCTGCCAATCCAGAATTGCCTTTCTCACCCACGGCTTCCATTGCTCCGGAGTCGCGGGGTCGACGTAGTAGACAATCGGCTTAACCGGCTCTGATAACGCGGCCGTCGGATCTTTTTTCTCCAGGCGGTAGCGAGCAATGTATGAACGATCGGCCGACCGTTGTTCCGCGGTCCCGAAATCGACTTGCGCGATCGAGAAGAATCCAACCCGCTCATCCCACCGCCTCGGCACCATCGGCTTTTCGGGAAGGCGAACCAGGCTCCAGTGCGCGAGCACGCTCTGCGCGGGCTGGGGCCCCTGCCCTTGAGCGCCACCGCCTCCACCTCCTCCGCCGCCGGGTGCGGCAGGGACTGTCCCGGTCTGCGTCGCCTCGACTTCAACATTGTCAGGGAAGGCCAATGCATTCTCGACGAAAGAACGGCGCTCATCGAGGTTGCCGCGGATGGCCGCGAACTCCGGAATGCTCGTGGTATAGAGTCGAGTCACGTCGACGACGGCGGCGCTGTCGGGCCCGTATGTCTCGACGTTGAGAACCGCGACGACGGGTGGATAGCTGGCCGCCTGAACCGCTCGGTAGACCGGGGTCGTGCTGTCGGCGACGATGGCGAACGACGGAGACCTGAGGATGATTCGGTTTCCGCTTCGATCCCACCTCAATGTCCGCTCCACGAACTGATCGCCGCCGTAGTTGCCGAACTGGCCCCCCGGCAGGCGAGGATTCGCGGCGGCAGCTCTCGTGAAGCGCCCGACGAGCAGCATGTCCTTATTCAGCTCGTTCTTCGGTATCTCGAAGTAAAGCTTGTCGTTCACCCTGTGGACGGCGAACATGCCGCGGCGCGTTTTTGCGTCGCGCGTGATTACGCGGTTGTACGGGCGGGGCTGCGCGGGGGCGTTGCCGCCCGCACGCCCGGAATCACCGCCCGCTCTGGTGCTGTCGCCGGACGGGCCCTGTCCGTTGCGCTGGGGCGTGGGGGCGGTCTTCGGTGCCGTCGAGCACGCGGCAGCGAGGACGAGTGTGGAGAGAACGAGGGCTTTCTTCATCATGGTTCGCCAAGGAGGGCTGGATGGGTGAAGGTGCCGGCAATCTGGAATCGCCGGCCAACGAATCATCGACTGATGTCTTTCGCGCTGACCCGGCTAAGTGTTGGGCGCGACCAATATGACTTCCCGGGGCGAAGGGATGGAAGGATGCCCGAAGGTCCCTGTTCTCAGGTGCGCTTCGTCTTCTCGCCGGCTTTCGCGCGCCCCGCCTGCATCCGGTATCCCGTATAGAGAAAAACCGCGCCGCACGCGAGAAACAGGAGCACTCTCCAGATAGCTTCGACGCTGGAGAGATCGACGAGAAGCAGTCGCCCCACGACAATGAGCATCGTGGCGCCGCCCAGGTATTTCAGCTGCGGATGGCCACCTTCGCGCCTGCTCAGAATGAGCAGCCCCGCGCCGACCAGGGCGTAGCTGGCAGTCACCAATGGGGGCCAGATCGGCTCAAGTACCCGCCACAGGATTATCAGCCCGGTCAGATAACCCGCTACCGCGAGCACCTTACCATGACTCTCCTCGGCGGGCTCGGCGAGCAGGCGTCGAGCGATGAACGCCGTGGCCGCAACGGCGATTGTCCCCGCAGCCAGCCACCGAAGACGGGTTAGTCCGGTATCTGCGAATGACAGCTCGTGACCCGCGATGGACAACAAGGACAGGCCAATGAACAGTTTTGCGAGAACGCGGGGGCCGGCGAACCGGCGCGGGACGCGATCGATGACGAGCGCCGCCAGCGCCGCGTAGGCCGAGAGACTCTCGGGATTCGGTGCGATGCGTCCGACACCGATCAACGTCCAGAACACGGCTGCGGTGAGCTCGACGTGAGCGATCTCTGAGTCCGCTCTCGATCCGCGGGTGAATAGTGCCAGCGCGCCCGCTCCCAGCAGGACCAGCACAAGTCCCGAGACCTCGTCAGGCACGCTCGGCCAAAGCTGCCCGAGAAACCCGACCGCCAGTATTGGGCTCGACAACGTCAACAGCCAGACTATGAGACTGTCGGGCGCGCTCTTGCCGCCGCCGAGCGCGGCCGAGAAAGAGTCGATCGACTCCATGAGACCCCGGATGCCGCCCGTAATCGGAGTGGCCGTGTAGCGCGGCGAGCCGAGCGCGAGCAGCTGGCGGCGGAGCAGCGGCGCCCGGGTAAATGCCGCACCGCCGGCGAGCACAAGTAGTGACAACGCAACAGACCCAAGTCTCGCCGAGCCGAACGCATTGAGAGATGTCTGCGTTGCGACAATCATCCAGAATGCGATGAAAGTGATCCACAGGATCGAGTGCCAGCCTCGCATCATATAGATCATCAGTCCGATCGCTGCGACCGCGCCGACGTATAGCGACATCTCCGTCATCGACTCGACGGGAGCGGGCAGGATGAACGGAGTCGCAAATCCACTCGCCACGGCGACGATCGCAAAGATTGCGCGGTGCTCCTCGAGCGCGATCCAGGTGGACACGATTCCCAACACGAACAACGCAAGTCGGGCAACCGGAATCGGGATTAGCTGGTACCAAACGGCCGCGCCGTACGCGGTCACGTACCAGATCGCGAGCCCGCCCCCGAACAGAAGTTCGCGGAAGCCAAGATCAGATTCGCCGGCTGGTCCGGTCTCCCGAGGAACGAGACTCGCGGCCCCGAACAGCAGCGCGCCAACAAGCAGTCCGGCGAAAACTCGGATGGGTGGGGTGATCCAGCCCTTATCGATCGCGTAGCCGTACAGCAGTAGGACGGCGAGAACGACGAACCCGATCCCGACGCGACTCAGCCACCATTCAGCGCTGCGCGATGTGAACCAGGACGAGAGTGGGTCGCCAGGTTCGGCCGACGCGTTCCGCGGCGTGCGCGGTCTAATAGGCGAACCGGGCGACGGCGAACCCGCGGAGGACGCGGCACCAGCGGAAACATGTTCTCGCTGTTCGCGGGGCGCCTCGGCCGCCCGCGCGGAGAACGCGGACCTTCGCTCGGCAAGGACCGCGTCCATCGACCGCTGGAGGCCGAGGATCGCCGCCTCGATTTTTGCTAACCGCTCGTCGAGCTCAGAGTCTCTGGACGAATCCATGGACCTCCGTAAGGCAACTAACGTGATCGATCGGTGCGTGCGTGTCCAGGCGGTTCTAGCGCACCTTCCCACGTGCAGCGACCTTCCAGCTTCCTTCCACTCGGCCGCGGCGACCGTACCAGATTTCGTCGTGCAGGTTGACAGTCGGGCACACGTGGCTTGGCACCACCCAGACTTTCTCTCCGACGCGGGCCGGCCCTTGGATCTCCACGTAGCCATGCTCCTCATTCAGTTTGCGCATGGTCCATGGGCGCCCGACGAAGTGACCGAACGTTCCGGTACCGACAGTCATATCGCTCGAGAACGTTTTTGACCCGCCATCGATCACGCATTGTCCCGGCACCGCCGTGCTGACGACGGTGGTGAGCACACGGAGCGCGCAGTCGCCCTCGACGCAGGCTTTCGCCTCCATGCTGTTCGCGTCGTAGAAGAC
>DATHHC010000018.1:0-2813 GCA_035317285.1 Gemmatimonadaceae bacterium | reverse complement strand
TCGCGCGGAGCGCGCGATAGAGATCGGCGGGATCGAAATCGAGCGGAACGTCGATCCGGCGCGAGAGGAGAGCCTGGAAGCAGTCGCCGGAGCGGATGTACTCCTTAATCCGGTCGACATGCTTCATGAAATCCGCCCGCTCGTAGCTGGAGTGGCCCTCAACCGCCGGGGCGCCGAGATCGGGCGACATCGGCTTGAGGCGCGCCGGGGCGCGCAGGCGCGCGAGCACGTCGTCCAGCTCGACAATCGCACGGTCGTACCGGGAACGGAGCTCGGCCGCACTAGAACCTTTTTCGACAGGAACAGAAACGACTACGCGCGCTCTTCCGTGAAGATTGTCGAGGATCACGAGCGAGCGGGTGAACACGAAAATGGCGTCGGGAACTCCGAGACCTTTTTCCGGACGGTTCGGAAGCTTCTCGATCAGCCGCACCATGTCGTAGCTGAAATATCCGACGATTCCACCCCAGAACTGCCCGAGCTCGGGAACGTCAGCCGGCTGGACCTGCTCGACGACCGCAGCGAGATCGGCGAGCGGGTCGGCCGCCCTTCGCGCGTTGTGCCAACCCGTGTCGGCGGTCCAGTCCTCGACGACCCCGTTCGCGAGTCTCCAGGCGGATCTCGGCTCCGTTCCCAGGTAGGTGTAGCGGGACCACGTTTCGCCGCCGGCGGGTGCGGACTCGAGAAGGAACGCAAACGGGCCACGTCTGAGCTTGGAGAACGCCGAAATCGGAGTGTCCGTATCGAGGAGAATATCCTTCCACACGGGCACGAGCGTCGCACCCGCCGCTCGCTGCTTGAAATCTTCGAAGCTCATCGCCTCACCGTTGTGACTGATTCCGCAATTCCTTTCCCGCTTGAGCGACCAACAACTAATTTTCCTCCATGCCGCTAAAGGCGACCGCTCTCATCGTCTCGATAATCATTTGCGCCGATACACTCGGCGCGCAGCAGGTGTGGAACGATCCCCGCACTCGCGACCTCGTCACGCGCGCCACCGAGCGAAGAGCCAGTCAGATCGCCGACACCGCCCTCGCCGACTACAAAGCTACGGCGCACGGCTACGTGACATTCCTCGCACAATTTGGAGAAGGGTTCCCCGAGCCGCCAAAAATCGTCAAGGCGGACGAGCTGGGGTTGGAAGTCTACTGGCGCGCTCCCGATCTGAGCAAGCAGCGCATCATGGGACGCCGAGACACGCTCCTCCTGCCGACTGATATCAACTACCACCGGGATCACCTCGGCATCGTCCAGAACAACTTCCGGAACATCATCCGGATCGGCGAGGGCGATGAAGTCAGGGACGTTCCGCACCCGCTCTCGGCGGCCGGACTCGAGGCTTACGACTTCGCTATTAGCGATTCGCTGCAGATTCGCCTCGGGCCCCGGGTTCTCGACGTCTATGAGGTGAAGGTGCGCCCCAGGGACGATCGCCAGCCGCGCGCAATCGGCGCCATCTACATCGATCGGGAGACGGGCGAGGTCGTCCGCATGGCGTTCAGCTTCACCCGCGCGGCCCTCATCGACAAGGAGCTGGAAGATGTTTCGGTCGTTCTGGAAAACGCGCTCATCGATGGGCGCTTCTGGCTGCCGCGCCGCCAGGAGATCGAGATTCGGCGCACGGGGTCGTGGCTCGATTATCCGGCGCGCGGCATCATCCGCGGCCGGTGGGAGATCTGCTGCTATGAGGTGAACAAGGGAATTCCCGCCAGCTACTTCACGGGCCCCGAGATCGTGATGGCACCCCCGGCGGAGCGGGCACAGAATCCATTCCCGTTCACGGGCCACATCCTGGATTCGTTGCCTCCCGATGTGAGAGCGGTCACCGACGAGGACGTACAAAAGGTTCAGGAGGAGGCGCGCGCGCTCGTCCGCTCCCACGCATTGGCACGCAGCAGGAACTTCGCGTTCTCGGCTCGACAGCTCTCGGACATCGTGTGGTTCAACCGCGTTGAAGGACTCGGCCTCGGAGGCGGGATACTCCAGCGCATCGGGGCGGGTTTTGCCGTCGCCGCATCCGGCCGCTACGGGTTCAGCGACGACCAGTTCAAGGGGCGCGGCGCGCTGGAGTACCGCACGGGCGCGGGATCTTCGCTCGCCCTCGCGGGACAACGCCAGTATCGCGACGTGAGCGATGAGCCGGAAAGATCGCTGATTATCAACTCTGTAGCGGCTCAGGAATTCGGTAGCGACTACACAGACACGTACGATGCGCGCGCCATCTCGCTCTCAGGATCGCTGGCGCGGCTCGGATGGCGGCCTTCGTTCGAGCTCGCCTACGAGCGTCACGAGCCGCTGGCCGTTCACGCTCAGCCGGCGAACGGAAAGTTCGAGGCCACGATACCTGCGCTCTCGCTGCACGAGACCCAGGTGACGTTGGGACTGGATCGAGGGGCGAGCCTCACGTTCGGAGGTTTCGAGCTCGGCGCGCACCTGTCCGCAAGCGCCATCCGCAGAGCGGCGCCCAGCGGTCTGGAGCCCGGCGACTTCCTGCGACCGTCGGTGATGCTCGACCTCCAGAAACCGTTCGGCTCGAGCCGTCTCGTCCTGCATACGCGCGCTGCCGGAGTTTTCAGCGGCGATACGCTGCCGCCACAGCACCTCGTCTACCTCGGCGGCCCGACGAGCGGTCCCGGCTATGATTTTCACGAATTCGTTGGACGCGGTGGTGTGAGTCAACGCGTCGAGTACCGCTTCCTCGCGCCGTTCGTGGGAATCCCCTTGGGCAGATTCGGCCACACGCCCGCGACGATCACCCTCGCTCCATTCGCAACCGCAGTATGGATAGATCGTTCCCCCGCATTCGCATCTCC
>DATHHC010000017.1:0-6504 GCA_035317285.1 Gemmatimonadaceae bacterium | reverse complement strand
GCCAACGATGGGTTCAAGGCGGGGAAGGTCTGGACGGCCCCTGGCGGCAAGACCTTCAAGCTCGAGCTCGTGCTCATCGACGACCCAATCGCGATGCGCGACGCCTACGCTTCCGGCAAAGTGCATATCGGCTGGGCGACGCTCGACATGATCCCGCTGTTCGTCGAGCAGCTGAAAAAGGATTCGCGAACGATGCCGCGCGTCTACCAGCAGGTCGACTGGTCGAATGGCGGCGACGGCATCGTCTGCCGAAACACCGTGAAGTCGGTGAGCGACATGCGCGGCAAGACAGTGGTGCTGGCGCAGAACTCTCCGTCGCACTACTTCCTCCTCAACACGCTCATCAGCGGCGGTTTGCAGCCCGGTGAGGTGGATTACAAGTTCACGCAGGACGCCTTCCAGGCCGCGGCCGCGTTCAACGCCGACAGGTCGGTGGCGTGTGTGGTGAGCTGGGCGCCCGACATCTACTCGCTCTCCGAAGCAAAGGGAAACCGGATGCTCGTGAACACCCAGACGGCAAACAAGCTCATCGCCGACGTCTGGTTCGCACGCGCCGATTTCGCCAAGGACAATCCCGCCATCATGGAGGGACTCACGCGCGGAATCTTCGGGGCGATGGAGTCGCTCAAGACTGAGGAGTCGAAGGCAAAGGCCGCGCGGCTCATGGCGGCCGGGTACTCCATTCCGGAAAAGGACGCGCTCTCCATGCAGGGCGACGCGCACTCCACCAACTACGCCGAGAACCGGGAGTTTTTCCTCAACCAGAACAACCCGACCAATTTCGAGCGGACATGGAACACCGCCTATTTCCTCTACAAGAAGATCGGCAGCGTCTCCGGCAATCCCGTTCCGTTCGACCAGGTGATGGATTTTTCCATTATCCGGAAGCTGAGCAGCGAACCGGCGTTCGCCAACCAGAAGAACGAGTACCAGGTACAGTTCGTCCCGACCTCGGCGTCGGCGCTCCAGGCGGAGAGCAATGAGATTCTCACCAAGACCGTCGTCATTCAGTTCTTCCCGAACTCCGACAATCTCGAGATGAAGATTGACAAGGACGTGGGTGGGAAAGTGCAGCAGCAGCTGTACGATCCGAACGCGCCGTTCGTCGTCGAGGAGTCGGGCAAGATGGCCGGACAGTTCGGCGCGGCGCGGATCGTGATCGAGGGCCACACCGATGCCTCGATGCGTGGATCAGGTGGTGTGACTGCCGCCGACGTCGAGGAGCTGTCGCTGCGCCGCGCGAACGCCGTGAAGCAGGCGCTACTGCGCAAGTTCCCGACGCTGCAGCCCAACCAGTTCACGACGGTTGGAAAGGGCTGGGACCGCCCCGCCGATCCCAACGATCCGAACAACTTCGCGAAGAACCGGCGCGTCGAGATCAAGGTGTACCCGGTCGAGTCCAAATGACGTGACGCCGGCTCCAATTCGGCGCGGGCTGTTCGCGCTCCGCGCCGATCCGCCGGCCATGCTCCGCCGGCTGCTCGGCGTGCTTGGCGTGGTGCTCGTCATCCTGGTGTGGGCTGCGCTTACCTATGGCGACGTCCCGGAGCAGCGCCTGGTGTCTCCGGTGCTGCTTCCGAGTCCGCTCGAAGTTGTCGCCAGCGTTCCGGTGCTCTTCAGGGAACGCGCGCTCGTCGAGAGCATCTTCGCCACGCTCAAGCGCGTTCTGAGCGGCTTTGGCCTCGCGATCCTCATCGGCGTGCCGCTGGGGATTCTCGCGGGGTCGTACCGACTATTCGATGCGCTCACCGGCCCGCTGTCACTGTTCGCGCGCAACATCCCGGTCGCCGTGCTGATTCCACTGACGATTCTCTGGTTCGGCATCGACGAGACGCAGAAGACGATGTTCATCTTCATCGCGACCGTTCCGTTCGTTTTCTTCGAGGCCATGCGCGCGGTGATCACCATCCAACCGCGGTACGTGGAGACCGCGCAGACGCTGGGCGCGTCCTCGCGACAGGTAATTGCGAAAGTACTCATTCCGCTCGCGTTACCCGACATCTTCTCCAGCCTGCGCAGCCTGTTCGGCCTTGCCTTCGGCTACATCATGCTGGCGGAGCTCGTGAACGCGAAGTTCGGTCTCGGCTTTCTGCTGATGACCAGCCAACGGCGCGGGCTCACCGAGCACATCTTCGCGATCCTGATTCTCATTGGCCTGCTCGCTTTCAGTATCGATCGCCTGCTGCTCTGGTTTCAACGCGGGTTCTTCCCCTACCGCGAGGCTGAGGAGTGACCGCACCCGCGCCCGCACCCGTGTCCGTGCCCGTGCCCGCCGGCCCGCCGCCGCCGATCGTGCTGTTCGACAAGGTGAGCAAGACGTACGACGACGGCTTCACCGCGATCCGCGACGTCTCGTTCACCGTTGACGATAAACCCAACGAGATGGAGATCATCACCATCCTCGGGCCATCGGGGTGCGGCAAGTCAACGATCCTGCGACTCATCGCGGGTCTCCGCCCGCAGTTCCCGCCGACAACCGGGAAGGTGCAGGTATTGGGACAGCCCGTGGTGGAGCCCGGCGCCGACCGGGGCATGGTGTTTCAGGACTACACGTCGTTCGACAACCGAACGGTCGAGGACAACATTGCCTTCGGGCTCGAGTGTGAGGGGATACCGGCGAAGGAGCGCCGGGAGAGAGCGCGCGAATGGATCGGGAAGGTGGGACTCGAGGTCAACCGCGATGCATCGAAGTATCCGCACCAGCTCTCGGGCGGAATGCGTCAGCGCGTCGCGATCGCGCGGTCGCTCATTCTCAAGCCGAAAATCATGCTCATGGACGAGCCCTTCGGAGCGCTGGATCCGCGTACCCGTCTCAACATGCAGGACATGCTCGTCGGTCTCGCTCGCGAGGCGCAGGCCACGGTATTTTTCGTCACCCACTCCATCGAGGAGGCGGTGTACGTAGGCGACCGGACGTTCATCATCTCGTCGGCGCCGGGTACGATCCTCCACGACATGAAGGTGCCGGGGCCGGATTTTCCGGCGCGCGTGATGCAGCAGAAGCCGGAGTTCATGAAAATCGTGTTTCACATCCGCGACATCATGGAGTCGCTCGAGAGCTCCACCAGGGCGGGCGACGAGTAGATGACGCCAATGCCATCAGGCTCCGGACGCTCCGGCATCGGCGCCTACGTGAAGGCGGCATTCACGTATCACTGGAATCTGCTCCTGTTCATCGGTGGCGCCGCGCTGGCTGCGCTGTCGGGCCAGGCCGATGCCCTCCTCCCGGTCGTCGGCGCATTGGAGCTGGCGTACCTGTCCGGCATGGTCGCCATTCCCCGTTTTCGAACCGCGGTGGATGCACAGCTCGCTAAGCGTGAGCGCGAGCAGGCGACCGGAGCGCGTGTTGGGCCCGGCGCGAAGGAGTCGCTCGAGCGCATGGTAAACTCACTGCCTGCGATGTCGGTCCAGCGATTCGCGTCGCTTCGCAAGCGCTGCTTCGAGATGCGCGACATCGCCAGCGGCGTACGAGGCCAGGCGGCCAGGCAGAATGATTCTGCGGATTCCATCCGCACGCCGGCGCTCGACCGGTTGCTGTTCCTCTTTCTCAAACTGCTGATGTCCCAGGCAGGCCTCGACCGGTTTCTGCGCAGCACCAGTGAGGTGATGCTGAGTGGCAAGGTGGACGATGTACGCAAACGCCTCACGGCGGCGCAGGAGAGCAAGGATGAGCGGATGATTCGCTCGCTGCAGGACAGCCTCGCGGATGCGGAGCTGCGGCTCGACAATTACAGAAAAAGTCGGAAGGATGCCGACTTCGTGGCTATCGAGCTCGACCGGATCGAAACGAAAATCCAGGCGCTCACCGAGATGGGCGTGAGCAGTCAGGATCCCGACACCTTGAGCCACCAGGTGACCGCGGCCGCCGAAAGCATGCAGCAGACGGAGACCACGGTGAACCAGCTCCAGCATCTCACCGGACTTGCCGATCAGCTCGAGGAACCCCCCGCGATTCTGGACGCCGAGCTGGACAGCGTGCTCCGTGTCCACTGAGCTGCCGGCGTGGTATCCGCCGTGGGCACGCACCATGGCCGATCTGTATTTCTCTCGCGCGTCTTCGGTGTTCGTGCTGCACGGCAACACGTACGACCTAGTTCCGCTCGGTGACGTCGACGCGGAGGATCGCGCACCGTTCGGAGGGATTCCCGAGTTTCTGTCCGAGCAGCTTTTCGGGAAGTGGGACCTGGTGCTGCACTATGATCTCGGCCGCGGCCTCCGCGCCTTCGCTGGACGAAGCGAAAAACGGCTCAAGGACATGGTGGCGCTAGCGACCAGGCGGATCGGCGATCTCTCGACGATCAAGAACGATCCCGCGATCGTGTTCGGAGTGCTCGACCTGTTCGTGCGGGAGAACATCATGGCTCCGGCGGACAAGCAGCTTAGCGTGGCGGTCATCATCAGCAGCGCGTCGTATCTATTTCCCGCCGGCGACCCTGGCCGATTGAGCTTTTCGGCGTCGGGGATGGCCGTGACACTGTTGAACTGGGCGACCAGCCCACACGTGAAGAGCATGGAGACAGCGTTCGTGCTCATCGACGAGCGGCGCAGCGAAATCACCGATCGGATCACCGGCAACCCGTACGTCTCGACGATCGAAGTACCGATGCCGGCCGAGAGCGAGCGCCTCGCATTCATTCGCGATGCGACGGCGGGTGGATCCGCCGACAAGTGGAAGACGGCATCGGACTACACGCCGGAGCAGCTCGCCGTCCTCGGCGCGGGAATGTCGCTCAACGACCTCGGTGTGGTGATAACGACAGCGATCGGCGGTGGGCAACGAGTGGACGCGAAGCTGTTCAAGGACACCAAGAAGCGATTGCTGGAGCGCCAGTGTCAGGGGCTGCTCGAGTTCATCGAGCCGAAGTGGAAGCTCGACACTGTGATCGGGCACGTCGCGGCAAAGCAGCGGTTGCGCGACGACGCGATGCTCATCGCGCGTGGCGCGCTTGACTCCGTGCCGATGGGCTACCTCTTGTGCGGACCGGTGGGAACCGGGAAGTCGTTCATGGCGACGTGTGCCGCCGGCGAGATCGGCATTCCGTGCGTGATGCTGAAGAACTTCCGCTCCAAGTATGTCGGCGAGACCGAGGGGAACCTCGAGCGCGTGCTGGCAATGCTACGGGCGATGGGTCCGGTGATGGTGGTCATCGACGAGGCCGATGCCGCGCTGGGGGATCGCGAGAGCGACGGCGACGCGGGCACGTCGAGCCGAGTCTTCGGCATGATCGCCACCCAGATGGGCGACACCCAGTATCGCGGAAGGATTCTGTGGATGCTCTTGACCGCGCGCCCCGATCTTCTGCCCATCGACATCAAGCGGCAGGGAAGAGCGGAGGTGCACATCCCGCTCTTCTATCCGTATGAAGACGACGAGCTAAAGCAGATGTTCGTGATGCTGGCGAAGAAGCTCGGCACGTCGCTCGAGCCGGAGGATGTGCCGCCGATTCCGCAGAAGGGACTGCTATCGGGCGCGGACATCGAGGGCATCGTGGGCCGCGCGATGCGCAAGTCGCTCATTGCGGGGAAGAAGCAGATCACGAAGGAAGGGCTTGCCGAGGTGGTCGCGCAGTTCATGCCGTCCACGCAGGGGCTGGAGAAGGAGCTGCAGGAGACGGCTGCGATCATCGAGTGCACCGACCG
This sequence comes from Gemmatimonadaceae bacterium, assembly GCA_035317285.1. GTDB lineage: Bacteria > Gemmatimonadota > Gemmatimonadetes > Gemmatimonadales > Gemmatimonadaceae > UBA4720. Next base: position 864 of record DATHHC010000017.1, on the reverse strand, counting down.
CGAGTTTCTGCCGCCGCCGATTGTGAAAGCGATGGAGAAGGCCGGCGGGCGCGGCGCGTTGCAGGAGCGTCTTACGGCGCTGAAGCAGCTCGTCGCTGCGCTGTAGGTCCGTCACGCGCGGCCTCAGAGCGGAACGTGGACGCGCTCCTTGATGTGCTTGAGATTCGCCACGATGGTGAACGTCATCACCACCAGCAGCGACCACGAGCTCCACTTGCCGATGTGCACCTTGGACCACGCCCCAAGCTGATCCGGATATCGCCAGATCCCGAAGAACGTGCTGATGTTTTCGGCGAGCCAGATGAAGAATCCGATGAGGAGAAATCCCAATAGAAGCGGCATTGTCCGGTCCCGATCGAGTGGACGGAACACCACCGTGGTGCGGGCGTAGAGACCCAACGCCAGCGCCGCGAGGTACCAGCGCAGGTCCGGGATGTAGTGGTGCGTGAAGAAGTTCGCGTAGATCATGAGCGCGACCAGTCCCGCCATCCAGTACGGCGGGTGATGGCGAATCCGAATGTCGAATAGCCGCCACGACTGAATGATGTAGCTCCCAACAGCCGCGTACATGAAGCCTGAGAACAGGGGAACCCCGAACAACTTTGTGTACGCGAAGTCGGGATAGCTCCACGAGCCGATGGCTTCGGACGTCTTGAACACCTCGAGCCCGAAGCCGATGACGTGAAAGAGAGTGATCGCCTTCAGCTCGTCCCACGTCTCGAGCTTCGCCCACACCATCCATGCCTGGATCGCGACCGCGATGAGCAGCAGGAGGTCGTAGCGCGGAATGCCTAGGACCGGTGTGCGCGGCAGCCCGAATACAGCGAGGAAGAACAATCCCGCGAACAGGCACGCGCGAGCTTC
>DATHHC010000016.1:0-2923 GCA_035317285.1 Gemmatimonadaceae bacterium | reverse complement strand
TCACCCCTGTCTAAACGCCTGGAACACCGGAAACAATCCTCCCACCACCCATGTAATCGCCGCCGCAATCGCGGCCTGCTGCTTCGGAATCTTCCCGACCACATGCAGCCCGATCGCCAGCAACACCGTCACCCAGATCGTGAACAGATCCACGCGACCCGCCAACGCGAGCAGTCCCGGCGAACCATCGGGATCCATGAATCGCGCGAGAGAGAAGCCGACGGCGTTTATCCCGGTGAGCTTCTCCGGACTCATGACGAGTCCCTGCGCCGCATTCGTCAGGATCTGAACCACCCGCGGTACCTCCGAGTACGTCGCGATCATCATCGCCGCGGCGAGCGATTCCTTCGCGTCGAAAAGCTTTCCGACGAGCCACACTATCAGGCCGGTGCCGAGCGCGCTGATCGTGATGATTACGGTGAAGATGACAGGACCGGCCATCTCGAAAAAGCGGCGGCCCGCCGCCATCTGCTCCTCCGTAATTCTCGGATCCTTCCGCATTGCGGCCGCGGTCTGCCTCGCGAACTCCGCATCCATGACCGGCGCCATCGCGCCCTTGGTCAGGAAAATGAGAACGAGGATGACTATCGCGAGAAAGAGCAGAGCCAAGCCGAACTTTCCGTCGCTCCTCCGCGCGAAAACGGACGACGGCGTGTAGAAAATGTCCACGAAGTCTTCCCACAGTCCCACTTTCGCGGGTGAGGGATCTGCTTCCTTGACTCCATCGGCATTGCTGCCCATTGATTCATCCTCGCGATAAAAGAGATTGCCCGGACCAAGATTAGTACTAATTTTCCCTCCCCACCACCAGGAACTGACCTTGCCATCGGAATCGACGTCGCGTCCGCTGGACCTCCAGCCCCTGATACATCCGAAGGAAAAGATCTATTTCGCCATCTGCGCCATCGTCAGCATTGCCATCTACATCATTCTGATCCTGACGATTCTCGGCGGCGGACCGGCGGCCGCCACGCTGTTCTTCTATCTGATAATCGGCATCATCGGATTCTTCCTCGTCCACGGCGTCTTCATCGGCCAGCTGCGCGGCAACGGAGTGCGCGTCTCGAAGCGACAATTCCCCGAGCTGAATGCGATGGCCGACGCACACTCGCGCCGGCTCGGAATGGACGAGACACCCGCGATCTTCGTCCTCCAGTCGGGTGGAGTCCTCAACGCATTCGCGACGCGATTCCTCGGACGCAACTTCGTGATCCTCAATTCCGACGTTCTCGCACTCGCGACACAGAAGGGCGAAAAAGCCGTCAGCTTCGTCCTCGGCCACGAGCTCGGCCACGTACAGCGGAAGCACATGACCCGCAGAGCGATGTTGTATCCGGCCATGATATTCCCCTTCCTCGGCGGCGCCTACTCGCGAGCATGCGAGTACACATGCGACCGCTTCGGCAACGCGCTCGAGCCGGAAGGCGGCGTCGACGGCCTGCTGGTCCTGGCGGCGGGACGCGATCTCTACACCCATGTCAACTCGGCGGAGTACGGCGGTCAACGCGAAACGGAGACTGGGTTCTTTGTCAGGTTTGCGGAAATTCTATCTACCCACCCCAACCTGCCGAAGCGCGTCGCGGCACTCGGTGCCGTCAGTCAGCGCGCACCACTCCCAGCTCGCCCCCTGATTGGTGAGACAGCCGCCGGCTAGTCAAACCGGCGGCTTGTAACGCTCGACGTCCGTTATGAGGCGTACTCCCACCTGGTACGTGAAGTACGCGTATGCCCACTCGATGAACACGACAACGCGGTTCCGAAATCCGACGAGATACATGATGTGAACGAATAGCCATAAAACCCACGCCAGCCACCCGGTGAACCTTACTTTCCCGAAGTCCGCGATGGCGCGCGAGCGACCGATCGTCGCGAGATCGCCCTTGTTGAAATAGTGGAACTCCTTTCTGGGCTGACGTCGCAGATCCTGGATGATCGACTTCGCCGCAAACTTCCCCTCCTGAAGAGCCGCCGGACACACCCAAGGCACCTGCCGCTGTCCTTTGTAAAAAAGCGTCGCCAGATCACCGATCGCAAAAACCTCGCGATGCCCCGGCACCGACAGATCCGCATTCACCTTCACTCGGCCGGCGTTGTCGAGCGGAGCACCAAGAAACTCTCCGAGCGGTGACGCCTTGTTGCCGGCGGCCCAGAACGCTGTGCGCGCGCGGATCTTCTCCGCTCCGATGCTGACCCCGTCGGGACCGACGTTTGTGACCATCGAGTTGACGCGAACCTCGACACCCAGCTCGGCGAGATCGCGTGCCGCGTGCTGCGCCAGATCCTCCGGAAATGAAGGCAGAATCCTCGGACCCGCCTCCACCAGAACCACACGAGTTTGCCTCGTGTCTATTCGTCGAAATTCGGATGCCAGCGCTTTCTTCGCGATGAACGGAATCGCTCCCGACAACTCGACCCCGGTAGGTCCGCCGCCTACGATGACGAAAGTGAGCAATTCCTCCCGCTCCTTCGGATCATCGGTCTTCTCCGCCTTCTCATACGCCAGCAGAAAGCGGCGCCGAATCTCCGATGCATCCTCGATCGCCTTCAGTCCCGGTGCGTAAGGCTCCCACTCGTCGTGGGCGAAATAAGAGTGACGCGCTCCCGGCGCCACAATCAGATAATCGTAGGGCAGCTCGCGCAGCTCGTCGTCGACGCGCACAACCCGTCGCTCGATATCTATCTCCCGCGCTTCAGCCAGAAGCACTTCGGTATTTTTCTGCTTCCGCAGTATCCACCGTATCGGTGCGGTGATGTCGCTCGGCGCCAGCGCCGCGGTCGCAACCTGATAGAGCAGCGGCTGGAAAATAAAGTGATTGGTTCTGTCGATGAGGGTGACGTCGACATTGGCGCGCTTCAGCGCACCCGCGGCGGCAATCCCCCCGAACCCACCACCGATGATTACGACGCGCGGCCGCGCGGGCCG
>DATHHC010000015.1:0-7213 GCA_035317285.1 Gemmatimonadaceae bacterium | reverse complement strand
TATCGGCGGTGAGCTCGCGACGGCATCGCGTTCGCGGTCACTGCACGGAGATTATCTGTTCTCTTACCAGCCGATGCCGGGTACGGTGCTGTTCCTGGGGTACGGGAGCGAGGCCGTCGGCCTTCCCGATCAGACGCAGCGATTCAACTGGCAGCCGCTAACGCGCGCGTCGGACTACTTCTTCGTGAAGTACAGCTACTTATTCCGCATGTAGCCGGGATCGACGATCCTATGCAACTCCAGCGAAGCGGTTTGGTCGCTGCCTGGACGACCCCGTCGAAGAACCAAACCATGATACGATTCTGTCGACGGTCTCCCCATCGTCCAGACAGTGACGAACCTTTGATGGGCACTCGCCGAGCACGCTCTCGATGTGGCGCGCGAAAATGCGCGGGTGAGTGTATCCGAGCTTTATCGCTACATCTCCAATGGAAAAGCCCGCATCTCTCAGGTAGACATAACCTCTGAACACGCGTGCGCCTACGACGAAGCTCTTGGGCGAATTCAGCCGTGCATGTCTGAAGCTGCGGTAGAGTCCGCTGAGAGTCATTCTAGCGGCAGTTGCAATATCCTCGGCGCTCGCATACTCGTGAGGCTGCTGCAGATCGTCCGTCAACACCTCGACGAGCGGTTCCGGAAGGCGCTGGAACCAGGGATCGAGCTTTCGAACGAGCGTACTGACTTGTGGGATCGAACTCGCACGCTCCAGCGTCTTCCGGAAGCGTGATGGTGAATCGTCGGAATGATAGACGACGACGTCCTGCAGTCCCTCGTTCGACATATGGGCGATTCCGCGCACGAATGCGGCGTCGACGGGGACGTAGGCCACGAATGGAATCGAGGCGTACTTGCAGATGAGCCGGCAGGCTCGCGTGTTGTCCATTGTTCCATCAGCGGCCGGGTTGAACACGACGACACTCAGCGGCTCGAGCCTGACGAGAGATTCGAGCCGGTCCCAGGAATCTGCGACGCAAACGTGATCATGAGCATCCATCGCCGCTCTGATCTGAGCCACCTGCCGAGTTGGCAAGAAGATCGCTACCCTCACGCGGTTTCCAGATTGGCGTGAGCGGCCCAAATCCCATCGGATGCCCAATGCGAGTGCATAGAACCCTCCGGCCTAACCCCTAAGCTGAGCAGGTCCTGGAATTGTAGCGATGCCTATTTCGTGTCAACAGATGTCGATTTCATATCACCGTCATCGTCGGCTAGAACCCACTTCCACCCCCTCCACCGCTTCCGCCTCCACTCGATCCACCGCCGCCGGACCCCGAGCTGCTCGGGCTCGACGACATGCTGCTCGCCGCTGCACTCGACATGGAGTCAATGTCGTGCGAAAAGCTCACCGCATTGAACTGTCCCGTGCCCCCGACGTACCAGGTCGGTGGCTCGCGATACATGTCCTTGAATGCCGTCGCCCATTTGTCCGCGACGCCGAACGCCATCGCGTACGGCAGGAAGCGCTCGAACATCTCCGGCGACGTAATCATCTTCTTGTAGCGCTCTTCCTCTACGCGGCTGAGGAATTCCTTGAAGCCGAGCGCGGCCTCGCGGGCACGGGCACCGGCGATGGTCCGGGCGGGCATGATCTGCGCAAAAAAACTCAGGATCGCCCCGCTCGCGCCGGCGCCAATGACCAGGGCTGCTATGGAAAACATCCCCCAGTTAGTCTTCACGGTGAGAATCGCCAGGCCAACCAGCACGCCTACGGTCAGGAAGGTGAGACCCAGCCATTTCGCCTTCACCTTGTCGGGGCGCTGGAGGTAGTAACCGCCTTCGACCAGGCTGTCGTAGATCGCGTTTCGAATCGACGGCAGGGAGGTGTAGAACTTCTCCCTCAGCTGCGAGATCCTGACCTCCAGCCCGTCGGGCGCGATGTTGGCGAGCGCGCCGAGGTAATCCGCCTCGTGGGGCTTGAGGCCCTTCCACTCCGAGCGGTTCTTGACAATGCGAATGATGTAGTCGGTGCTCTTGCTCAATCCGAACAGATGGCTCTCGGTTACCTCTTCGATGCGGAGGAATCCACGCACCGCGAGATCGACCAGCGTGGCCGTAATGTCCGGCATGTCGGCTTTGTTATCGACGAGGGTGCCGAGCTCCGCGGGGGATGCATCCTTGACGGGCTCGTAGCGGACGTCGATGGATCCTTCCTCAGGATCCCGCCCGCCCTTCTTCCACGCTGTCCAGGCGAGGAAGAATACGAGGATGGGGACAAGGAGCGGCGACCACTGTGTTGCCTGCGCCAGACGCTCTTGAGTCTCGCTCGGCCGCGAGCTGATATGTCCGGCGGGCCAGCCGACGCCGATCGTCATTCCCTCGTATGGCGAGAGCCCACGGAGGAGAGTGAAGTCGACAATGTTGTCGTGCTCCTCGATGCTCGCGTCCTTGGCCTTTGATCCGAACGCGCCCGTATAGACGGCGGTCTGTGTGGGCGCCAGGCCATCAGGCAGGACGACGCGCGCGTGCACGCTGTCGATCGGCATCGTCCAACTCTCGCCGGTGACGCCCCAGTACAGCTCGTCGAGCGCGCCTTCCTTGCTGCTTGCGAAGAAGAAGCGAATCGCGTTCGCGACTCGGTAACGAATGATGATCGTTCGGTTCGCGTCGCGCGCGCCGGGAATGTAGATCTTGAGGGACCGCGTCCGCCCGTTGTCCTTTCCCGATTCTTCTACACGGAGTCGCTCGCCGCTTTCATCCGTGATGTAGCCAACGGTGACGTCGAGCCTGGTGGCGCGCCCCTGCGCGGTGTTGTGCTGGAGCGACAAGTCGCGGACGATTCCGTTCCACTGCCCCGTGAAAGCTATGGTTAGCTGCTCGGTGACGTCGAGCGATCCGTCGGAGTGAACCGTGAGAAGCGCATCGTAGTTGCGGATGCGGATGGAGCGCTCCTGAGCGGCCGCGGAACTCGCGAGCGTGAGAACGAGAAGCGCCAGAACCGCGAGAGCCCGCCAAATCGATCTTACCTGGCTCATTTCAACTCGATCAGAATGGAATCCTGTGCCTGGTATTCGGCGCCGGCGCGCGTTCGAATTGTAGCGTGAACGAATTTCCAACCAGCGTCAGAGTAGATGTGCTTGAGGAAACTGCCGTACATGTTGTTGTTGGCGCCGAGTGCCTGTGAGCGCGGGATCACGACTGTCATCGGCTTCGATCCGTCGGACCAGTCGACGACCAGGGTCGCCGCGCTGTCGAGGCCGGAAGCCTGGTAAAACTCGAGTTGACCGTATGCCTCCTTGTGCACCCGCGCGGTGTTATACATGCCGACGGAAAGGTGCGGCAGATCAGGCTTGACTCCCCAACGTTGCCTGGGCTGATAGGGGTTGCAGTCAACTTGCACGTATGGATCGACCTCCCCGGGCCGGCAGGTCCGAAGCAGAGGATCGCGCGCCGTTGCGCGGCGATGCTCCGAGCTCATGTGAATTGCTCCCGCCGAATCCAAAAAGAAGTTGCGCGTACCGGGCTTGCCAGCCGCGAGCGGCGACTTCATCGAGTCCCAGACCGCGTTTACCTCGAGCGTAAACCCTTCAGCCAGAAACGGCTCGCCCTGGAGCCGAGCTGGAGGAGTGTAGTAGAGTACGTAGTGAGTGTCCTCTCCCAGCGCCGGCGCCAACGTGTCCGTTGGTCCGCTGTAGAGTCCCGCGCCGCAACGGTCTGACGGCCGTGTGCTGGCGAGAGACCATCGATAAAGTTGCGGCAAGGACCGGGGATACGGGCCCGCGATGGTGTCGCCCCTGAACCTCTCGATGCACTGTGCGATCCTCAATAGCGGGACAAGCGACGACCTCCGCGCCCACGCGAGAGCAACCTGCTCGAGTTCCGCTTTGTACGCTGCTTTCTGGGCGCCTGTTCTTCTGTTCGCAGCGCTGAAATTCAGGGCGACAACACCCCAGGCGAAGAGGAGAGTGACTATGGGAATGCGAAGTCCGTTGATGCTGTGATGAGCGGAGCCAGGTTGCGGATGGAGTTTTCGACTTTGCCCGAGGTCACTGAGCGCGCAAATGAGTATCGCAACCTGCAGGAGCGCCAAATAGGATGCATTCGCAGCGATAGAAGGAGTCTCCGCTCGGCCGATGCCAGCCTCCAGCGACGCCAAAAGAAGGATGATCGCGCTGGAGACAAGCGCGGCGACATCACCGGCCACCCTGAACCCCGTCGTTAACAGCGCCAGAGCAAGGAGGTGAGGAATCAGGAACTTGGTCACGCTCAGCGCGGCGCCGAGATCGTGCGCCTCAGTGCTGGAGATCTGAGCACAAATAAGTGCCGCTTCGCCCAGGACGGACGCGCCGACGAGAACGACCAGCACCAGGCTCGTGGTGGTCAGGTTCCGGAGTCCTGGGAACCCTCCGTTCGCTCTGGAGTCAGTCACCTCGAATCGTTAGAACTTGACCTTTGGCAGCTCGCGATCGGCCGCCGCGGCCTCGAAGAACTCGAGCTCGTGGTAACCCATCTGGTTGGCGACGATGCTCGATGGTATGGTCGAGATCGCGGTGTTGAGATCGCGCACGACGGCGTTGTAGTAGCGCCGAGAGTTCTGGACGGCTTCTTCTATTGTAGAGAGCTCAGCCTGTAGATCGCGGAATCCGCCCGAGGCCTGGAGCTGCGGATATGCTTCCACCGCTACAGTAAGCCCGCGCAGCGCGGTCGTCAGCTCGCCCTCGGCCTGCGCGCGCGTTGCGGGGCCGGCGCCCTGCGCGGCGACGGCTCTGGTTCTCGCCTGGGTCACGGCGTCGAGGGTCCCGCGCTCGTGAGCCGCGTAGCCTTTCACCGTCTCGACGATATTCGGGACTAGGTCAGCTCGGCGTTTGAGCTGGACATCGATATCAGACCACGCGTTCTGCGAGCGGACCCGAAGCGAGACAAGACGGTTGTAAATGAAGACGAACAGCGCTACAAGAACGATGACGACGATCAGGAGGCCGGTCAGCATGGTTGTCGGGGAGGGGGTGAAACGAAGATGTGTGTCGCGGGACCAAGGGTCAACGCCCGGCCGGTCAACCAAGCTCGGCCGACGAATCCATCACTGCCATCTGAGCAGGACGATAACTTACAGGATGCTCCGACGAAACGTGCTCCTCGCTTTTCTCGCACTGACATTCACCGGCTGCAACCTCCTCCGCGGGAAGTGCACGTACGAGATTCGTTCTCTCGACGCCGCGGGTGAAGTCAGCGAGAACGGCGCGCAGCTCGCCGTAGCGCAGGTCACGCTGTCCGAGAATCGTGGTTCGATTCAAGCCACGTCAATGCAGTGGCTCGTGACTGGCACGACACTCAAGGGTCACGTGTTGTCGGCGTCGCTAAAGGATGCATCCGATCCCTCGGTCGTTCGGCTGGACCTTCCGCTGTCGAGCGTGGATCACCCTGAGATTTCTCAGGGCGCCACGAGCACGAGGGAGGGAGTAAACTTCGGTGGGATCCATGACCTCCTTGCCGCGGGCCGCGGCATCGTCGAGCTGCAGACTGATGATCCTTCGCACCCGACGGTAACGATTGTGCTCATCGCACATCGAATTGGAGATTGGGTCAGACCATACTGCTCGTAGACAATCGAAATCCCTTCCCCAATAGCAAGAAAGCCCGGCGCATGGCCGGGCTTTCTAGTTTGCGTTTGCTGGTAACAAGGAAAACGCTGTTCGTCTTACGCGCGCGGAACGATTGGTGTGGTTCAACTTGCTCGGGTGCGCGTAACGTTCACGGTGCGTCCACAGAACGTTCCCGTCACGGTGACTGTGTGCGTAGCGGGATCGAATGAAGAGCTCAGATCCACGTCGCACGTGCCGGATCCGCCGGTGCGCGCCCACATGAAGCTGCCCTTGTGGGTCTGCGTCTGAAGTCCCGACAACGCCCCGTTCACGATGTTCAGCTTGCCATCGTAGGCAATGTTCGGATTGCCGTTGAGCGTGAGCACACCGTCTCGCGTGTTGAACGCGCAGTCGGTGTCGGTTCTGGTTGCGACTGCTTCGAGACTCAAGTCGTGGGTGGTGCGGTCACCGGTGCCGGTGATGCCCCCTGCGATAACGACTTGTCCCCCTCTCGGGCACTGCTTCGTGACGGTGAACTGCGTGTTGATCGGGAAGGGAGCCGAGGCGACCGATGCTGACGCTCCGCTCGGATCGACGCTAACGGAGAATGAAGCTGCTTGTCCAAAGTCGGCTGCGCCAAGCGTGGAGACGGCGTCGATGTCTGCGGCGAGCTGGTTTGCGTCTGCCTGACTGATGCTGGCGGACGTACCGGTGGAATCGTTGCATGCAGCGACGGCCAGAAGAAGAGCGGCGCTACAAACCAGGTACGGTTGTTTGAGCATTGAATTACTCCGGGTGGACAGGTTTAGCGATTAGACGCGGGAGGTCCCGGCCTGTTAACAGGGTGACCCGCGTTATCGATCTCTTACTGTGCCAGTGTCCTGTTACAGGGCTCCCCGCCCGAAGGTTCCCCGAAGTTGGCTGAACCGCGCGTCGTTCGCGAGTCTCTCGGGCTCCCGGTTCAAACCCTCGGCAGTCGGAGTCATCTACGTCGCCAATCTTCGCTTGCAACGCTCACCCTTTGGTGAAACTATTCGTGGAGAGCGGTGCGTCTGCCAGCGTTTACCCAAAAGGCGAAACGGCACGCCTGCTCAAACTCTCGCAGCTTCCTTGGGCAACCCGTCGAACCAGGAGCGTGACCGATGCGAGCCCGCACACACAGTTGGTTGATTCTCGGATGCACCTGCCTGGCGATGAGCGTAGGCTCGGCGCAGCCGTCCGCGAGGCAGAAGTCGCTGTATGAATCCATCTATTGGATACCAGCCCCGAACGTTGGACCAATCGGAACTGTAGCGAGCGTGCGCGTGCCGGAAGGTTGCAAGTACACCGGGCGGCCCGGTGCAGCCGCATTCCTCGAGCTGACTCAAAATCCACCCGATCCCACCGTCGCCGGAGTGATGGTATGCACACCGGCTGACACCTCAGCGCAAACGTGGTTCGTGTTGTACAGCTACGAAGCAAGCGGCTACGTGAAGGACGACGAAAAGAATTCGCTGGATGCGGACAAGCTGCTCGCGTCGATGAGAGAAGGCACGGCGCACGGCAATCGACTGCGGGTTGAGAAGGGATGGGACACGCTCTCGATCGAGAGATGGATAACTCCGCCCTTCTATGACACGGCGACGAATAACCTCACCTGGGCGTTGCTGGTTCGTGAATCAAGTGGCGACGCGAGTGCCAATCATTCTGTCCGG
>DATHHC010000014.1:0-7447 GCA_035317285.1 Gemmatimonadaceae bacterium | reverse complement strand
TGTCCTGCGTGAACTCCCTGGCCTTCTCCGCGTCCCCGCTCAGTCGATACGCGAGCGAGTACACCCGGGGCGCGTGCGTGTCGTACAGCGTACGCCCGGCCAACCGATCCCCCGCGATGACCCGGGCGATGAGCTGAGTCTCGTTCACGCGGTGATTGAGCTGCCGCTGATTCTGGTCGCGACCATTTTCTGTAAGGTTCGACACGGGTAATGGCATTAGCGTTCGGTCAGGTTGGGAACTGCAACTGAACGGGCGAGAGGCGCTGGTAGCGTAGGTGCCAGTTTGTCAGTTCACTACGCCGGGACTCTGCTGGCGGGTTCAGGGTTACAGTCAACTGCAACTGAACGCGATCCGATATCTGGCGACTGCAAACCGGGGAAAAGAATGCGATCCGAGATCTGAGCAACCCAAGATACCAGAGCTTAGTAACCGCGCTTTCGGCGCATCTCGGTAGCGTTATGGTGCAGGCGTTGGGTTGTAACAGGAGGGCGCCGGAACGGTCGGAGCGCGGTGACTAAACCCTCAGATCTGTGCCTCTCAGATCCCGGATCACATTCTTTTCGGTGGGTCCCTCTCAGTAACCAGTTTAGTTCGCAGATGTCGGATCCCGTTCAGTTCGTAGTTGCAGTTGCTCGTTTTGTTGCTGTTGTCACCCCTCGCCTATCCACGAGCCCCGCCTCGATCGACATCCGCAGATTATACGGAGTGACGGGTACATGGATATCCGCACTCCGATTCCAGCCAAGCGAGCTCGCGGACACCCGGATCATCGCTTCCTGCGCCTCGGCGGGATCGCCGAATGGAGTCTTTCGCCAGCGGTAGCTCTCGCGCAGGATCTGCGATGTCATGCGGAGGCTCGCCATCGACGCGTGCGATGTGAGAGTGACCAGCGCCCCGCCTCCTTCGTGCGCGGCACGGGAGAGCCGCACCGTCTCCGTGCCCTCTGGCTCCAGGCCCGCGATGACGACGAGCGCGAATCCTCCGCAGCGAAGAAGCTCCTCTGCCCCACGAAGTCCGTGCTTTCGATTCCGCGGGCGCACGAGGATCGGTCCCTCTTCCCAGAATGGACCGGCGACGGTGCCGAGCCCATCGATCCAGACCGCTCTCTCACCCTGGGCAACGGTGGTGTGACATGCAGCCCGCAGCACCGCTGTCGCTCCACCCTGTGGCATCCAGACGGTCAGCCGTCCCCGGGGAAGACCGCGACCTGGAAGAATTGCATCGAGTACTTCGATGCCCGTAGCCACCGGTTCCGCGGTCCGATGGGTGACCGGTGTCGCATCCGGAAATCGATGCTCGATGAGGGCGCGGATGGCGGCGTTGCGGTCGGACATAGCTCTGCAGAATACCCCGAACATACCCCGAAAGCAACAGGGTTCTCATTCTGGCGTGTGGTGTACCACAGACTCCAGCAACGGGGCCCGGATTATGAACTAGCCATCCCGGGACAACCCGCTGCGCCGCAATCCAAACCTACGCGATCGCCAACTCTTCAGTAGAGCTGATGCAATACGTCTTTCACAAACCGTCGTCTATCCACATGCTCGCCTCATTCGCCCTGATAACCTCCCTTGCCTGCGCCGCCAGTAAGGACGCGCGACCCGCGCCGGGCGCGGAGGAAATTCGGCCCGCCGGTTCTTCGCTCGTGGCCGCGTCGCCACAAGGCGTCGCCGGCGCTGCTTCATCGACGCCATCAACGCCTTCAGAACCGTTAGCACAATCAGCTCCGAAAACTGCATCGAGCACAGCCTCGAGTGTTGGCGGCGATTCAACTGACAAGGATCCACCGATCACGGTCCCTTCAGTAAAAGGCCGCACCAAGAAGGACAGCCTCGCACTCGTTAAAGCCGTGCGAGCTGGACTGGAGAACACGAGGTGGCCGGTGAAAACCCCGCCTCCACTTCCCGGCTCGATTCTCCCCGCGCGCCGGATCATTGCCTACTATGGGAATCCGCTCTCGAAGCGGATGGGCATCCTCGGAGAGCTGCCGCCCGATAAGATGCTGGCGCGCCTCGACAAGGAAGTCGCCGAGTGGCAGAAGGCGGATCCAGCTACTCCGGTTCAGCCGGCGCTGCACCTCATCGCGGTCGTGGCGCAGGGAGGGCCTGGGCGTGACGGAAAGTACCGTCTCCGCATGGCCGACACGCTCATCGAGAAAATCGCAACCTGGGCAGCCACGCGGAATGCTCTACTCTTTCTCGACGTGCAGGTGGGTCAGAGTACCGTGCAGGAGGAGTTGCCTCGCCTCATTCCGTTTCTCAAGCGGCCCAACGTGATGCTCGGAATCGACCCCGAGTTCTCGATGAAGCCACGGAAGGACAAGAAGACGGGCGAGATGGTGACCGACAAGCCGGGCGCGCGGATCGGTACGATGAGCTCCGCCGACGTGAACTTCGCGATCGGGCTGTTGTCCGACGTGGTGACGAAGAACAATCTCCCTCCCAAGGTTCTCGTCGTGCACCGCTTCACGCACAACATGCTCACCGGAGCCCCCAAGATCCGGCTCGATCCGCGGGTTCAGGTGGTGATCAACATGGACGGCTGGGGCGCGCCCTGGCTCAAGTACGATTCTTATCGCGTTTATGTCGAGCAGGAGCCAGTGCAGTTCACCGGATTCAAGATCTTCTACCACAACGACTCGAAAAAGGGTGATCCCCCTCTGACGCCGGCAGAAGTGCTGCTTCTGAATCCGAAACCCCACTACATCCAGTACCAGTAGGCGCTCGCTGGGCGAGAAGTGGAGTCATATTATTGAGCGGCCGTCACGATTGTGACGGTCGCTCTTTCGTTTGCGGCTCTGGAGGCTTGATGACGACGAGACGGGATTTTCTGTCGAGCATGGCTGTGGCTGGATTGGCCTCGCAGCCGGTGTTTCGCGATCATGCGATCAAATCGTTGTTCCGCGCGAACGCGATCGCCGGCGACCGTTCTCCCTTGGCTGTCGCTGACGACGAGACGTACTGGGCGCAGATTCAGCGCGCGTTCGACTCCGACAGCACGATGATCAATCTCAATAACGGCGGCTGCAGTCCGACGCCGAGTCACGTGCTGGAGGCGATGATCAGGGATCTGCGGTTTTCCAATGAGCTTCCCGTGGACCACATGTGGCGAGTACTCGAGCCGCGAGTGGAAAGCGTGCGGCGCGATCTCGCCGGCGAGTTCGGGTGCGATCCGGAGGAGATGGCGATCACCCGCAACGCCTCGGAAGCGAACGAGATCATGATCTTCGGGCTGGATCTCAAGCGTGGCGACGAAGTCGTGGTTTCGAATCAGAACTACGGCCGGATGATCACGGCGTGGGAACAGCGCGCGCGACGCGAGGGAATCGTCCTCAAGCAGGTCTCCTTCAAGGTCCCTCCTCCGTCGGACAGTTACCTGGTAGAACAGTTTCGAGCGGCGATCACTCCGCGCACGAAGGTGATCGAGGTGACGCACATCACGAATCTCACCGGGCAGATAATGCCGGTGCGCAAAATCGTGGAGATGGCGCGTCCGCTGGGAATCGAGGTGTTCGTGGATGGAGCGCACGCGTTCGCGCACTTTCCGTTCAAGCGCGACGATCTACAGTGCGACTACTACGGCACGAGTCTGCACAAATGGCTCCTTGCCCCGGTCGGCACGGGATTCCTCTACGTGCGGAAGAGCAAGCAAAAGAATCTCTGGCCGCTCATGGCGGCGGCGGCCACTCAGGACAACGACATCCGGAAGTACGAGGAGATCGGTACGCACCCAGCCGCCAACCACAACGCAATTTCCGCGGCCATGGCGTTCCACCGCGGCATCGGCGTGGACAGAAAGATCGCGCGGCTCCGCTTCCTGCGTGACCGGTGGGCGAAGCGAGTGGTGGCGGAGAGCTCGCGCGTGTCAGTACTCACCCCGCTCGACGATCGGCAAGCGGGGGCGATCGCCCTTTTTCAGGTCGAGGGAATCGACAACGTCAAGCTTGGCGCCTGGCTTCTGAACCAGCACCGGATCGTGAATACGCCGATCGTCCACCCCGAGTTCAAGGGAATCCGAATCACTCCCAACGTTTACACGACGCTCGACGAGATTGACCTCTTTGCCGACAAAGTGCTGGAGGCAGCCAAAAAGGGAATCCCAGCCTGATGAACTCGACATTCCTGCGCACCGCCGGGTTATTGATCGTCTCGAACACGTTCATGACGTTCGCCTGGTACGCGCATTTGAGGAACCTGAGCGACCGGAAGTGGTACGTCGCGGCTATCCTGAGCTGGGGGATCGCGTTCTTCGAGTACATGTTCATGGTTCCGGCCAACCGCATCGGGTCGGCGGACATGTCCCTGGCTCAGCTCAAGATCCTCCAGGAAGTCATCACGCTCACGGTCTTCGTTCCCTTCGTTGTTCTCTACATGCGGCAGCCGTTGCGTCTGGATTTCCTGTGGGCCGCGCTGTGCATCCTCGGCGCGGTGTTCTTCATGTTTCGCTCGCACGGGATCTCCTGAGCGACCGACGATCAAACACTTCACTCGTGAGCTGACAACGTGATTCTCTTTATCGCGATTGGCCTCGTCGCCGGCGTACTCGCCGGGCTGTTCGGCATCGGCGGCGGGATCGTCATCGGGCCGGCGCTCATCCTCCTCGCCAAGTTTCAACCCCAGACCGCGACCGGTACGTCGCTCGGCGCATTACTGCTTCCCGTCGGCGCGCTCGGCGCGTGGGAGTACTACCGCCGCGGTCATCTCAACGTGACGGCGTCGCTATGGATCGCGCTCGGGTTGTTGTTCGGTGCCTGGGCTGGTGCGAGGCTCGCACAGAATCTCTCGGGGCCGCAGCTCCAGAAGGCGTTCGCAGTGTTTCTGGTATTGATAGCGATCAGGGTCTGGATGAAGGCGTAGCCATCCACAAAAGCAACTGAACGTGATCCGAGATCTGAGAGGCATAGATCTCAGTGGGGAGTCACCGCCGCTCCGACCGTTCCGAGCGAGCCACCTATCACTACCAATCGCCTGTACCATAGCGCCACTCAGATATGTCGCAGGGAAGTTCCTAAACTCTGGTATCTGCGCTTCTCAGATCTCGGATCACGTTCTTTTCCCCAGTTCCCAGTTCCCAGATATCGGATCCCGTTCAGTTTGCAGTTATCTAGACGGCCCGAATCTCCGGGTACTTCCAGAACGCCCACAGCGAGTACGAAAGCATCACAACCCCACCGCTGAATATCGCCCACTCGACGCCGACGAAGCGCGCCATTGTGCCGGCGATGAATGAACCGATGGGTGTGAACCCCACGTAGACGAAGACGTACGTCGCCATCACACGGCCCCGAAGCTCGTCGGGAACCACCGATTGAAGAATCCCGTTCGCCAGCGCTCCGTTGATCAACATCGTCAAGCCGAGGAAGAGCAGCACGAACGCGGCGATATGAACGGTTCGCGCAAGCGAAAAGAGAATCGTCAGCCCAGCGAATGCATAAGCTGTCGCGTGAAACAGCCGACCGCGCCGAATTCGAGCCCCGAGACCAGCAAGGGAGAGCGCTCCACTGAGCGCGCCGATGCCCACGAAAGTTAGAAGCAGTCCGTAGCCGCTTGCTCCCGTGTGCAGCACGTCGCGAGCAATCACCGGCATCATGGTCAGATACTGAAATCCGAATATCGAATACACGGCGATCACACCCATCAATCCCGACACCGAGCGCGAGCCGCGGATGTATCTCAATCCCTGCTTCAGCTGCTCGGCGGGAGAAACCAGGTGCTGCACCGGTGTCCAACGCGGTAGCCTGATCCGCGCAAGACTCGCGAGCACCGCGAAATAGCTGAGGGCGTTGATGCCGAAGCACCACGCGACACCGAATTTGCCGAGTATGATCGCCGCGAGGGACGGGCCGACGATGCGGGCGAGATTGAATCCACCCGAGTTGAGCGCGATCGCATCGACGAGGTCCTCCTTCGACACGAGCTCGACGATCATCGCTTGCCGCGCCGGAATCTCGAAGGCCGAGATCACGCCTCCGAGCGTCGTCAGCGCCAGCAGCCACCCGAAGCCGATGCGGCCTGTCCAGGTGAACCACCAGAGTGCGGCGGCCTCGATGAGCAGCAGTGCCTGACAGATGATGACGATGCGGAGTTTGCTGCGACGATCTGCTACGACCCCGCCGTAGAGCGACAGCAGCAGTACGGGAAAGTTGCTCGCCGCGGCTACTACGCCAACGAGGAAAGCACTGTTGGTGAGCTCGAGCGCAAGCCAGCCCTGCCCGACCTGCTGCATCCACGTGCCGATCAGCGAAACGGTCTGCCCGGTCCAGAAGAGACGGAAATTCCGGTGGACCTGAAGCGCCCTCAGTGGGTTGATAGATCGTCTTACTGGGCGCGCCGGTGTCAGGGGCATTGCTGAGGATTATACACGCCTGACGCCCGGGTTGTATGTTAGAGATATGCGCTTCCACACCTACTCCAAGTTCAGCCCGGAAGCTGCTGACGCGGTCGATCTCCAGGCGTTGCTCGACAAGCTCGCCGATTTTCTGCTGCAGTCGGGGTTCGCGGGCGGGCAGAGCATGAATCCGTACTTCGACGATTTCGATTCGGAGCCCGATCGATCAGTCGAAGGACTGCGTCAGGCAATTCTCGATGCATTGATCGAAAGCGGACAGTTCACGCCCGAGCTGCTCGAGGCGCTGCGCGGCGACGGTGACAAAGAATCGCAGGAAAAGCTGAGCGAGCTGCTCGACAGCCTGATCCAGAAACTAGCGACGGAAGGCTACCTCAACCTTCAGGCCCCGCCGCAGGTGCCGGCCGGTCATCAGCCTGTAACCGGACGCGGAAGCATCGCACACGGCGCATCCAAGAGCGTCCAGTTCAACCTCACCGACAAGGGGATCGACTTCCTCGGCTACAAGAGCCTCCGACACATCCTCAGCTCGCTCGGCAAGTCGAGCTTCGGCTCCCACGACACGCCGCATCTCGCCACCGGCATCGAAGCCGATGGCTACAGCAAGGAGTACGAGTTCGGGGACGTGCTCAACATCGATGTGAATGAGACTCTCAAGAATTCCCTCGCACGTACGGGCACTCTCGACGTCCCGATGGATCTCGACTATTCCGACCTGATGGTGCGGCAGGCGGAGTACCGCTCATCGTGTGCGACGGTGCTGATGCTCGATACATCGCACTCGATGATCCTCTATGGTGAGGACCGCTTCACGCCCGCCAAGAAAGTCGCGCTCGCCCTCACGCACCTCATTCGCACGCAGTTCCCCGGTGACACTCTCCAGGTCGTGCTCTTCCACGACTCTGCCGAGGAGATTCCGCTGTCCACGCTGCCGCAGGCGCAGGTGGGTCCGTATCACACCAATACCGCGGAAGGCCTCAAGCTCGCGCGACGGCTCCTCATGGCGCAGAAGAAGGACATGCGCCAGATCGTAATGATCACCGACGGCAAGCCCAGCGCGATGACCATGCCCAACGGACAGATCTACAAGAACTCGATGGG
>DATHHC010000013.1:0-18100 GCA_035317285.1 Gemmatimonadaceae bacterium | reverse complement strand
TCCGATTTTCTTCGCCGTCGCGCCGAACGGCGGCTGGTTCGGCTACGCGCCACTCACGGCCAGAGCGTACTCGCAGGGAATCAACATCGATTTCTGGGTGATCGGTCTCCAGATCCTCGGCATTTCGTCGTTGGCGGCCGCGTTCAACTTCCTGACGACGATCATCAATCTCCGGGCGCCCGGCATGTCGCTGATGCGGATGCCGATGTTCACCTGGATGGCGTTCATCGTACAGGTCCTGCTCGTGCTCGCATTCCCGGTGATCACGATCGCGCTGGTGTTTCTGCTGTTCGACCGATTCTTCGGAACGAACTTCTACAATACGGTGAGCGCTGGAGCCGATCCGCTGCTGTGGCAGCATCTGTTCTGGATCTTCGGACACCCGGAGGTCTACATTCTGGTTCTGCCGGCGTTCGGGCTCGTCTCTGAAGTGCTGCCGACGTACTCTAAGAAGCCTCTCTTCGGATATCCGGTAATGGTGTATTCCGGAATTCTGATCGCCGTGCTCGGCTTCGGCGTTTGGGCCCACCACATGTTCGCAGTCGGAATGGGTCCCATCGCGGACACGTTCTTCGGCCTGACCACGATGCTCATCGCGATCCCGACCGGGGTGAAGATCTTCAACTGGATCGCGACCATGGCACAGGGCGCCATCCGGTATACGACCGCAATGCTCTTCGGCATCGCCCTCGTCGCCTTGTTCACGATCGGCGGAATCTCGGGAATCATGCACGCATCACCGCCCGCGGATCTCCAGCAGACGGACACGTACTTCATCGTCGCGCACTTCCATTACGTGCTGTTCGGCGGCTCGATCATGGGAATCTTCGCCGGCATCTACCATTACTATCCGAAGATCATGGGCCGGCTGATGGACGAGAAGCTGGGCAAGATTCACTTCTGGCTCACCTTCGTTGCCATGAACCTCACCTTCTTCCCGATGCACTTCTCCGGAATGCTCGGCATGCCGCGCCGCATTTACACCTATGATGCGGGACAAGGCTGGGATCTCTTCAACGCCATGTCGACGGCCGGCGCGATGATTTTCCCGATCGCGATGCTGATCTTCATCTACAACTTCTTCGTGAGCAGAAAGCGCGGCGAGATCGCCGGGCCGAATCCGTGGGGCGCCGGCACGCTCGAGTGGACGATCCCGAGTCCGCCGCCGGAGTACAACTTCGCAAAGATTCCGACGGTGACGAGCCGTTATCCGATTTGGGAAGGCAAGGACGTTGATCGCGAGGACGCCCGCATCAACTCGCAGGAAGGCAAGACCGCCGCTGATCTCGGGATCGTGATGCCCTACAACACGATCAAACCGCTGTTCGTGGCGCTTGGCCTCATCATCATGTTCTGCGGACTCATCTCTTCGCGTGCGCTCATCGGCATCGGCGCGGCGATAATGATCTTCTCTCTTTACAGCTGGCTCCTGAGCCCGCTCGAGCCGGAGCACCACTAGACAATGCCAGCATCCGTAGCGCACACGAGCGCGCCCGCCTCACACCACTACACGACGCTGGGGCTCGACAGCCGCAAGATCGCCATCTGGGCCTTCATCGGCTCAGAGTGCATGCTCTTCGTCTCACTGATATCGACGTACCTGATCTACAAGGGACGAAGCGTCGTCGGACCGTTCCCGCACGAGACGTGGACGGACCCTGCGACCGGACACGTCCTGAAACCGATCCTCAACATTCCGGTGACATCGGCGTCGACGTTCGTGCTCCTCATGTCGTCGCTGTTCATGGTACTGGCATTGGCCGCCGTCCAGAATAAAGAAAAGCCGAAGCACACGAGAGGTGACCGAATTCTCGGTAATTCCAAGCTCTGGCTCTGGATGACGGCGATCGCCGGCACGACGTTCCTCGGGTTCCAGGCGTTCGAGTTCACTTCGTTCGTGCACGAAGGCCTCACCATCCGAACCAATCTCTTTGGCTCGTCGTTCTTTACGCTCACCGGATTTCACGGCGCGCACGTAACGGCGGGAGTGCTTTGGCTGGTGACATTGCTTGCGATCGACTACAGACGGGGCCTCGGCTCCAAGGATTCGCTGCTCGTCGACATCGCCGCACTGTACTGGCATTTCGTCGACGTGATCTGGATCGTGATTTTCACGCTCGTTTATCTCATCAAGTAACCGGCAGGAATGATGGACTCTCACGCCAGCACGACCAATCTCCCGGATTCAGCCGAAGCGCATGCACACGCGCCGCACGGAGAAGAAGAGCACGCCCATCCGACCTGGTCGACCTACTGGAAGGTCGCCCTCATACTCACGCTGATCACGATCGGTGAGGTCTGGGCCTACTACATCCCGTCGTTCGTCGCCTCACGTGCGTTCGTTCCGACGCTCCTGATTCTGTCGGCGGTGAAGTTCGCGACAGTGGTGATGTTCTACATGCACCTGAAGTACGATCACAGGCTGTTCCGGGTGCTGTTCACGGGCCCACTCCTGATCGCGTCGCTCACGCTTATCGCGTTGCTGTTCCTCTTCGGACATCTCTACTTCAAAGTCGTGTAGCATGTTGTTCGTGGCGCTGCTGCATCCCATCGCCAATCTCAGCTGGTGGCGATGGTCGATTCACCCGAGTACGGCCATCGGGATCGCCGCGCTGGGCGCGCTCTACATCTGGAGCTCAAGGAAACTCCGCCAGGAGCCCACGCGCGGCCAGAAGATTTACTTCCTCTCCGGCCTGATCCTGCTGTTCGCATCACTCAATGGTCCAATACACGACCTAAGTGATGACTATCTCTTCAGCGCGCACATGGTGCAGCACCTTCTGATCACGCTGGCCGTACCACCGCTGCTGCTCGCCGGGGTGCCGGGGTGGATGTTGAGGCCCGTGCTATCGCGGCCGCGCATCGCGCCGGTTGCGCGCTTCTTCACGAGAGCGCCGATCTGCTTCGTGGTTTTCAACCTCATGATCGCGGTCTGGCATCTGCCGCAGTTCTACAACGCGGCGATGGCGAATCACAATCTGCACATCCTCGAACACCTGCTGTTCATGGCGGCTGCGGTGTTGATGTGGTGGCCGCTCATGAGCCAGCTTCCGGAATTCCCGCGGCTAGCGTATCCCGGGCAGATGCTCTACGCCTTTCTCATGAGCATTCCGATGTCAATCGTCGCCGTCTACATAGCGATGGCCGACCACGTTCTCTACCCGGCGTACAGCGCGGCCCCGCGCGTGCTGCCGCTGACTCCGCTCGAGGATCAGCTCCTCGGCGCCCTCATCATGTGGATCCCCGGCGGTCTCATCTTCATCGTCATCATGACGGTGGTGTTCTTCAAATGGAACGCCCGCGGCGAAGACTCGACCGCGGGCGCTCAGGTGGACTGGAAGCCGTCGACGGCCTAGTCGTCGTCGGTTCCTTCGAGCGCCTTCTTGAACTGCCCCTCCAGCTTCGGATGCTTCCGCCACAGATAGCCGAGCATCAAGCCCGCGGACACAAGATTTGCGACGAAGATCTGGACCCACGCGATCTGTCCAAGCGCGGATTGCGCAAAAGCAGCCGCGATCATGTAGAAGCCCAATGTCATTATCCCGATCGCCACCACGAGGCCGGCTAGGATTCCCGGTGTGCGCTCGGCCTGATGCACGATAACCGTCAAAAGAATTCCGACGATGAAGAACGCGACGTAGTGGAAGATCGTGTAGCCAAGCACCTGCGTGAACGCCGTGTCGCCCATCATGTTCTTTCCGAGCACGCTGACGATGCCCTTGCCAAGGAATATCGGAGTGTAGAATGGGCGTCCGCCGATGGTGTCGACGACGAGGAACCAGATCGCAATCGCCGTTGCGCCAATGAAGCCGGTGATCACGCCTTCGCGCAGAAAATTGTGTGGCCGCTCAGCCATCGGTTTCCTCTGATACCGGTTGAATGCCAGTGTCTCTCGGAGAAAATACCCAACCCCGGGGTATATTCCAAGCGACGCGGGCTGTCGTTGGAAGTGACCGTGCGTCGCGAGGTCTGGCACCGTTCTCGCCTTTGGTGCGTCAGTTTCCTGGTCCCTCGAAGTCGATCTCAAACGCTCAACGGCTGAAGATGTTCTCTCGCAAAATCCGAATCGCGATTCTGGTGGCTCTCACTGTATGTGGCGCCACGCCGACGATCCTCGAAGCACAAGCAAAAAAACCAACCACCACCAGACGCCGGGTCCGGCGGCCCAGCCGTAACAGGCCGCCCCCGGTTCCTGTCGTCCGTTACAGCACTCCGCGCAGCTCCGACGACCTGGCCACGACGCTCAGCGCCCTCGCTGGACGCATCCGCGGCGGAATGTGGGGCGGGATGGTGGTGTCGCTTACCCGCGGCGACACGCTTTACGCCAACAACGCGGGCGAGCAGATGCTCCCAGCATCGACGATGAAGCTCCTGACGAGCGCGATCGCGTTCGAGCGGTTTGGTCCGAATTACCAGTTCAGCACCGACGCGCTGCGTGACGCCGCCGTCGGTCCCGATGGAACGCTCCCCGGGAATCTTTATCTGCGGGGCGACGGCGATCCCGCGCTGTCAGGAAAGTTTTTCCCGGGCGGCCCTTCGGGTCCTATGAATCGCCTCGCCGAGCTGGTCGCAGCGAAGGGAATCAAGCGCGTGACAGGAAGCGTCATCGGCGACGCTTCGGCATTCGACGACCAGAAGGTTCCGGAGGGATGGCTCTCGCGCTATCTGCAGTCGTCGTACGCCGCGCGAGTATCAGCGCTGTCGCTGAATGAGAATCTCATCGCCGTCTCGGTAACGCCCACTGCGCCGGGCAAACCGGCGACCGTCGTCCTGGAGCCTTCGACGAGCTCGATTCCGCTCGTCGCCAACGTTCGCACCGTCGCGGGCGGCGGGGCCCGACTCGGATTCAGAAAACAAGGTGACGGGACGATCGTGGCCAACGGCTCGATTGGCTCGCGAACGGGCACGCGCAAGTACGTGTACATCGTCGAGGATCCGGCGAGCTTCGCCACGGGCGCTTTTCTGAACGCGCTCACCGCCCGCGGAATCCAGGTCGACGGGGGGATGCGCCTCGGAAAGACTCCTCCAACGGCCGTCAAAGTCGGGAGCCTGCTGTCGCCACCGCTCGCCAGCATGATCGCCGCGATGAACCGCGAGAGCATCAACCACTACGCCGAGCTGTTGTTCAGAAACGCGGCCCGGGGCCCGGGGCGGGATGGCGTCGGATCAGTAGCCAGCGCCAGCTCGGTTCTCGACACTTTCTTCGCGAGCAAAGTGGGAGTGGACACCAGCACCCTTCATTTTGCCGACGGCAGCGGCCTTTCGACCGTCGATAGGGTGACCCCGCGGGCACAGGTTCAACTGCTGGGCTACGCCCACCGGGCGTCCTGGGGTCCGTGGCTCCACTCCTCGTTGCCGGTGGCTGGCGACTCCGAGCTCCTCAGGCGACGCATGCGGAATACCCCAGCCGAAGGGAACCTGCACGCCAAAACCGGCACCACCAACGACGTCATTGCGCTGGCTGGGTACGTGACGGCGGTAAATGGTGAGGTCCTGGCCTTCTCCTTCCTCTACAATGGCCGGGACCGCTGGACCGCCAAGTCAATGATCGACGTCATGAGTGAAACTTTGGCGAGCTTCGGCAGGTAGAAATACAGAGGGTTAACCCCTTTGGAAACATATATTTAGATGCCTTTTCCGCGTGTCGGGAAGTGGGTATCTTTCCTGCACAAAGTAAGTAAGCGTACGCGTGAGGACGCCCGCGAGAGGTGATAAATGTCCTATCGAACTTTTGTAGACGGAAACGGCTCGTATTGGCAAGTCTGGGATTCGCAGCCGACCAAGATGGAGCGGCGGGTTTCCGCCGATCGCCGGAAACCCAGATACTATGCCTGGGGCGGAACTGAGCGTCGGAGCGGGACCGACCGGCGCACCACCAGTCAACGCCGCATCGTCCTCTCGGAGGGTTACGGGGCCGGGTGGCTGACCTTCGAGTCGCTCAACGAAAAGCGGCGGCTCATCCCGATTCCGCCGAACTGGGAGAACGCCACTCAAGGTGAGCTGCGGGTTCTGTGCGAACGGGCCAAGCGCGTGGCGAAAAGCGAAGGGGAGCGCTCAGCGTAAAACGAAAGGCAACTGAACGTTAAGCTGCCGCTTGCCATCACCCTACCGTAGGAAAGGGGGAAACACCCCCAGCCCGGCCCCCGTGCGAGTGAGACCGGACTGAAGATGTGCTACGAGGTTCGCGCTGGGTGCGCCAACGAACCCGTATTTACTACTGGCAAGCCAGCCGGCCGTGAGGCAGCGGCTTCGTGCAGTTCTTGGTGACGCCGTCGTGCGTTATTACAACCTGAGCCGTCGCTGATCCGTCGTAGGTGATCACCTCGCGGCGCGAAGACGTCGACGGCGTCTGGCCATCCACCGTGACCGTCGCCTGCATCGAGCGAATGATGGTGCCCGCCGTCGGGTAGGTCGGCCTGTCGTCCTGAATCGGAATCACAATGCCTGACACGGTGTCGCCAGCCGATCGCAATGACGTAAACGCGTCACCGTTCCGGGTGCCGGTCGTCGACTCCGTTCCGGCCGATTTTCCGTCAACCTTGCGCTGATCGCTTCCTGTGGCGAGGCCCGAGACCGTGAAATCGCTCGATGCGTCCACTGTGCTCGTCGCGGTCTCGTGATGAGTCGTTGTCCCGGCGATGCTGGCCGTCACGTTGACCGTGTTGGTGGTCCCCCGAACGAACGCGTGCTGTACCGCCCCCGCTGCATCGAGGAACGAGAAAGAGCGATTGATTGTGAGACCGCGGCGGGTGACCCTGGTGCACTCGACGCGATTGGTCGTGGTCGAGAACGAACACTCATCCGAGTCGTCCCAGTCTCCGAACGGCCCTCTCCCGAATCCAGCTGTCAGGGCGAATCGCGGTCCGAATCCAATGCCGCCTATAAAGCCTTCGCCGAGTCCTCCTCCCATGAATTCGTGCCAGCCGGGACCGAATCGATTCAGATCGCCATCGCCGGAACGCCAGGGCATGAAGCCAAAGCTGAGATCCGAGTCTCCTACAAAGCTGCTATTGAGCTGATCGAATCCAATCGGCGCTGAAACGAGCGCCGCAGCCGCCTCCGACGCGGCGACGGGCGAAGTGGAATTGTCGGTCGCGCATGCCACCATGAGTGCCGCGGTAGCGCCAAGGACAAGAATCCTGAATGTGCTCTGCATCTGTCTCTCCAAAGGTGAACGCGCGGATTCGCCCCGCGCACGATGGGTTACGGAATTGGAGACACGTGAGGGCAGGGATACCCTACACGGGAGTTTTCCGCCCCCTTTCCCCGGACCGGCCTTGTAGCCAGGGTGCCAGGCGCTGGCGGAGCTCGGCGAGAGCTTGCCCCATTCGCTTCTCTACCGTTTTGATCGAGATCTCGAGCACCGCCGCGATCTCGGCGTACTTGAGACCCTGCTCCCGGCTCAACAGAAAGACTTCGCGGCAGTTTTCGGGCAGGCCTTCAATCGCGTCGTGCACGGCCCGCTCGAGCTCGATGCCCAGAACCTCATCTTCCGCCGACGGTGAGCTCCGAGACTCGAGGGCCGCCGCGGCCGCCTGGCGCGCAACGACTCGTTCGTGTCGAATGTGGTTGAGCGCACGATTGCGGGTTGATCTGATGAGGTAGGCGCGGAAGGTCTGCTCCACCTCGAGTGACTCTCGGCGGCGCCACAACTCGAGCAACACCTCCTGCGCTATCTCCTCCGCCAGGGCGGGCTCGCGAATGATCGAATCCGCCATTCGCACCAAGTGGGCGTAGTGCGCGCGGAAAACGGAATCGAACGCGCCCTCCTCCCCGGCCCGGATGCGCCGCTGCAGATCCCGCTCGTTCGAGAGGTTTGTGTCCAAGTAGGGTAGCGCCCGGTTGAGGTGTCTGTCTTATTAATGAATATGTCGAAACCTGACGAGGGTTCCGCCAACATCACCACGGACGAGTGGGAGCGTATCGCTCGCTATCTCACCGGTGAAGCTGGTTCGAGCGAGGCCGAGGCCACAAGGCGATGGATCGAAGAAGATCCTCATCGCGCCAAGGTGGTGCGGCTCCTCGAGTCCATCCTCGTCAACGTATCGCACGAGGATTCATCGCACATCGACGTCGAGAGCGCGCTGAAGCATGTGAAGTCGCGTCTCGAAGAGCCGAAGATCATTCCGATCATCCCGCGTGGGGCAAGAGCCACGCCCGACCGCACTTTCGCCGCACTGCTGCGGGTCGCGGCCGCCACGATAATCATCTTCGGTGGCCTCATGGTCTGGCAGAGGACACGCGGCGAAGGCACTCAGACGTATGCGACGTCTGTTGGCGAGCGGCGGCAGGTCGTGCTGAAAGACGGAAGCAAGGTCCTGCTGGGGCCGACCAGCCGTCTCGTTGTGCCCGTCATGGCGCCGGACGAAGGGTGGCGCATGGTTATCCTCGATGGGGCCGCCTACTTCAACGTCGTACACGATCCCGCCCACCCGTTCATGGTAAAGGTCCGAGACATCGTCATCCGGGACGTCGGAACGGCCTTCTCAGTCGAGACTGACGATAGCGTCGGCACGCGCGTAGCTGTCGATTCGGGGACTGTGGCCGTGGGACGCTATTACGTGATCGCACAGCCTGGAACGGTCAATCGCGACATGGACACGGTTCTCAACGCGCGTGACAAGGCCACCGTAGATACCAAGGGTGTCGCGATCGTGGAAAGGTCAGCTGTTTCGGACGACGATCTCGCCTGGACGCAAGGCCGCCTTGTCTTTCGCGATGCACCGCTCCTTCTTGTAGGTGCAGAACTTTACCGATGGTACGGAGTACGGCTACGGGTGGCGGATTCGTCGCTGGCGAATCTTCACCTGACCGCATCTTTTTCTGGTGAGCCGGTTGATCGAGTTCTCAATGTCATCGCTCTTTCGCTCGGTGCCCGAATCGAGCGGCAGGGAAACGTCGCGATACTTCACCGGGCACCGGCGTCTGGGGCCCGCCCCTAGAACCGATCGCCTCGTGACCGGAATGCGATCGCGCGCTCGACGCACGATCGTATTGTTAGGTGCGGCGTCAACTCTGGCTGCGTCGCCGGTGCGCGCTCAGTCGTGCTCGTCGGCGAGCACGCTTCTGGCCTCCCTGCCCGCCTGGAACGCCCCCCTCGATCGGCGCGTCTCACTCCATGCGCGCGACATCTCGCTGCGAGATGCGCTTGATCGCATCTCGGCAGACGCGCGCATCAGACTCTCGTATGCTTCAGAAGCCGTCCCGCTCGACAGCAGGGTCTGCGCTGCGTTCGATTCGATTCCGCTGGGCCAGGCACTTGGTCTCCTGCTGCGCGGAACGCCGGTCTCGCCGATCGCGGCCGGAGGCGAGCACGTCGTGCTCACTCCTTCTGAGACACCCGGAAGCACCGAGCCCGAGCATGTGCCTCGCATTCTCGACCGCGTGGTGGTGACGGGCAGCGCAATCGAGGCGCCCGTTCGCCGCCTCACCGTCGCGATGAACGTCGTCACCGGCGCGCAGCTGTCGCGCTACGCCGAGGGCAATCTGGCGCAGGCATTGAGCGACCTCGTGCCGGGACTGTGGGTCTGGCAGAGCGCGCCGACCTCGCTGGTCGCGCACTACGGAAGCATTCGTGGCACCAGCTCATTCGGTTCGAGCTATCCGAAGATCTACGTGGACGGAATCGAGCTGGCCAATCCGCTACTGATCACGCAGTTCACCCCCGAGGTTGTCGAGCGAATCGAGGTGATTCGCGGTCCGCAGGGCGCGGCGCTCTACGGAACGGACGCGATCAGCGGCGTGATCAACATCGTGACTCGACACGATGGGGCGAACGGCGGACCGCGCGCGCTGGCGCGATCGTCGGTGGGCGCGGCCTCGAGCGCGTTCGTGCCTAAGTCGGCAATCACCCAGGATCACGCCCTCACCATTCGGGAAGGATCGGGCGCGCAATCCGGCAGCATGAGCTTCACCTCAGGCGGTGTCGGCGAGTATCTGCCGGGTGCGTTCGTGCGACACAACACGGGCAACGCCGGATTCCGCCTGGTGCGATCCAGAGTGATCGCGACCGGGACGGCGAGAATCTTCGCGAGCGAATCAGCGGATCCCTCGAGTCCGTTCTTTCGTGATTCGGTGAGCGCGGCTCGGGCAGGACTGGTGATACCGCAATCGGTACAGGAGTACACGCTTGGCACCAGCGCCACGCTCATTCAAAGCGAGCGCTGGACGCACGCGATCGTCGCCGGATTCGACGGAAGCAGGCTTACGAATCTTGCCGACTATCATTCGCCCCTCCCCTCTGCGTCCGGACCTGACCTCGGGCTGGCGGGCGGGAACGCCAACCTCGGGACACTCCGCGTCAGCACAATCGCCAAGCTCGGCGACGCCGAGAAGCTGGCGACGACGCTGACGTTCGCGGGCGAGAATTCGCTGCTCGACTTCCGCTCTCAGCCGGACACGAGTTCGAGTCTGGCGACAAGCGGCGGCTATGTATCGCACGTGGTGCGCCGGTGGACGAGCGCGGGTGTGGCGCAGGCCAACGTGTCCTGGCGCGACGCGGCGTACCTCACAAGCGGACTTCGCGTCGAACGCAACGATGCGCTCGGCAGCAATCGCACCGTGTCCGTGCTGCCGATGGTTGGAGCGGCGTTGCTGCGCGACTACGGGCCGCTCACGGTCAAGCTCCGCTCGGCCTACGGAAGTGGCATTCGTCCCGCGACAACTCCGATTCGGGAGACCGCGTGGTTCAATCCCAGCGGCCAGGCGCGGACTCTCAATCTGGCGCCCGAGGAGCAGGCGGGAATCGAAACGGGGTTGGATATCTACGTCGGCAAGACCTTCGGGGCGCAGGTGACGCGCTACGACCAGTTGGCGTCGGGACTCATTCAGCGGGTCGGGTACGCGATGGCCGGCAGCGGGTATCCACAGTATCCACAGTCACAGCCAGTCGCGCCGGAGGACCGGCGCATCGCCTACGTGCTGCAAAACGTTGGAGAGATCACCAATCGCGGATGGGAGCTGAGGAGCGAGCTGAACTTGGCGTCGCTGGCGCTGAGCGGAACGTTCTCGACGGTTGATAGCCGGGTGCGAAAGGTTGCGAGCGGCTACGTCGGAGATCTCCGCGTTGGCGACCGGATGCTCGAGGTGCCGGCGAGAACGGGTAGCGTGTCGGCCGCATGGATCGGTGGAGGCTGGACAAGCTCGGTGGCGGCGTCACGATCGTGGGACTGGATCGACTACGATCGGGTCGCGCTCGCCGGAGCGTTCTCCAATTCCTCGCAGGCGGATGCCGAGCTGGTCGGCCAGGAGCTGCGCAACTATTGGCTGAAGTACAGCGGAGTCACGCGCTTGCGCGCGAGTCTGGGCAGGAGCCTCTATCGCGGCGTCTCGATGACGCTGGGCGGCGAGAATCTTCTCAACCGGCAGCACGGCGAGCCCGACAACGTTACCGTCGTGCCGGGTCGAACGCTCAGTTTCGGACTGCGCGCGGTCATGTAGCCGGGTTTTCATCCGGCGGAATCGCTAAACAACTTCAGTTCATTCGGCGGGCGGGAGTCTCCATTTCACGCGAAGCTTTCCGTACTCGGCGGCAGTGAGCTGCACGAGTAGTGGCCGTTTGTTCGGATCGAGCCACAGCATCACTTCGCGCAGCTTGGCTTCGTCGAACGCCGTGCATCCGGCGGTGTGTGAGTCGGGACCCGTCCAGATGTGGAGGAAGATGCAGGAGCCGCGGGCTTTGAGCGGAGGCGACGCGTTGTAGCCGACGATCACTCCGATCTTGTACTGCGGGACTTCGCGCATGTGCTCTGCGCTGGTCCAGTCGACGCGAGGGACCGTCGATTTGTCGACCACCGTGTTGTAGTGAACCGATGCGGTGTCGTCGACGCAGTCGGTAGTCGGAAGCAATCGTACGTAGGGCAGTTGCACGTTCCGCATAGAGTCGCGGGGCGCAAATCCGAAGGCAGTATCGAGCGGAAAGATGCCGGCGGGAGCTTTCCCATCGCCTTCCCGTTTGTGAGGACCGTCTGTGGACGCATCATCGAAACCGACCCCCCACGCGATCCCTGTGCGGCCGACCACCAGCGGAATCGGAGCCTCGACGCGTGTCCAGACGGAAGCCGGCGTCGCACGCTCGAAGCGCGTCATCGTGCCGACGGTCGACGTCCAGGTGGGCGTGATCACCACCACGACTTGCTGTGATGCGTCGAGCTGGGCGCTCGGCACCGGCGCTGCCGGTTGGCAAGCGACCACGAGTGCCAGAGTGAAAAGCATCTCCTGCGGTGGATGGCGTCTCATCATGCGCTGGTCCGGATTGGACAGTGTCTACTCGGTCATGCTACAATAGCTGCATGCCAAGCGTGCATTCGCCCGAGGCGGCGGCGTACATCCTTCAGATCCTCGTCTCCGCGTTTCTCGCGGTGCTCTTTCTCCAGTCGGGCATCGACAAGGTCGTGGATCGGAAGGGGAATCGCGAGTACCTGGACCAGCATTTCGCGCGGAGCCCGCTGGCCGGCACGGTTGGCCCGATGTTCCTGGTCGTTACGATCCTCGAAGTGTCCGCCGGCGTGCTGAGCGGAGTCGGGTGCGCGCTGCTGGTTCTGACCCGGAATTCGACAGTGGCGTACTTCGGCGCGTTGATAGCCGGCGTCAATATCATCGCGCTTTTCTTCGGGCAGCGGGTATCTAAGGACTACGCCGGGGCTGCGGCCCTCGTGCCGTACTTTCTCCTCGTGCTCGCAGCGATACTGCTCCTTGCCGGGCGGTGATCCCGGTACCTATTGGAAAAGAATGGGATCCGAGATCTGAGAGGCACAGATCCCAGTGGCTAGTCACCGCGCGCTGACCCTATCGTGCGCACCTCCTATCACTACCCAGCGCCTGTACCGTAGCGCCACTCAGATATGTCGCAGTGAAGTTCCTAAGCTCTGGTATCTGCGCTTCTCAGATCTCGGATCACATTCTTTTCCCCAGCTTTGCGCTTCTCGGATCTCGGATCACGTTCTTTTCCCCAGTTCCCAGTTCCCGGATATAGGATCGCGTAGATGCCAGCCTACCTCATCTCCCTGATCATCACGCCTCTCGCAGCCAACTCTCTGATATACTTTTCGGGGGGTATCGCCTCGTCCGGAGTGAACACGCCCGACTTGCCGATCTCACCACGCGCCTGCATCTGCCCGGTGATCGAGAGAGAGTAGCCCGTCGACCGCTCCATCGCGCTTATGCCGTTCTCCTCGTCGTAGTAGTCCACCATCTCCCAGCCAATGCGTTTCGGCTTGCCGTCTTTCGTGCCTTCGGCGTACACGCGGAGCGCGACGAGATCGTACGCGTTTGGTTTGGTGAGGCGCGGGCCCATGGCGGCGACGACTAGATCGCGCGGCACTACTTTCATTCCCTTTACATCAACCGGTTTCAGGTCGAGGAGGCCGAGCTCGCGAATGGCTTCCATGATGCGCGCGTGGCCGGGGTAGCGGAGCGTCTTGTACTCCATCGTCGGAATCTTGCCTTCGTAGCGCGACGCCATTGTCGACAGGCCGCCGGCTGTGTGGAATCCCTCAAGCTCGCCGAGTGATCCGCCGAAGTTGACGACCTCGAGCTCGGACAGCGCTTTCACCTGCGTGAGTTTCCCCTTGCGGAGAACCGACGAGAGCGTCGTGTAATAGTCGAGCACTCCCTCGAGCGAATAGACGATCTGATAGTTGAGCGGCGGCTCGGGGCGCTGCGGCAGTCCGCCGACGAAAATGCGAACTGTCTCGACCGTGTCGAGCTGCCGGATCGCGTGCTCGGCCAGGATGTTGACCATTCCCGGCGCCAGTCCACAGTCGGGGATTATCGTGATTCCCTTCTTTTTCGCGGCGGGGTCCAGCGTCTTCTGCTTGAACACGATCTCAGTATTTCCCCCGAGATCCGAAAAGTGCACGCCGGCTTCGACCGCCAGCGCGGCGAGCTCGTAGTTGAGGTAGTAAGGGATCGCGCTCATCACCGCGTCGCACTGTCGCATCAACGCGAGCATCGCTTCCTTGTCGCGCACATCGAGCGGCGTGAAGATCAGCCGCTCGCCTGAATGCGGGGCGAGGAATTGTGGGAGGTGGCCGGCATGCTGATCGGCCAGGCGAACTTCCTTGACGTCGGGATTCTGAAGCAAATCATACGCGCACGCGGAGCCCTGAAGCCCCGCGCCAAGCACTAACATTCGCATTACGTGTGGATCTCCAAAAGTTTTTGAGCTGGACTCGCTCTTGCAATTTACCGGGGCGACGTGCTTGCCGTTACCCCGCCGCGGTGAGCTTCCGAATCTGCGAGATGTTGCCGGCTCTTGATTTCAGCACGTCATCGAGAGGAGAATAATCGTTTTCGGAAACGGCCTCGCACTCAACAACCTGCGAATCGAGAGAGCATGACAGCACAGAAAGACGACGCGAACTGGCGCGATCATCTGATCGAGTCCCCCGCGCAGATAAAAACCTTGCTGGAAAACACTCATCGGATCGCCGTGCTCGGCATCAAGCCCGACAAGGACCAGCCCGCGTACTACGTTCCCGAGCACGCGGAGAGCGTGGGGTACGAGATCGTCCCGGTTCCGGTTTACTACAAAGAGCTCACGGAGATGATGGGAAAGCCGGTCTATCGGAAGCTCACCGACATTCCTGGCGAGATCGACATGGTCAACGTCTTCCGTCGTCCCAAGGACATCCCGCCGCACGTGGACGACATCATCGCGAAGAAGCCGAAGTCAGTCTGGTTTCAGCTCGGGATCAGGAACGACGAGGCCGCGGAAAAATTGGCGCGCGCCGGGATCGATGTAGTTCAGGATCATTGTCTGCTGGTGGAACTTCGCCGAATAGGACGGTGAAGTCTGGCTCTTCGGCGATAATCTGGCGTCCACAAAACCGAAGCAGGGAGCTGATAGCTTCAAGCTGCTAAGCAAGGGGCTTCCATACTGGCGCTCGGAGTGTCCCGAGGTTCCGATATCGCGCGTCTTCGTCGAGATCGGAGGAAAAGCGTTTTAGCCCGCCGATTGAGAGAGTCCGAACGCCACCAGAAAAGCCCCGAGCGAAGCTGCTGCCCAGCTATCGGCCCCCTGCTTTAGTTCTGTGGATGTCCGCTGAAACGAGCCAGCCCCTACTGGGCATCCACTACCAGGTCACCGTATAAACGACGGGCTCAATCGCGATCTCATTGGCATCCGGCTTCCCGCGCGGCGCGAGCGCGATGATGTAGCGCCCGCCCGCCGTCGCGGCGAGAGCGATTCCCGCACCAACCACTCGCGGCGCGGGTTTGTTCGTTGCCGCCGGCGTCGTCTCGACGAGCGTAATCACGCCGCGCTCGCTCTGAATATTGAATGTCTGATTTCCGCGCTCGATCTTGATCGGCGGGGACTGATTCATGTCGATCGGCAACGACCGGTCGAGCGTCGGCCCGCCGGTGAGCTTGAGATCAGCGAGCTTCGCGCTCGACGGCAGCGTTCCGTGCAGGGCGCCCGTCACCGGATCGAGAGCCGACCATGTCTGGCTCGGCTCGTTGTCCGCCGCGCGCGCGGGATTGTTGCCGAGGGCGAGGGTGGTGCCGTCGGTGGTCCAGCGAACGCGCCAGCCGCGAGCAATCGGGAATAGTTTGGGGAGGGCGCTGTCGGCTGCGGCCTGCGCGCGCGGATTCTCCGGAACGTGGATGACACCCGCCTGCGCGACGGCCCGGGAGAGCGACATCCCGCTCGAGGGGAACGATCCGGCGCGCAGCGTCGCGGTGTCGATCGACGTACGGCGCGAGACGTCTGTCAGAAGGTCGGTACGGGCTCCGTCGCCGGGCACGATCGTGTACGCGCGCCCAAATCCGATCCACTTCCAGTCGGGCGACGGCGCCACGTCCCACACGCTGTCCATCTGCGTCTGAAATCCGCGCGTCTCGTCTCCGAAGAAGAATCCATTCGCCACCGGCTCGTTTTCCACGCCGGCGGGATCAGCGACGACGAGAACGGCTTTCCTGTCCGGCGAGAACGCCCACAACACCCGCTCTGCCATTCCCTGTGTGCCACGATTGACGGGGGTGACCGTGACAATGGGCGCGAGATTTGTTGAATCGGGCGAAGCGGCCTTTTTCGACGAGTCGACGACGCAACCGGCGAGAAGAACCAGCGCGGAGCAGCGAATTAGCGAGGCGATGCGGTGAGTGGGCATTGGCGTAGGCGGCGTGGGCGGAGCGGAGCAGCAGTATGGAAGCTAAAAAGCTACGCAGCTTTCGAGCTAATGGCTCCCTGCTTTGGTGTTTTCGTGGATCGTCGACGCGCCGCTAAGCTCGCCGCCGAGGCACTAGATGCAGACCAGATTCCGTCCGCCAGCCTTCGCTCTGTAAAGCGCGCGGTCCGCGCAGTCCAGCAGATCCTCCGCCGTCTCGACTTTGGGCTCCGGGAAATCGGCGACCCCGATGCTCACGGTAAGGCGGAGCGGGTCTCCCTTCCCGATGTCGAACTCGTGCGACTGGATCTTGTCGCGGAGCCGCTCGGCGAACGCAATCGCGCCGGCCTCGCCCGTTTCGGGAACTGCGATCACGAACTCGTCGCCGCCGTAGCGCGCGACTGAATCGACGCTGCGCGCGGTGCGGGCGAGCAGAAGCGCGACTTCAACCAGCACCTGGTCGCCCGCGAGGTGCCCGTGGGTGTCGTTCACGTCCTTGAACTCGTCGACATCGATCATCAGGATGCTGAGCGGCGCGTTGTACCGGCGCGTGCGCTCGACTTCAGTGCCGAGCTGCGCGAGCAGCGCGCGGCGGTTCAGCAGCTGCGTGAGCGGATCCGTGCGGGCCAGCGCCTCGAGGCGGAGATTGTCGGCCTGCGTGACTTCGACCATGTGCGCGCGACGCATCGCGTTCATGGCGCTCTTGACCACCGTCTCCGCGAAATCGACGTCGGCCTCGTTCAGCGACGCCTTCTCGGCGGTGCGGCGGAGCAGGAATACCCCGGTGCGATCGAGGTCGAGCCGGAAAGGCAGCGCGATGATCGAGCGAACCGAGATCACGCTGCCGTCTTTCTCCCATGCTTCGCGCAGCGATTTGTAGGCATCGGAGTGCCAGATGTCGGGAATCAGAACCGGCTGCTCGCTCGCGAGCGCGGCTTCGATCTCCGGATACTTGTCGAGCTCGACCTGGAGGTTCTCCAGCTGCGGATCTTCGTGCGCGGATGCGACGGTGCCCATCTGATCGCCGCTCTTCGCGAAAATGACCGACGAGTGACTCAGGTTGAGGGCGCGCGCGAGACGACGGGCCAGCATGTGGAACAACTCGCCCATGGAGAGCGAGCCCATTACGTCGTGGAGAATGTCCACGAGCGCTCCGCGCGCAGCAGCTTCGTCGAGCAGGCGCTGCACCTCGGACTCTGCTTTACGCAGTGCCGTGCGCAGTTTCTCGATTTCGGCGAGCTGATGTGCCAGGTCGGAGCGCTTGGTTCTCATTCGTCTGTGAGGGCCTCGACCTGATCGGTCTCGGTGTCGGGAGTTCCGTTTTCCGCGCCTTCGCCCTCTTCTTCGGGGATTACCCGGGCCACGGCCGTCACGAGATCTCCTTCATCGAGGTTGACGAGCTTGACCCCCTGCGCGATACGCCCCGTTACTCTCACCTGAGAGACAGAACTACGGATGATTACACCATGTTTTGTGATGATCATTATCTCATCGGCGGGCAGAACTTCCATCAGCGCAACGACATCACCTGTTTTTTCGGTTCTGTTAACCGTGATGATGCCCTTCCCGCCGCGCTTCTGCACGCGGTAGTCGGCGATGTTGGAGCACTTCCCGAGGCCGCGCTCGGTGACCACGAGCAACGTCGCGTCGCGCTTGACAACGACCATTCCGATCACGGAATCGCCTTCGCGCAGCTCGACACCTTTGACACCCGTGGTATCGCGTCCCATCTCGCGCACATCCATCTCGTGGAAACGGACCGACAGACCATGGCGTGTCGCCAGAACGATGTCGTTCGAGCCACTCGTCACCTGCACATCGATGAGCTCATCGTCCTTGTCGATCTTGATGGCCTTGATGCCCGTCTGGCGGACGTTCGAATACTGGGATAGCGCGCTCTTCTTCACAGTTCCATTTCTGGTGCAGAAGAGGAGGAACTGTGTATCCGTGAACTCGCGGACCGGGACCATCGCCTTGATCTGCGTCTCGGG
>DATHHC010000012.1:0-21200 GCA_035317285.1 Gemmatimonadaceae bacterium | reverse complement strand
CAACCTGCTCTACCGCCACTGGACCGAATGGACGGCGCCGACACGCTCCCACCTCTTCATCATCTCGCCGGATGGAACGGGGCTGCGTGACGTGACGGCGGGGGTGAAGTACGACGTTCCGCCCGGACCGTTCGGCGGAAGCGAGGCGTACGCCTTCTCACCCGATGGAAGGGAGCTCGCTTACACGGCGAAGGATCAGGGGCGCGCTGACGCGTGGTCAACGGACTTGAACGTCTACACGGTGCCGGTGAGTGGCGGTGCGCCCGTGGTGATCACGGCTGCCAACCGTGGGGCCGATCAGAATCCGGTGTACTCTCCGGATGGCCACACCATTCTATACATCTCGCAGGCCCGCCCGGGATTCGAGTCCGATCGCCAGCGACTCATGGCCTACGACCGCGCGAGCGGAACGTCGCGCGAGCTTCTGCCGAGATGGGACAGAAACGCGGACGGCTACGCGTTCTCCCCGAGCGGCGATGCGATCTACCTGAACACGGTTGATGCGAGTCGCCTGAAGTTTTATCGCATCACTCGCACGGCGTCGGGCTGGACGACGGTGCCACAGCTTCTGACCTCTGGGGGCAACAATTTCTCTCCGTCTGTGTCGGGCGATGGGAAAACGATTGTCTGGCTGCAGGACGCGACCGAACGTCCGGCCGAAGTCTACGTGGGCACCGTTGGAACCGGCGGTCTCAGGGGTGTGCGCCGTCTGACCCACGAGAACGACGCGCTTCTCGCTCAGTTAAAGCTCAATCCCGTTCAGGATTTCTGGTTCAAAGGGGCCGACGGCGACAGCGTGCAGGGAATGATCCTCAGGCCACCGCAGTATCAGGCGGGCAAGAAGTTTCCCGTACTGTTCCTCATTCACGGCGGACCGCAGGGCGAGTGGCTGGATCAATGGCATGGCCGCTGGAATTTCGAGCTCTTCGCTTCGCCCGGATTCGGCATCGTCGCGATCAATCCGCGCGGCTCGTTCGGATACGGACAGAAGTTCACCGACCAGATCTCCAGGGACTGGGGCGGAAAGGCCTACACGGACCTGATGAACGGCCTGGACGCCGCGCTCGCGCGCAATAGCTGGATGGACTCGAGTCGTATGGGCGCCGCCGGCGGATCGTACGGCGGCTACATGACCAACTGGATCGCAGGTCACTCGAACCGGTTCAAGGCACTGTTCACGCACGCGGGCGTTTTCAATCTCGAGAACATGTACGGCGCGACCGAGGAGATCTGGTTCAGTGACTGGGAATTCGGTGGCCCGTACTGGGACAAGGCCGCGATGGACTCGGTGTACCGGCGTTGGTCGCCCCACCTCTTCGCCGGAAACTTCCGCACGCCGCACCTCGTGGTGGTCGGCGAGCTCGACTACCGCGTGCCTTACACCGAGGGCCTCTCGCTATTCACCGCGTTGCAGCGGCAGGGGGTGCCCAGCCGGCTGAGCGACTTTCCCGATGAGGGACACTGGATTGGTAAGCCGCAAAACCAACGACTCTGGTGGGGGGAGGCGCTTGGCTGGTTCAAGAAGTACTTGATCCCGTAACTGGCGCCTCCTAACTGCAACTGAAGGTGCCAGCCGCCAGCTAGAAGCTGCCAGCCGCCAGCTACCGGTAGCCAGCGGCCTGCATCAAAAACAACTCCTCGTAGAGCCCGCCATTCAGGAGCAGCTCCTCGTGCGAGCCCTGCTCCTCCACCTTCCCGTTCCGCAGCACGATGATCCTGTCCGCCATTCGAACCGTCGAGAAGCGGTGAGAAATGAGGATCGCCATCCGCCCCGCAACCAGCTCCGAGAAGCGCAGGAAAACTTCGTACTCGGCCCGCGCATCAAGCGCCGCCGTCGGCTCGTCGAGGATGAGCACCTGCGCATCTCGAATGTACGCGCGCGCCAGCGCGATCTTCTGCCATTCGCCTCCGGAAAGATCGACGCCCTCCTCGAATCTTCTGCCGAGCATCTGCTGGTAGCCCTTCGTGAAGCGGGGCAGGAGTGACGCAGCCAGCGAGTTCTCCGCTGCTGCCGTGATTGCCCGCGGCGTTCCGTTGTTGCGGTCGAGATCGGCGCGCACGGAGTCGATTTCGCCCACCCCAATGTTCTCGTCGAATCGCATGTCGTAGCGAACGAAATCCTGGAAGATGACCCCGATCGCGTGCCTGAGACTCACGAGGTCGTACTCCTTGAGGTCGACGCCATCGAGGGTGATCCGGCCTTCGGTCGGATCGTAGAGCCGCGCGAGAAGCTTGGTGATCGTGGTCTTGCCGGCGCCGTTCTCACCGACGAGCGCGACGCGTTCTCCCGGGCTCAGCGTGAGATCGACATTGCGGATGGCCCACCGCTCGCTTCCAGGATAGCGGAAGCCAACGTTCTCGAACACGAATCCGGATTGAATCTTCGCGGGAACCGACTTTGCGTTCGGCGGCGACTCGATCGTCGGGCGCATTTCGAGAAACACGAACAGATCCCTGAGGTACAGTGCCTGCTCCGCGACGTTGCTCGCGCCCATGAGGATGTTCTGGATGACATCGCGCCCCCGCCCGAATGATGCGGCGAGGAAGGTCAACGTTCCGATCGTGATGTCGCCTTTGACGGCGCGAATCAGAATCAGCACGTAAGCCGAGTAGTAGCCGACGGTGCCCAGTATCGAGAGCAGCGCGCTGACGACTCCGCGCCGTATGGACAGGTCGCGATTCTCCTCGTAGAACCGCTGGGAGAGATCCCGGTAGCGCTCGGTCAGCCACGGCGCGAGCCCGAACATCTGGACCTCTTTTGCCGTCTTGTCGCTCGCGCCGACATAGCGGAGGTAATCAAGCTGGCGCCGCTCGGGAGTCCACCGAAAAAGAAGCGAGTAGCCGAGCGACGCGAAGTGCGTTTCGCCGAGGAAGCTCGGAATTACTGCGACCGCGAGCAGGAGCAGCAGCCACGGGTTGTACGCGATGAGCGCTCCCGCCAGCGTGAGCAGTGTGAGCGCGTCCTGTGACATCGATAGCAGCAGACTGAGAAGCGCAATGCGCCCGACCGTCTGCCGGCGCGCGCGCTCGAGATGATCGTAGAATTCCGGATCCTCGAATTGCGCCAGATCGAGCTTCGCCGCGTGCTCCATGAGCCGCACGCTCATCGAATTCGAGAAGAGGTCGCCCAGCAGGCTCTCGATCAGCGACGACGCGCGCGCAAGGATTTCTCCGAGGAGAACGATCGCGAGCTCGAGCGCGAGATAGCGCCACACCTGCGTGAGGGATCCGTTGCCGGATTTTGCCGCGATCACAGCGTCGAGGATCAACTTGCCGACCCAGAACGTCATGACGGGCACGACCGACCGCATCACGCGGAGGACAACCATCGCGCTCGTGTATCCGCGGTGGGTGCGCCAGATCAAACGGAAGAGGGCGGGGAGGTAGCGAAGCGCTTCGAGCCGCTCCTTCACGCTTACGGGCTCTTCCTCTGCGCGCGGCCGACGCTTTCCACCGCCGCCAAACATTGGATGACTCATCGGCGGCCCGTCCTGTCTTTAACTCTTGCGCCGTGCACGCGAGGAGGCCGCAGATTTACGTCCGCTGGCGGATGCTCCCGACTTGCGTCCCGGTCTACGTCCACCAGAGGACGGACCCGCTTTACGTCCATTGGACGTTGCCCGCGCCTTGCGGCCACTGGAGGAAGGCCGCGACTTGCCGAATTTGCGTCCAGCGGAGGGTGGTCCGGACTTGCCAGCGTCGACCTTGAATCCTTGCGCGACCCACGCGTCGAACCCGCCGGCGAGATTCGAAACGTCGGACATTCCCCGCGACTGAAGAAAGCTCGTCGCGATGGACGACCTGCCTCCTCCCTTGCAGTGGAGCACGATGGGTGCGGACGCGTCGAGCTCTCCAACCCGATCCGGGAGCTGCGCGAGCGGAATGTGAATCGCGCCCGGCACGTGGCCGTGGCTCCACTCTTCGGGGCTCCGTACGTCGACGATCTGAAGGCCGTTCCTGCCGGCGAGCTTGTTGAGCGCCGGCGCATCCATCTGCGCAACCTTCTCGAGCTCCCCTCGGTAGGAATTCCATTCGTGCAGAACGTCAGCCTGGAAAACGCTTCGAACGCGCGTCAGGCCGACCTTGCAGAGGTCACCGAGTGTCTGCTTCACCGCGTCGTCACTCTCCGCCTCCGTAATGACGTGAAAGTCACGGTCCTCCGGCACGAGCGCTCCGCTCCAGTTGAGGAACGATTTGCCGAGGGGAATGTTCAGCGTTCCCGGCACGTGCCCCGCCGCAAACTTTTCCGCGGGCCGCGTGTCGATCACGATCGCCCCGTTCTTGAGCGCGGTCTCCAGCTCTGGCCGTCCCGCGTAGGTCGGCTCCGGGACCGTTGCTCGTTCGGCACCGCTTCTGTTCACGCGCTTCATCACGGCGAAGTAGCGGGGAGGAGCGGGCTGATCCTCGAGGACTTTCGCGACGAACTCGCTTTCGCCCATGTCACCGAACGCCCAGTTGAAAAGCTTCTCGTACCCGAGGGTCGACTGCGGCATCGATCCGAGCGACTTGCCGCAAGCCGAGCCCGCCCCATGCCCAGGCCAGATCTGAAGATGATCTGGTTCCGCCCTGATTCTCTCGAGAGACCGGAACAATTCGCGGGCCGAACCTTCCATCGTCCCTTTTGCGCCAGCGGCGAGCTCGAGCAGGTCGGGCCGACCGACGTCGCCCACGAAGACGAAATCACCCGTCAGAATACCGACGGGATCCTCCCCTCGCTCCAGATCGGAGACGAAAAAGGCCAGGTGCTCCGGCGTATGACCGGGAGTGTAAGCAGCCCGAACGCGAATCCGGCCGACGTCGATGTGAGAGCCATCGCGCAAAGGCTTGCCACCCTTGCGAGCTGCTGCGGTGTAGCCCCACTCGGCGCCACCTTCCCCCGAGAGATGAAGCGTGGCGCCCGCGGCCTTGGCCAGCGCGTGCGCTCCTGAAACGAAATCGGCGTGGATATGCGTCTCGGTGACGTGAGCGATCCTCACGCGATCGGCGCCCGCAGCGCGAGCGTACTGCGCGATATCAGAATTGGGGTCGACGACGATCGCCTCGCGCGTCTTCTCGCACGCGATCATGTAGCTCGCCTGCGCCAGGTTGTCGTCGTAAAATCGTCTGAAAAGCATGGACCGTTCAATGCTGGCGGTGGAGCGTTGCTGGACGGACGGACAGTAGTTAGCGTCCTAGTGACGAACTCGATCACTCACTGCGCAATATACCACCAACGTGAATATTGAACGGACCCGCCAAACGACCGAGTTGACTCGAGAAGAGTTGGTGCGTTATAGCCGTCATATTCTCCTGCCGCAGGTGGGAGAGAATGGCCAGCGAGCGCTCAAGCAGTCGCGCGTGCTTCTGGTCGGCGCGGGAGGACTGGGCTCGCCTGTCGCCCTCTATCTCGCGGCGGCGGGCGTTGGGACTCTGGGGCTGGTCGATTTCGATGCCGTCGACCTCTCGAATCTTCAGCGCCAGATCCTTCACGGATCGGCCGCGGTCGGAAGCTCAAAGATCGACTCGGCGCGTGACCGCCTGCGCGACATCAATCCGAACGTC
This sequence comes from Gemmatimonadaceae bacterium, assembly GCA_035317285.1. Lineage (GTDB taxonomy): Bacteria > Gemmatimonadota > Gemmatimonadetes > Gemmatimonadales > Gemmatimonadaceae > UBA4720. The sequence continues at coordinate 15,659 of DATHHC010000012.1, read as the reverse complement.
GACGTTGTCGGGTACGACACCCGCTTTGCATCGAGCAACGCGCTGGAAATCGCGCGTGGCTACGAGCTGATCGTGGATGGGACCGACAACTTCGCCACCCGCTATCTCATCAACGACACGTCGGTTCTCCTGGGGATTCCGAATGTGTACGGCAGCGTGCACCGCTTCGAGGGCCAGGCGTCGGTATTCGGCGCGCCGGATGGGCCGTGCTATCGCTGTCTCTTTCGTGAGCCGCCGCCGCCCCACCTGGTTCCGAGTTGTGCCGAGGCTGGCGTGCTTGGCGTGGTACCGGGACTCGTCGGCACCATTCAGGCCACCGAAGCCATCAAGATGCTCCTCGGTCTTGGCGACACGCTCTCGGGCAGACTGCTTACGATCGACGTGATGACGATGGCGTTTCGAACGATCGAGATTCGCCGGGATCCCGATTGCCCCATGTGCGGGACGCGAGAGATCACGGAGCTGATTGACTACGACGAGTTCTGCCGGGGAGCGACGATTGCGGATCCGGCGCACAGCGTCGTCAGGGAGATCCAGCCGTCGCAGCTGGCGGAACGGCTCGAGGGTGGAGAGGCGCTCGAGATCATCGACGTCCGAGAGCCGTACGAATGGCAGATCGGCCACATCCCCGGCGCACGACTCGTCCCGCTCGACCGGATCGCCGCCGAGATTCCGCGGCTCGACAAGCGGCGCGAGACGATTCTCTACTGCAAGGTCGGCGTGCGGAGCATGTTCGCGGCGCGGCAGCTCGCCGACGCCGGCGTCTCCGACGTCCGGAACCTGGCGGGCGGAATACTGCGTTGGATCGATGAAGTCGATCCGACGATGACGAGGTATTAGTTGATCCCACCGGATCCGATCGAGCGATTTCGCAGCGTCTACGCGCTCGCGGAAAAGACCGACCGATCGATCATCCCCGATCCGAGCGCCATGTCCCTCGCGACGGTCGAGAATCGGGATCAGCCATCGGTCAGAATCGTTCTCCTAAAGGCGTTCGACGAGCGGGGGTTTGTCTTCTACACGAGCTACGAAGGAAGAAAAGGACGCGAGCTGCTCGCGAACCCCAAGGCCTCTCTCTGCTTCTACTGGGCTCCGCTCGACATCCAGGTCAGAATCGAAGGCAAAGCTGTGAAGGTGTCTGAGCAAGAGGCCGATGCGTACTTCGCCACGCGTGAACGGCGCAGCCAGATCGGAGCCTGGGCATCGCGGCAGAGCGAGCCGGTGGAATCCCCGACTGCGCTCCACGAGCGCGTCGCCAGGTACGAGCAGGAGTTCAACGGGAAAGATGTTCCCCGGCCCGGGTACTGGTCGGGATTCCGCGTCCAGCCGCAAAGAATCGAGTTCTGGAAGGGCAAGCCCAATCGTCTGCATGAGAGACATCTCTACACGAGAGATGGCGACGGCTGGCAGATCGAGACTCTTTATCCGTGATCTCAGCGGTACCACTTGAGCGCGATACCCTCTAAAATGTTGAGATGACGAGCACCCGAATTTCTACTCCAACGAAGACCGTGCCGCCGCCGGCACCTCCGGCGCCAGCCGAGCCGTGGACGATTTCTTCGGCGCGCTCTCTGTACAACATCGAGGGCTGGGGCATCGGCTTCTTCGACATCAACGAAGCCGGCCACGTCGTGGTACGCCCCGATCGCGCGAAGGAAGACCGCGAGCTGGATTTGTTCGAGCTCGCGAACGATCTCGAGGAGCAGGGCGTCGGCTTGCCGCTGCTGCTCCGTTTCTCCGACATCCTGCGCTCGAGAATTGAATCGCTGAACGAGAAGTTCGCGCGCGCCCGCGAGGAGTACGGTTATGCCGGCGGTTACACCACGGTGTATCCGATCAAGGTGAACCAGCAGCGGCACGTGGTCGAGGAGATCGTCGAGTTCGGAAAGAGCGCCGGCGTTGGACTCGAGTGCGGCAGCAAGCCGGAGCTCCAGGCGGTGCTCGGCCTGGCGGAACACACGGATCACCTGATCGTGTGCAACGGCTACAAGGACGAGGAGTTCATGCGCCTCGCCCTGATGGGGCAGAAGCTGGGACACCAGGTTTTCATCGTGCTGGAACAGCTGAGCGAAGTGGACGTGCTGCTCAAGGTGGCGGACGAGCTTGGCGTGAACCCGACTGCGGGCGTGCGCATCAAGCTCTACTCCGAAGGCTCGGGAAGGTGGGCCAAGAGCGGTGGTGAGAAATCGAAATTCGGCCTGAGCACCGCCCAGCTTGTAAGGCTGGTGGACAAGCTGAAGGCGATAGATCGGCTCGACATACTCAAACTCATTCACTTCCATCTCGGATCGCAGATCACCGACATCCGGTACATCAAGTCGGGACTGCAGGAAGTCACTCGTTACTACGCGGAGCTGCGCGGGATGGGTGTCGACATCACGCACGTAGATGTCGGCGGGGGACTCGGGGTCGATTACGATGGATCGAGCTCGACATCGCAGGCGAGCGTGAACTACACTCTGCAGGAGTACGCGGACGACGTTGTCTACACGATCGCCGAAGCGTGCCGGCAGCACGAGCTGCCGATGCCGCACATCATCAGCGAATCGGGCCGCGCGCTGACGGCGCACCACGCGCTCCTCCTGCTCAGCGTGATCGACGTCGAGTCGCAGGCCGACAACACGGTGCCCGAGCTGACGAAGGATCACCCGGGGCTCCTTCACGAGATGGCCGCGGATTATACGGCGATTTCCAAGCGCGTGTCGAAGAAGCGTGTGCGGGAAGTCTTCCACGACGCGACGTTCGACAAGGAACGCGCCCAGGAGCTGTTCAACAGCGGAGTGCTGACGCTGCGCGACCGCGCCATCTCGGAGCAGATCTACCTGACGACGATCGGGGCGCTCGCGAAGATCGCACAGAAGGACCGCGACGAGTACTCGGATATCATCGAGGATCTCGAGGCGACGATGGTCGATCGCTACTTCTGCAACTTCTCGCTCTTTCAGTCGCTGCCCGACAGCTGGGCGATCGACCAGATCTTTCCGATCATGCCGATCCATCGCCTGAACGAGGAGCCGAGTCGCCGCGGGACCATTCAGGACGTGACGTGCGATTCCGACGGGAAGATCGAGACCTTCATCGGGGATCGGACCCCGCACAAGAGTCTGGAGTTGCACCCGTTCAATGACGGAGACCCGTACATAATCGGAATTTTTCTGACGGGCGCGTACCAAGAGATCCTGGGCGATCTACACAATCTCTTCGGCGACACGAATGCGGTGCACATCAGGTTGTCGGAGAGCAAGGGCTACGAGGTGACGGATCTCGTGCACGGCGATACCGTCACCGAAGTGCTCGACTACGTGCAGTTCAGGGCGTCAGATCTGCTGGCGACGTTCCGGCGGAAGGTGGCGAACGCTACCGGATTGGCGCGGCAGGAGGCAAACACCTTCATAGCCGATTACATCGCGGGGCTCGAGGGGTACACTTACCTCGAGGGTGAAGCGGCTCGGTAAAACTGCAACCACAAACTGCGAACTGATAAGCTACCGGCGACCAGCCTGAAGCTACCTGCTGCCAGCTCAGCTCGTAGCTGGAAGCGTGCAGCGGGTGGCGGGCAGCTTGTCAGTTCTCAGTTGCAGTTCACGCTGAGTATCTCTTTTCCACTTCCTTCCAGTTGACAACGTTCCACCACGCCTGGATGTAATCGGGCCGCCGGTTCTGGTACTTGAGATAGTACGCGTGCTCCCAGACATCGAGGCCCATGATCGCCTTCTGGCCTTCCATTAGCGGATTGTCTTGATTCGGAGTGCTCATGATCGAGAGCTTTCCACCGGTGTTGACCAGCCACGCCCAGCCCGAGCCGAATCGACCGACACCCGCGGCGCCGAACTGCTCGCGAAACTTTGCGAAATCCCCGAACGCGCTCTTGATCGCCGGTCCGAGATTTCCACCAGGCTCCCCCCCGGCCTTGGGCGCCATGATCTGCCAGAACATCGAGTGATTCCAGTGCCCACCGCCGTTGTTCCGGATGGCGGTGCGGACAGCCTCGGGAAGCTTGCTCGCCCCGCGCATCAGATCGTCGAGCGATTTGCTCGCCAGCTCCGGCGCTTTCTCGATGGCGGCGTTGAGATTGTTCACGTAGGTCTGATGATGCTTCCCGTGATGGATCTCCATCGTTTTCGCATCGATGTGCGGCTCGAGGGCGGCGAAATCGTAGGGGAGCGGGGGAAGTGTGAATGCCATTGTCTTTCTCCTGTTTGATCTTCGCCCAGCGGACGCTGAGCATGTCGATCGTTCGGGCTACGTCTCGGAACGCGCCGGTTTTGACGCCGATGTCGAGTCGACTTGTTTCGCGCGCTTTCCCCGGTACCAGCTGATGAGTCCCGGGAGAATCGAGATGAACACGACGACCACGACGACGATCTCGATGTGCTGGTCGATCCCCGGAATATAGCTGCCAAGGAAATAGCCGATCCCGACCATGCTCCAGATCCAAAAAAAGGCGCCAATGATGTTGAATGTGATGAAAGTTCTGAACTTCATTCCTCCGACGCCCGCGACCACGGGCGCGAAAGTGCGAATGATTGGCATGAATTGGGCTAGCACGATTGTTTTGCGCCCGTACTTCTCGTAGAACTCGTGAGCGCGGATAGCATGCTTCTTGTTGAAGAAGAGGCTGTTCTCTCTATTGAATATCCGGGGGCCGGACGTGCGACCGATGAAATACCCAACTGAGTTGCCGCAAATGGCCGCCAGCGTGAGCAGGGGCGTCAACGTGTATACGTTGAGGTATCCCCTCGCCGAGAGCAGGCCGGCCGTGACCAGCAGCGAGTCTCCGGGTAGAAACACACCCACGAGAAGTCCGGTCTCGGAAAAAATGATTGCGGCGAGCCCGAAGAGTCCCGCCCACTGCACGAGCTCCGGAAGATTGTTGAGTCGGTGGAACAGGTCGGCGATTGGCTGCATCGTGCCGCGTTTAGAGAGGTAGAATGGAAGAGAGACGTTCAAGTTCACCGCCGCCGCGGCGCAAAGCAACTACCGGCGACTGGCTGCTCGCATTCCCGGAACAACGCCAACGAGGGCTTCGGCGCGCCGGAAGAGCTGAGCAAGTATTCAACATTCTCTCGATCGCGTTGCTGGTCCTGTTTGCCGTTGGTTGGTCATGGTCGATCGCTCACGCGCGGGCCGCGGGCGACAGCGGTGCGGTGACGCCCGCGAGCGCAAACATCGCAAATGCACTTACCGACAGATCGGCCCCATCGGTGGCCTACCTCACCGATGCGGCACTCGAGGCGCTCACTGCCCCGGGCCGCGGTGAGAGCGGCAAGCTTCGCGTCCGAATCCAACAGGGCGGAACACCGATCACGCCGATTCTGGGTGACACGCTGCCGTCGGGAGCTGTCGCGACCTTTTCGTCAGGCACCGCTGCGGAGTCAACGTCTACGTTCGTCGCCCCAAAGCGTCCGGGGATCTGGAGTCTCGCGCTCAAGGTTGGAAGCGCCATCAAACCGCTCGCTGATTTCAGTGTCATCACTCTTCGCCCGGCCACGGAAGAAAAAGCCGGTCGGCTGGGTCTGTATTACATCGGACGCTGGCCCGCTGCTCGCAAAGGAAGACCGGGCGTAACCTACAATCCGCCCGAAGGATTCATCGAAGTGACACCACAGAATCAAAACACCCAGCTTTCGGAGCATTTCAAGCTGAAGGACTTTCTGCCCCACGACCAGGCGAACGTCTGGCCGAAGTACGTCGTGATCGACATCAAGATGATCGACAAGGACGAACTGGTCCTTCAGGACTTGAAGGAGCACGGGATCAATCCCGCCGGCGTTCGCGTCCTGAGCGGATTCAGAACGCCGCAGTACAACGCCGGGGGAGGCGACCCAAGGGGCCGGGCGGCCCTGAGCCGCCATATGTACGGTGATGCCAACGACATCTTCATCGATAACGACGGAGATGGGCAGATGGACGACCTGAATCATGACGGGCGCGTGAATATTGCAGATGCCAAGGTTATCCAGGATGCCGTCAACCGCGTCGAGCGGGCACACCCTTCGCTGATAGGAGGGTGCGGGATATATTCTGGCACGTCAGCGCACGGGCCGTTCACTCACATAGACACGCGAGGCTACCCCGCTCGCTGGATTGGAACAGGAGATAGTTAATGGATAAATCATCTGGCAGTCCCGCGAACCCGGCGGAAGATCTCAGGCACTCACCAGCGAACCCGAAGCGCGACCCGGCGATGCCCGTGCGCCTGGCCGACCTCGAGCCCTATGTGGGGCTTGGCTATCTATCGAAGCTGTTCAAGCTCATGGCGGTCATTCTGCTGCTGCTGCTCGTGTCGGAGATCATTACCGGACTCGTGACGCAGGGCACCACCTCGATCCCCACGCTGCTGGGCGAGATGAGCCGCCTCGTGGTGCTGGCCGGATTGCTGTGGGGAAGCGGCGACCTCGCGCTGCTTCTCATCGACATGGGACACGATGTCAGGGCGACGAGAATCCTTCTTGGCCGGCAGGCTTTGCACCAGACCGGTTCGACGGGAATCACACCGCCGTCCGGAACGCCGCGCGTTGAAGGCGGGAGCTTCGTGGAGCGTGGACCCCGCTAGCCTTTACACGATCGGGCATTCCACCCGGTCGCTCGAGCAGTTTCTCGGGCTGCTGACAAGAGAAGGCGCGACACATCTAGTCGATGTTCGCGCCTTCCCCACATCAGCGAGATACCCGCACTTCTCCGGATCGAGCCTCGAGAGGGCGATCGTAGACACCGGGGGCAGATACACGCACCTCCCCTCGCTCGGTGGTCGCCGGCGTGGAAGACGCGACTCGCACAATACTCAGTGGCGAAACGCGAGCTTTCGCGCATATGCAGACTACATGGAAACGCGCGAGTTTCAGGAAGCGCTCGACGACCTTCTTGCGCTGGCCAGGCTCGAGCCCACGGCGATCATGTGCGCCGAGGCGGTGCCGTGGCGCTGTCACCGCTCGCTTATCGCGGATGCGGTCGTCGCGCGCGGCGTGACGGTCCTCCACATTCTGGACTCCGCGACTGAGCCGCACAGACTGACGACGTTTGGTCGAATTGAGGACGGACGTGTTCGATATGATGCAGTCCCGCAAGCCGACCTTTTCTGATGAGAACGGGGACCTCTACGCAAACCGACCTGTTCTAAGGACCTCAGGCATGTTGGTTGCCATAGTGACACCGTGCCCAGGCATCGCGCGCTCGACGAGCTCGCACGCGCGCCGCGCCCGGGAGTTTGACTGTCACTATGCGTAACTCACTTCTTGCGAGGATGCCATCATGCTTTGGACCATCGCGGTAGTTCTCCTAATCCTTTGGGCTCTCGGGTTTTTTATATTCCCCGTGGCCGGCAGCCTCATTCACCTGCTGCTCGTCATCGCGGTGATCGTTGTGATCTATCGTCTCATTACTGGCCGACCCGTAGTCTAGAGGCTGTTTCGAGCGAGCCGCGGCGACTCCGTTTGCCTCGGCGCGATGCTGCCCTCCAGATTCCGTGATGACACGGAAGAGGAGGGCAGCATTTCACATCCGGCTAAGTGACTCGCACCGCTGACCGAGGCGCGCCGCCCCCGGCTATCGATTCGGTTCTCTCCGCCGTACGAGTCGTTCTGTACGAGCCGCAGGACCCGGTCAACATCGCTGCGACAATTCGCGCGATGAAGAACATGGGCGTGACCAACCTGTACCTCGTCCGCTCGGTCGAATACGATCCTTGGCGCCTCGAGGGAATTGCCCACGACACCGGTGACATCATCGAGCGAATCAGAAGCGTCGATTCTATCGAGGAAGCGCTGGAAGGCTGTGTGCGCGTCGCCGGCTTCACAGCCCGGCGGAGGGCAGCCAAGCGCGAGGTCATCACTCCGCGCTCGGCCAGTGGCGACCTTCTCGATTTCGCCCGCACCGGCCCGGTGGCTCTTCTGTTCGGCAGGGAGGACAAGGGCCTTCCCAACGAGATCCTCGATCGCGCGCACGTCGTCATCACCATTCCCACGACGGAGCATGCTTCTCTCAATCTCGCGCAAGCTGTTCTGCTGGCGCTCTATGAGCTGCACCTGTCGGCGGCCGATTCCACCCGGACCCTCGCTCCTCCGCGCAAGGATGCTCCGCCCGCGACCGCCGAGGAATACGAGCAGCTCTTCGCTGACGCCGAGCGTGGGCTCTTCGCGATCGACTTCTTCAAGACACGTTTCCATGAACACATCATGCGCTCAGTGAGGACGCTCTTCTATCGCGCGGCGCCCGATTCGCGCGAGGTCGCGCTCCTCCGCGCGATTTTCATAGAAATCATTCGAACAATCGACCGCGTCACTAAGGGAAAGGCCGGAGGTTTGCAGCCGTGAGTGCGCACCTTGCGCCGCACTACCCGTCCGAACATTTTTCCGCCTGCCGGAAGCTTGTGAAAATCTTCACAAAGCCGACCGATTAACTCGCCTTTACACAATATTCGCGGATGAACTTGGGAAGCAGATGGCTAGCAGTGCCGGGGTTCGTATGCATCGCCGCGCTCGCCACCATGCTTTCTGCGTATAGCGGTGCCTCTTCATCGGAAGGGAATAGCCCGGTGCAGCCGGTCAAGTTCCGCCACACGATTCACGTGGACACGCTGAAGATGAACTGCCTCTACTGTCACTTTGCCGCCAACAAATCGTTCGATCCTGGTCTTCCGGCGGTCGGCACGTGCATGGGCTGCCACACGGTCGTCGCCGGAACGTCCCCCGACAACAAGACGGAAATTCAGAAACTCGCAGCGTACTGGAACAAGAAGGAGCCGGTACCGTGGGTCCGGATCCACAAGCTGCCCGAGTACGTTCACTTCCCGCACATGCGGCACGTGAACGCTGGCGTGACATGCCAGACGTGTCACGGCGAGATCCAAAACATGAAGCAGGTCTACCAGGCGTCGTCGCTCAACATGGGATGGTGCATCAACTGTCACATCGGACAGTCGAACCCTCCCTTCAAGGCGAGATACGATTGCAGCTCGTGTCACTACTAATCGAATGAGCAACGAGCAAGAAGCGGTACCGGCAACACACGCATCGAGTGGTGTGAAACGACGCGAATTCCTCAAGGTCCTGGGCGTCGGAACTGCCGCCACGGCGATGGTGGGTTGCAGCTCCGACAAAGTCGAGAGGCTGATTCCATATCTCGTTTCGCCCGATCAAACCGTACCGGGCGTCTCGACATACTATGCGACGACCTGCCGCGAGTGCTCGGCCGGATGCGGCGTCATCGCCGAGACGCGCGACGGACGCACGATCAAGCTCGAGGGGAATCCGGATCACCCAGTGAACCGCGGCGCGCTCTGCGCCCGCGGACAGTCCGCATTGCAGGGCCTCTACAATCCCGACCGCTATCGCGGACCGATGGTGCGTCGCAACGGAAAGCTCCAGAGCGTGAGCTGGGAAGAGGCGCTGCAGTTGTTCGCGCAGAAACTGGGAGAGACACGGAGCACCGGAGGAGCGGGGAACGCCGTCTTCATAAACCAGCACGAGTCGGGAAGTTTTCCTGGATTCCTCGATACGTGGCTCGCCGGCTTCGGAATGCCCGCGCATCTCGGCTACGATGCAGGCGCCGACCACGCGGTCATCGCCGCCAACCGCCAGAGCTACGGCGTTGCCTGGCCTCGCCTCGATTTCCGCGCCGCGCGCCTCGTTGTTTCGATCGGGGCGGATTTCCTCGACAGCTGGGGCGCGATGGTGCCGCAGCAGCTCGATTTTGCGGATGCGCGCGCCGACCACGAGAATAGCCCGCGGCTCATTTACGTCGGCCCGCGGCGCTCGCTCACGGGGCTCAATGCCGATCAATGGATAGACTGCAAGCCGGGCAGCGAGATGGCAATCGTCCGGCTTCTCGCGGGCCAGCTCCCGGTCGAAGCCGCGGCGCAAGCGACGGGCGTCGGTGCCGCCGTACTCGACGCGTTTGCCCGCGAGTTCGGGACGTCGACGCCGAGCATGGTGCTCGCGGGCGGTGGAGGAGGCGATGCTCTCGAAGTAGCGCTTGCAGTCAACGCTCTCAATCAGTCTCGCGGCAACGTCGGCGTAACGATCAAGCCAAACGAAGGCTATCTGGGATTTGACCGAATGGCTGCACCGGCGGAGCTGCGCGCTCTTGCCGAACGCATGAGCACGGGCGGCGTGTCGCTGCTGATGGTTCGCGGTGCCAACCCCGCATTCACGCTTCCAAAGGCGGTGGGTTTTGCGGCCGCCGCGGCGAAGGTACCGTTCAAGGTCAGCTTCTCGAGCTATCCCGACGAAACTTCCGAGTTGGCCGATCTGATTCTTCCCGATCATCACCCTCTCGAGCAGTGGGGAGACGCGGAGCCTGTTCGCGGGACGATCTCGCTTCAGCAGCCGACGATGGATCCGGTGTTCGACACGCGCGCCACATCCGACGTGTTGATCGCGCTGGCGAAGAGAGATCCGGGGAGCGCGGCGCGCTACCCGATGACCGACTATCGGACCTGGCTGATGAGCCGCTTCCCGGGAGGACCCGCTGGAGTCGCCGCCGCGCTTCCGCGTGGAATTGCATCGGGCTCACTCGGCGAGCCGACTACGGCGCGGCCTGTTCCGGCGCTGCGCCCAGCGGCGCCGATCGAGGGAACGAGCGGCAACATGTATCTCGTTGTCTATCCGCATCCCTTGATTGGCGACGGGCGTGGTGCCAACAAGCCATGGCTCCAGGAAATCCCCGACCCCGTCACGAAAATCTGCTGGCAGACAGTCGCCGAGATGAATCCCGTGACGGCCGAGAAGATGGGTTTGGCAAACGGCGATCTCGTCACCGTGCAGACATCCGCGGGGAGCCTGACGCTGCCGGTGCTTCGCTATCCGGGTACACAACGCGACACCGTCGCAATCGGAACCGGCAGAGGCCACACGCATGCTGGGAGATACGCCGCGGCGGGCTTCAATCCGCTCGAGATTCTCCCGCTCGGCGAGGACCGCGCCGGCGGAGTCGCGTTCGTCTCGACCAAGGCAAGCGTCTCGAAGGCGGGCGGCTACAAGCAAATCGTTACCACCGAAGGATCAGCGCGCCAGCATGGACGCGGAATCGGGCAGGCGATTGCGATTGCAGATCTTCGGGCGGGACGACCGGGGCACGACACCGGGGCATCCCACGTAGCGGAAGTTGCATCGACCGCCGCGCCCGAGGGAGCCGCAGGCGAGCATGCGGAAGGCGCGGAGCACGGCGAGGAGATGCCCGGAGCCGCGCCGCACCAATTCCTTCCCGGCCTCAGGTCGCCGGTTGCAAACGATGCCCAGGGAGAGCAGGGCGATCCGAATTCGAAGGACAAAGGCATGTACGATCCGAATCACTGGAGCGGCATGGCCAAACGCCGCTGGGCGATGACGGTCGATCTCGCGCGCTGCACCGGATGCGCCGCGTGCGTGAGCGCGTGCTACGCCGAGAACAACATTCCGACCGTGGGTGCCGATTGGCAGGTTGGACAGTTTCTTCCCGACCGGACCGGCTTCGGCGCGAACCTGCTTCGCAGCCGCGAGATGGCCTGGATTCGGATCGAGCGCTACTACGAGGGCGGAGAAGACGGCGGCGCCGATTTCGACACGCGCTTCATCCCGATGATGTGCCAGCACTGCGGCAACGCGCCGTGCGAGCCGGTGTGCCCCGTGTACGCCACGTACCACTCGCCGGACGGGCTCAATGTGCAGGTGTACAATCGCTGCGTCGGCACCCGCTACTGCTCCAACAACTGCCCGTACAAGGTCCGCTACTTCAACTGGTTCGGGTACGGCGAGCCGGCGCGGCCGCAGTACGCGTTCCCCGAACCGCTCAACTGGCAGCTGAATCCCGACGTCACTGTCCGCGGAAAGGGTGTGATGGAGAAGTGCACCTTCTGCGTGCAAAGAATTCGTGAGGCGGAAAATCGAGCTGCCGCGGAGAAGCGACCTCTCAAGCCGGACGAGTTCACCACGGCGTGCGCGGCGGGATGTCCCTCGCGCGCAATCGTATTTGGCGACGCTGCCGACGCAACCTGGACCGTCACGCAGATGGCTAAGGATGCGAGGGCGTACCATGTATTCGAAGAGCTCAACACATTCACGGCGGTCGTTTACTTGAAGAAAGTTACGCATCCCTCCCCGACGACAGCCGGGGGCGCCTGAGCATGGCGACCATCACGCAGCCGATGCCCGCGCGCGACGAGCCACGCCGGCCGAACTTTGCCTCGGCAGACGTGCAGCTGCCGGCGGTGAAGGACTACGAGCAGGTCGACCGCGAGATCGTCGGGACTCTTCATCCGACCGTTGCGTGGTTCATCGGCCTCGGCGTCGCTGTGTTCTTCCTGCTCGTCGGAATCTCGGCCTGGATGTACCAGATCTACAGCGGGCTCGGCGTGGCGGGCTACAACCCGCCGGTGATGTGGGGCGTGTACATCATCACCTTCGTCTTCTGGGTTGGTATCGGTCACGCCGGCACGCTCATCTCGGCGATTCTTTATCTGTTCCGCGCCGGATTCCGGACGACGATCTACCGGTGCGCGGAGGCGATGACGGTATTCGCGGTCATGACTGCGGGACTGTTCCCGATTCTCCACCTTGGGCGCCCGTGGAAGTTCTTCTGGCTCATCCCGTACCCGAACTGGCGCTACATCTGGCCGCAGTTCAAGAGCCCGCTGGTGTGGGACGTGTTCGCGATCCTCACGTACCTCACGGTCTCGAGCACCTTCCTTTACGTCGGCCTGATTCCCGACATCGCCGTCCTGCGCGATCGCGAGAACATCAGCCCGATAAGACGGCGGATTTACAGCGTTCTCGCGCTCGGCTGGCGCAACACCGACAACGAGTGGCGACACTTCGCTCGCGCTTATCTCTTCCTCGCGGCGTTCTCGACACCCCTGGTTCTGTCCGTCCACTCGGTCGTGTCCTTCGACTTCGCCATGTCGCTGGTGCCAGGGTGGCACACGACGATTTTCGCTCCCTACTTCGTCGCCGGAGCGATCTTCTCGGGAATCGGGATGGTCTTTACGATCATCATCCCGCTCAGAAAATTCTTCGGCCTCAAGCACTACGTCACGATCAATCACCTCGATGCCGCGGCAAAGCTGTGCCTCTTCACGTCGCTCGTGGTCGGGTGCGCCTACATGACCGAGTGGTTCGTGGCGTGGTTCAGCGGCAACGAATTCGAGAAGGCCTTTTTCGCCAATCGCATCTGGGGACAATGGTGGTGGGCGTCGGCGATTCTGTACACCTGCAACATGGTACTGCCGCTGTCGCTCTTTTCCCAGAAGCTGCGGCGCAATCCGTCATGGCTCTTCATCCTTTCGTTCACGATCAACATCGGGATGTGGTTCGAGCGATTCGTAATCGTCGTGCCGTCGCTGTCCCACGAATTCGAGCCGTGGCAATGGACCAGCTACCGTCCGACCTGGGTGGATTACGCAATCCTCGCCGGTAGCTTTGGCTGGTTCTCGATGTGGTTCCTGCTGTTCATCAAGCAGCTGCCGGTCATCGCGATCTCGGAAGTGAAGGAGATAGTTCCACCGAAACTCAGAAAGGCGCACCCGCACGGAATTGATCCGAGCGGCCGGCACTTCGAGTACGAGGCGGACACGCCGGGAGAATACGCCTGATGCAGGGCGTCCTCGGTGCATTCCACGAGCTCGACTCCGCGGTGAGCGCCATCGAGGCGCTCAAGGAAAAGCGCGTCGGCACAATCCGCGTCTATACTCCGACGCCTCGGCACGAGTTGGAGGAAGCCGTCGGCGCACCGCCGAGCTCGGTGCGGCGCTATACGCTGATCGGCGGCCTGCTCGGTGTCACGTTCGGCTATTGGATCGCCATCTGGGTTTCCGACTATTGGCCGCTCGTTGTCGGCGGCAAGCCGATCGCATCGTGGGTGCCGTACACGATCTTCGGTTTCGAGGTGATGGTGCTCGTCGGGGCTCTTTCCACCGTTGCGGGGCTTTTCATCAACTCGCGCATCCCTCGGCTCACGATGATGGTCGGCTATGACCCGCGCTTCAGTCACGGCGATTACGGGGTCTGGGTTGAATGTCCTCCGGACAAAGCGAAAACGGCCGAAGATCTTCTGCGGGAGCACGGTGCGGTGGAGGTGCGGCTTGAGCGCTAGAGTGTTCGGGATGAGTGCCAGGGTTCACCGCTTCTCCGCGGCGATGCGCGTTGTGCTTCTCGCGAGTCCACTCGCGCTCACGTCGTGCGAATGGTTCACCGACTTCAAGAGCCAGCCATCGATCAAGACGTGGGAGGTCGTGAAGGACACGCTCACTCCTTCGCGCGGAAATCCGCAGTTATCGGTTCCAACGAATGGAACGGCGGTAGCCGGAATTCAGGTTTCGTACGGCGCGTTCCCGGCGACTATCGATTCCATGGCGGCGCTCAGGAATCCCACGCCCGCGTCAGATTCTTCGCTCTCCAATGGCAGAAAGTATTTTCAGATCAATTGCGTCGTCTGTCACGGCGACCGCGCGATGGGAGATGGTCCCGCCACCAGGTACGGGATGCCGGGGATCAATCTCACGACCGACATGACCAAGGGGCGCACGGACGGATACGTATTCGGAATGATTCGTAATGGCCGTGGCCTCATGCCGCCGTACAACAGGATCGAGGAGATGGATCGCTGGGACGTCGTCAACTATTTGAGAGCGCTGCAGGGCGTCGGCGGCGCGACTGTAACAGTTGGACCGCTCGCCGCGCCGGGAGTGACCGGTGACAAGGTTCCCGGTCCGACGAGAATGGGACCGACACAGCCGGCTCCATTCTTCAATCCCCACAGCTTGCTGAACGGTGGCCAGCAGGGGACAGTCGAAGCGCCGAGCCCATCGTCGCCAGCGCTGGCGGCTCCCGCCGGCGCACGCGTTGATACGGCCGGACGAGCTCGCGCCGATTCCGCAAAAGCGAAGTCTGACACCGCGCGCGCGGGGGGCAGACCATGAGTACGCACGACGCTCACGCGCCGAGCAGGGAAGAGGTGCTCGTTGGAATCGATCGGCCGACGCCGCCGATTCTCAGGACGATTGCGATCGTGCTCGCGGTCATCGGGCTGGTCGTCTTCGTCATCGGCCTCTTCCTCGATCCCGATCGAGTGTGGCACGCACTGCTCGTCAACTGGCTCTACTTCACGTCGATCTCGTCGGCCGGGGTGATGTTCGTCGCGGTGCAGCGGATCACCACCGCGCGCTGGTCGAGGCCGATCATCCGATTCCTCGAGGGGTACGTCGCGTTCCTGCCGGTCGCATTCGTGCTGCTGATTGTCCTGCTGATCGGCCGCGAGCACATTTTCTGGTGGACCAGCCACGTGCCCGATATTCCGGAGAAGCGCGTGTGGCTCAACCCGCCGTTCTTCTTTTCGCGGGTGATTCTCGTCTATCTCACCATCACGGTGCTGAGCGTCTGGTACATCTATACCTCGGTGCGACTCGACGTCGGTGTGGTAGCCGAGTCCGGCGCAAGATGGGCACGCGGAATTCGCGAGCGGATGCGGAGAGGTTTCAGGGAGGAGCGGCGCGAGCTTCACTCGACGCATTCTCTGCAGGGACGCCTCGCGGTATTCCTCGGGTTCACGTTCGCGTTCGGCTGGATAGTGCTGTCGTGGGATTTGTCGATGTCGCTCGACCCGCATTTCCAAAGCACGATGTACGGATGGTGGTTCTTCATGGGAGCATGGGTTACCTCGCTCGCCAGCTGGACGCTGATCGTATTGGC
>DATHHC010000011.1:0-9281 GCA_035317285.1 Gemmatimonadaceae bacterium | reverse complement strand
GAGCGTTTGATCACACTGCTCTCGACGAGGACCGGCAAGCTCGACGAGGTGCTACGCGTCGAGCGTGAGCTTGCGCGCGTTCGCGAAGAGATCGAGCGGTACGAGGGAAGACTTCGCTATCTGAGCTCGCGCGTGGCGACGAGCACCCTCACCATCACTGTCCACGAGCCGGCACCGATACTGGGTAACACGCCGGGTGAGAATCCGATCGCCGCGGCGCTGCGCCGCGCCTGGAAGAACTTCGTCGCAGTGATCGCTGGAATTATTTCGTCACTGGGGGCTTTGATCCCGCTGGCGCTGCTCGGTCTCGCGGCGTGGATGGGATACCGGCGTTGGAAGGCGCGGTAGTGGCTCGCGGAAGATCGCGGTTGTACCACCACATCGCGCGCGACAGCGCCGAATATCCCTTATTGAGATACTGTACGCCCCACACCATTGCTCCGGCACCTGCGATCATGAGCATCGGGCTTGACGCGTTGCTCGAGCTGTTGCTGGTAAGAATCGCGCCGGCAACGAGGGTGGTCGCTCCCAGACCGGCAATGAGGGAGCCGCGGAAGTTGTTTGACTTGAACTTGCCGGCTTCCGTAGTTGCCTGCGGCGACGATTCGACCAGCTTCTCCACGTCGAACCTGCGGAACCATCCGACGCTGCCGACCACGGGGCCATTGACGCCGCGAATGATGTTGATACTGCCCCAGCGCGACTCGACGCGCAGCGCCTGTGCGTCGTAGCTGCGCGAGGAGTCGCTTGTCGTGGAAGTGCGCGCGGAACCTACAGCGGTTCCGGATTCAGAGCTGGAAACGGGCGGCGCCGCATGACCTATTGTCTGGGCGCCGGCCGTTGCCGCACTAACAGTGGCGCAGAAAAACAGCGCCCGAAAAAGTATGGACTTCATTGATCCTCATGGGTCGTCAGTGTGTTTTTTAAAGACGACTGAGCGACCCCGAGGAACACATCACTGTAGAGCTATTTCAGATCGCGATTGTACCACCAGACGGCCCTCGCAAGGGCTCGATTCGCCCTCTCCAGCTTCACTCCTCCGACAGTAATCAGCGAGACGCTGACGATGGTCAACGAAGTGGGAATCGACTGATTCACGCCGTTGATTCGGGAGGCCCCGATTGCGGCACCTAACGTCGCTATTCCAAGGGACGCGAGCCACGTTCCTGGACGGTAATTGCGCTGAAATACCGTTGCTTCCGCGATCGCCTTGGGGGACGGGCTTACGACGGCCGCCACGTCTACCGCCCGGAAGACTCCGATCTTTGCGACCACCGTTTCCGATCTCCCGCGAACGAGGCTGATCGTCCCGCCGTGCTCCTCAATGCGGAGCGCGTTTTCGTCGTAATTCCGCTCCTGAGCAGTAACGGGGGTCGGACCCGCGGCGAGCAAACAGATTCCGGTGCAGAGTGCGAGCAGTAGACGCGACATCTCCCCTCCCTTGTTATTACCGGTAAACGATCGTCGCACGCCCATTGAGCGTGGTTCCATCCATGATCACATGGGTGTTGCCGGGGTTGTTATAGCCGGCACTCGCCTGATCCACAGCGGCTCCCAGGAAATCATCGTTCGTGAGCAACCATTGGCCGGCGTTTGAGAACAGTGTGCCCACGAAGACAGCGGCCATCACCAGAGGCGAGGCCTTTGGAAAAACCTTGATTGCGACGGTGCTGAACGCGGCCGCCGTGGATTGCAGCAGACTCATCAGGGAATTGGAATCGAGCTTCAGAATGCATGGCTGATTGTCGTCCTCCCAGAACAGAACGTGGAAGCCCTGGTTGAACTTGTCCGCGAATGCAATGGCCTCATCGGCCGAAAGCAGCATCACTCTGCCTTCCCAGAACGCTCCATCCTGGTTGAACACTTTCCTGTAGTCGGGCGCGTGTTCGCCGGAGCACGAGAGATCCTCTCCAGTGGTAGGAGCGGACAGGCTCGACGGACCCTGAATGTGCACTTCGATCTCTGGCTCCCCTCGAACCCACGGTTCCTTGGCATCGACAATCCGGGAAAACTCCAGGTAGAGTCCCGGCGGGATGGAAGGAGCGCCCCCGCCGCCCCCGCTACCCCGTTCGCACGTTGCGCCGCAGAGCACGAGATTCGATCCTTTGAGAACCAGAGGCTCGAGCGTGCCGATTGCGCTGCCACTCTGATCGCGCACGTTCCGCGAAGCCGTGGCCGTCAACGGCTGGTCGAATCGCGTCTCCACCGGCACGATCGAGAGTGTTGGCTGGTTCGGCGCGATCTTCCGGTCAAGCGAGACCGCCCTCCCTGCCTCGTCGAATGTCACCATCGGGTCCGACTCGTCCAGCTGCGAGACCACGAGCACGTCGCCCTTGCCGGTCCACGTTTCGCGGTGACCCGCGACGGGCATGTAGAACTCGAGCGGTCGAATCGCGGCCAACGTGGCAAGGACCTCTCCCTCGCCCCCGCTGGTCTGCCTCGACATGTCCTGAAGCAGTGCGCGCCCGTCCTTCGAGCGCAGATAGGTTGCGAGCTCGAGCTTGTGCTCCCTGAAGGGCGCCGCGCGCATGTCGCGCTTGAGATGCTGTCGCGCGGGCTCATTGTCCATCGCCACCGCCACCAGCCGCGCGATCTTCGTCAGCGCGACCCGCTCCTCGCTCGCGGACGCGGGAGCAGGCTCGGTTACAATGTCTTTTGACGCGGTAGGTCCTACCGTGCGGCTCGCGGGATCGGCACAGCCAGCCAGTGCCGCGAACAGCGCCAGAACAAGAACTCCTTCGCCATGTGTGTGTTTCATACTTCCTCCTCGGCGAGTGGTGCGGTTGATGAAGCGCGCACTCTACTCGCTCGAGGAAGCCCAAGCGTAATCCGCGAACCGCTTACGAGATCACTTCGCCTCGCTCAGTCGCGATGAAGGCGCGACCACGGCCATGAGGATTGCCGCCACAAGTGCCAGCGTAGCACCGAACACGAACGCGCTCGGAGACCCCGAGCGGTCCCAGATCCATCCGAAGATGAGCGACGCGGGGAGGGCGCCCAATCCGATCGCGAGGTTATACCAGCCGAAGGCCGCCCCGCGCCGAACCGTGGGAACGATGTCCGCTACGAGCGCTTTCTCGGTGCCCTCAGTCATCCCGTAGAAAATCCCGTAGACGGCGAACAATGCCCATGCCTGCCACGGCGCACCGGCCCATGCAAACGCGAAATACACCGCTGCGTACAGGAGCCATCCTCCGACAATCAGCGGCTTTCGCCCGATCGTATCCGAGAGCTGTCCGCCATAGGTACCAGTCGCCGATTTCACGAAGTTGAGCAGCGCCCAGAGTATCGGCGCCAGCGCAACCGGCACGCCGAGCTGATTTGCGCGGAGCAGCAGAAACGCATCGGTTGAGTTTCCCAGCGTGAACAGAAGGACGACCACGAGATATGCCCAGAAGCGCCCACCCAGACTGGCCGTTCCGCCGGCTTCTCCGGGTTTCGCGCTGTCGCGTCGCGGTATGTCGCTCACGACCACGATCAGAACGACCATGGCTATCGCCGCCGGAATCGCCGAGAGCCAGAAGACGTTCCTCAGCGCGCGCTCGTCGCGCGGAAGGAAATGCATGTTGGCGCCGGGCGCGCCCACCCCATGCATCCTGAGGATGAAAAAAGCCACCAGCGGACCCAGCACCGCGCCGGCGTTGTCGGCCGCCGCATGGAATCCGAACGCGCGTCCCCTGGCCTCGGGAGGGGCCGAGTCAGCAAGCAGCGCATCTCGGGGTGCGGTGCGAATTCCCTTGCCCACCCTGTCCGTGACGCGAATCGCGAGCACCTGGCTGGCGCTGTGCGCCGCGGCAATGAAGGGGCGGACGATCGAGGCAAGCAGATAGCCGGCTACCACGAACGGCTTCCTCGTCGAGATCTTGTCCGACCACCAACCGCTCAGCAGCTTGAGCAGCGACGCCGTTGTCTCGGCCGCTCCCTCTATTGCGCCGATGAAGCTCGCATTCGCTCCAAGAACTCCCGCCAGAAAAACGGGAAGCAGCGGATAGATCATCTCGGTCGAGACGTCGGTGAAGAAGCTCACCGCGCCCAGGCCGATGACGTTGCGCCCGAGCTTCGGACGCGGCTTCCGCACTTCCATAGGGTTTACGATGCCCGGACTTCCGAGTGGTCGCCGACCGTCACCTCGCCCTTCACGCCCTCGACCACCGTGTCATCGCCAACGAGCGAGTTCTTGAGAACCGACTTCGTGATCTTTGCGTTCGCTCCAACAATTGAGTGACTGATGTTAGTGCCATCGAGCACCGAGCCCGCGCCAATCGAGACGTTGGGTCCGACCGTCGACTTCTTCAAGGTGACGTTGTCTTCGATGTAAACCGGGTCGATGATGGTCGAGTCACCGGTGTTCTTCGGCCGCCGCGCGCGGCCTCGCTCGAGCATCGCCTGGTTGGTCTCGATCATCGTGTCGATTTTTCCGGCGTCGTACCATCCCTCGACGTCGATGACTCTGATTTTGGCGCCTTTGTCGATCATGTACTGGAACGCATCGGTGAGGAAATACTCGCCCATGTTCTTCGGTTGCTTGAGAACCCATTCGATTCCCTCGAACAGGAGCTTCCAGTTCCTGATGTAGTAAAGCCCAATGTTGGCTCTCTTGGAGATCGGCGTCTTCGGCTTCTCGATGATCTTCGTCATGTTGCCGTCCTTGTCCGTCACGACGACGCCGAAGCGCTGGTAGTCCTCCACTTCCTTCACCCAGATGATGCCGTCGGCGTCCACGCTCTTCACCTTCGATAGATCGGCGTCGAAGATCGTGTCCACGAAGATGATGAGGACGGGCTGGTCGACATAGTCGCGCGCCAGGGCGATCGCACCCGCCGTCCCATCCTGGACCTTCTGCTCGATGAACACCGACGGCACGTCCATCTCGGCGCGCGCGAATTCCTCGATCTTCTCCTTGAGGTGCCCGGTGATGTAAACGATCTGCTCGACGTTGCCCAGCTTCTTCAGCTCGTCGAGCACGTAGGACATCACCGGCTTGCCCGCGACCTTCATCATCGGCTTGGGCGTCAGATAGGTGTGCGGGCGCAAGCGTGTTCCCTTCCCCGCCAGCGGGATGATCACTTTCATGGATCGGTTGTCCCCTCTCGTCCGTATTTGTCGCTCAGCCGGACGACGTCGTCGATTTCCGGCGTGGATACTTCCAGCACATCGCAATCCGTCACCGCGATCATCTGATGAATGGTCCCCGGCGTGATCCTGAATGATTCCCCGACCCTCAAGTGCATGTCGTCGAGAACATCATCGCCCTCCTTCTGAACCCGATACACGATCTCGCCCGAGAGCAGGTAGACCGTTTCATCCTTCCTGTTGTGATACTGCACCGACAGCTCGTGGCCGGCGTTGATATGGAGAATCTTCCCCATGTAACGGTCGGAACGCGCCCAGATCGTCTCGTGTCCCCACGGCTTCGGCACCCGTGTGACCGGTGTTCGCCCCGACTTGGGTCGCGCCGCGCGTCGCTTCGCGGCGGTCCTCGCGGCCGTACGCTTCTTGTCGGTCTTCTTCTTAGGCATGCATAAATATCGGTGGTCACGTCACACGCGGCCACTTGCATGCGGTGACACTGAACCCGCGCAAAGAAAGTTTAGCGTGGGCATGGATTCTGCCTTTTCGCGCAGCACATGATTCTCTCGCCAAAGCATCTTCCGCGCCTCGTCGCGACCGTACGCCTCTTTACCAACTACGGCCTGCGCGATTTCGCCAGCCGCCAGGGCCTTCTGAGCATCGAGGGCGCGGCCATCGATGATGTGGGCACGTTCGAGGGGGATCTCGCCGCAAAAGCGGGCGCGTTCCGCGAGCGACTGGTGGAGCTGGGGCCCGCGTACATCAAGCTCGGACAGGTGCTCTCCACGCGTCCGGACCTGCTCCCGCCGCCGTACATCGAGGAGCTCGAGCATCTGCAGGACAAAGTTCCTCCGATGGACTTCGAGCAGGTCGAGCAGACGATCGAAGCGGAGCTCAACGCCCGCATCAGCAAGCTCTTCGCCTCATTCGAACAGGAGCCGCTGGGCAGCGCAAGCCTCGGCCAGGTGCACGCCGCCGAGCTGCGCGACGGCCGAAGCGTGGTGGTCAAGGTGCAGCGACCGAACCTGCGCGAGCAGCTAACCGACGACATCAGCTTCTTCCGCGATCTGGCGATGTTTCTTACGGATCACACCTCGGCCGGCCAGCGCGTAGATCTCATCGGCGTTGTACAGCAGGTGGAGCGCGCGCTGGCCGATGAGCTCGACTACCGGACCGAAGCGCGCAACGCGGCGGCGTTCCGGAAAGCGCTGGCGACTTTCCCGCACATCCTGATCCCGCGCGTCATCGATGCGTACACCACCCACAAGGTGCTCACGACGGAGCGCATCCGGGGAGTGAAGATCGACTCGATCCCGCCGATCGTGCGGATCGAGTACGACTTCTCGGAGCTGGCCGAGGAGTTCGCGCGCGCCTACCTGCACCAGATCACGGATAGCGGGCACTTCCACGCGGACCCGCATCCCGGAAACCTGTTCATCGTGCTCCCGGGACGCGAGAATCCAAAGACGCCGGCGGAAGCGCTCGCGGACGACCGCCGTCAGGTGGTGAGGCCCGGCGCAACCGCGCTGACCCAATCCGAGAACGAAGCGAAAGCCGCGGCCGTAGCCCCTGCTCCGCGCGACGATCCGAAGCTCGCCCTCATCGATTTCGGAATGACCGCGCACCTGACGGGTTCGATGCGCGACCACGTCGTGCGGCTCCTCCTGGCGATGGCGGAGAACGACGGGAATGCCGCGGCGGAAACGCTGATGGAAATGGGCGCGGTGCCCGATGAATTCGACCGCAACGCGTACGTTCGCGACGTCGCGGCGCTGATCGCGAAGCAGGCGGATCAGACGGTGGAGGAGACACCGACGGGAGTGATGCTCTACGAGATCATCACGATCGCCTATCGCGAGGGACTAAAGCTCCCGGCGGAGCTGACGCTGTTGGCGAAAGCGCTTTTCAGCCTCGATGACGTGACGAGATCGCTCGATCCCAATTTCAGTCCGACGAGCTCGATTCGGGAATACACCGCCGAAATCGCCAACCAGCGGGCGCGGCGCGACATATCGCCGCGTCGCCTCTTTCAGATGGCGGCCGAAACGTCGGACCTCGTGCGCGCGCTTCCGCACAGGCTCGACGTCTTCACACAGAAACTGGTCGCCGACGATTTCGCGGTCCGCGTGGATACGCCCCAGCTCGGATCTTTGCTGCTCGGATTGGAAAAAGTCGCCAACCGCATTTTTACCGGACTCGTCCTCGGCGGCCTGCTCGTAGCCAGTGGGCTCCTCATGGGATACCGGCCGCGTCTCGCGACATTCGGCTTTCTTATCGCAGCGATAATTGGGCTGTGGATGGTTGCGATGATTCTGATACAGGATCGGCGGAGTCGGAAACGGAAGGGAAAGAGCTGAGCCGCGTCACCACGCTCGCCACGTAGAGATCGACGCGCTGGCGAATGAGCCCGGCGTCAATCTCCGGAACCCCGTGGGCCCGCCATCCCTCGTACATCGCGGGTGGTCCCGGCAGCAGCTCCACCACCGACATCAGATCCCAATACGGGTGATACTCGAACGCCGGTCCCGCGGCCGCGCTGTACTGCGAGAGGAATTCGTCCGCGGCCAGCAGGCCATGCAGGCTCGCGAGGTTGTGCCGGCACCAGGCGACGTCGATCCCCGCTGGCCCTCTGCAGCCATTCACCCAGTCGACGACGCCGCTCACGCGTCCATTCCACCAGAGGACATTGCTCGGGTGGAAGTCCCGGTGCACGAAACACTCGATGTAGGGAGGCGCGGGGCCCTGAACTGCCTCGATGGCCGCCGCCCACGCCTCCGGTTGCTCTGACCACGCGGGCACGGCAAGCTTGGCCCGCTCGTTATACCGGCGATACTTCCAGCGGAATCCCTCGGCTTCAACGCGATGAATCCGCGCCGCGACATGGGCGAGACCCTGAAGCCACTCGGTCCAGCTCTCGGGCTGGAGCACTACTTCGCCCGGAACCATGGTCACGAGCGTTGCCGGCGCCCCACATTTTGATCCGTCGGCATCACACCCCACGAGCTGCGGGACGGGAAGCTCGCCCTCCGTCGCGTGGACCACGCTCTTGGCTTCACGAGTTGCGACATCGGGCTCCCGCTTCACCCAATCCTTATTGGTGAAGAGCCGAAGAACGAGGCTCATGGTCTCACCGTCCGCGGTTTCGACGTCGACCGCGTGCAGCTCCGAGGACGTGGCGCCAGGCAGCGCCGCGACAGAAATCACGCGGCCTCCTGCCACTTTTTCGATCCAGGTACGCGCCTTGTCGAGATTCACGACCGCCACGCGAGCACGATTTTTCCGAACGTCCCGTTCGATTCCATGAGCTTGTGCGCAGCACGAATTTCGTCGAACGGAAAGACACGATCGACGACAGGCTTGAGCCGGCCCGCGTCGAAGAGCGGCAGAATGTGCTCCGAGAGATCGCGCGCGACCGTGATTTTTTCTTCCAAAGGCCTTCCTCGCAGTGTCGTTCCGACGATGGTGAGCCGCTTTACGAGAAGCGCGCCCATGTTGAATGCAGTGGTCGCGCCACCGGTTAGACCGACGACGACGATCCGGCCGCGCAACGCGAGCACCCGCATATTCCCCTCGAGGTAGTTCCCACCCACGAGGTCCACCACGGCGTGCACCCGCAGTGCGCCGATCGCGGTCTCCACCTGCGCGGGCCAGTCACCGCGCGAAGCATCTATCGCGACATCGAGGCCAAGCTTCTTTGCCTGTTCAAGCTTCTGCGCGGTGCGCGCCGTCCCAACCACCCTCGCTCCCGCCACGCGCGCAATCTGCAGGGCCGCGGTTCCGACGCCGCTTCCTACCGCGTGAATGAGCACCGTTTCACCAGTGCGGACCGCCAACCGATTGAAGAGCGCGTCGTACGCCGTAAGAAAGGCTTCCGGAATCGCGGCGGCGTCCTCCCACGACATCCCCTTGGGCATAGGCATCGCTTCTCTCTCGTGCACGCAAACGTACTCGGCGTGACCCGCACCGCCGATGATTCCCATCACCCGGTCGCCTTTCTTCCAAAGAGTCGCCAAGGCCCCGAGGGAATCGACCTCGCCCGCGTATTCCATCCCGCTGATATCCGCCGGTACGCCGGGCGGTACGGGATAATTCCCCTCTCGCTGCATGAGATCGGCGCGATTGAGCGCCGACGCCCGCACCCGCACCCGAATCTGCCCGACTCCTGGCTCCGGCCTCGGCCGCTCCCGAACCTCGAGCACCTCCGGTCCCCC
>DATHHC010000010.1:0-8307 GCA_035317285.1 Gemmatimonadaceae bacterium | reverse complement strand
AGGACTGACGCCCTGGGGATGCGACTGCTCGGGCCTGGTGTCGAGCTCCTTTCACCTGCACGGTGTGAACGTCCCTCGCGATGCGTGGATGCAGGCCGCGACCGGCAAGCCGGTCGATTCGGTACACGATCTCATGCCGGCCGATCTTCTTTTCTTTTCCGACGAGCCCGACGGAAAGATCACGCACGTCGCGATCTCGCTCGGCGGAATGAAGGTGGTGCATCTGGCGCTTGGACGCGGAGGGTACGCTGTCGACGATCTCGCGCAGGGCGATGAGTACACGGATTTGCTTCTCAAGAGATTCCGGTATGCGCGCAGGATTCTCTCGGAGAACTAAACGACCCAGGTGCGTGCTCCCCGCTGGTCGCTGGTAGCTTCCCGCTGGTAGGTGGTAGCTGCCTGTCGTCCTTGTTCCTAGCTGACCATCCCATTCGGAGCGCCGGGAACCATCGGCGACTGAGGCTGAGCCGGCCCGTTAACGAAGAGCCGAGCCGCCGCACTCGGCTTCCCATCGAGCGCGACCTGCATCGTGTACTGTCCCACCATGTTGAGCGGAAGGTCTACGACCGCGATGATGGGCAGGTCGACCTCGAACACCGGGTTCGGCGCAGGGGCGACGTTCATCTCACCCGTCGAGGACCAGAGCTCCTCGTCGAGCGGACTGAGCCAGCGGAACGAGAGCTTGTGCTGCCCGACATCGTCGCCGTTGGCCTTGAGGCGGACGACGAAGTGGGTGCGCGGGTGAATCGTCGGAAGGCCAGCGACCTGAACCGCGTCGAAGACGCCCAGCACATTCAACTTTCCTTCCTGTGACAGGTTGGCGGCATCGGCGAATAATGCGAACGAGATGTGCATGAAACCAAAGTAGCCGCGCCGCGCCTTGCCCGGCTAGCTTTCGGCGATGACTGAATCAGTTACACCACAACCCGTCGTGAGCGACTCGGCCGCCCCTCGATCCTTCGGGCTGACGGATCTGCTCCTCCTCACGATGGCGGTGATCTGGGCGATCAATTTCGTGGTCGTGAAGTACGCGACGAAGGTCTTCAATCCCGTCGCGTTCACGGGGCTCCGCGTCGCAACCGCGGCCGCGTTCCTGGTGCCGGTCGCCTACGCACGCGGCGGCTTCGCACTCCCGCGGCGAGACGTCGTTCGCCTCCTCTTGCTCGGCGTGGTCGGGAACGGGCTGTACCAGCTCTTCTTCGTTCACGGGGTCGCGCGCACTCGCGCCGGAAACGCGGCGCTCATTGTCGCCGCCGTGCCGGCGTTCATCGCTCTGGCGGCGAGGGCGCGTGGCATCGAGCGCGTGAAGCGGATGACCGTTGCGGGCATCGCTCTCTCAATGGTCGGCGTCGGGCTGGTCATCGTGGGAAGCGCCAAACCAACCAATGGGGAGGTCACACTCCTCGGATCGGTGCTTGTCTTTTTCGGCGTTCTGTGCTGGACCTTCTATACGATCGGGCTGCAGCCGTACACGAAACGGATCGACGTGATCCAGCTCTCGGCCGTCACGATGGTTGGAGGCGCGGTGCCGCTACTCATCGCGTCGATGCCCGCCCTGATCAGAACCAACTGGTCCGCCGTAGGCGCCGGCGGGTGGGCGGCACTCTTCTACTCGAGCGTGATCTCGATGGGCGTCGCGTACATGTTCTGGTATCGCGGACTGCGAGTACTCGGTCCGACCAGAAGTGCCGTATACACCAACTTGCAGCCCATCGTCGCGCTGATGGTTGCCTGGGCGTTCCTCGGGGAAGTTCCGACGATCTTCCAGGGCGTGGGAGCGGTGACGATCATCGCCGGCGTATTCCTCACCAGAACATGAGGCTCGTTCTCTTCGACATCGACGGCACGCTGCTCAATTCCGCGGGACTAGGACGCGCATCGATGCGTCGCGCGCTGGGGTCGATCTTCGGCTCGCCCGGAAATCCAGCCTATCGCTACGACGGAAAGACCGACAAGCAGATCGTGCGCGATGTCATGCGCCTCGAGGGCCACTCCGACGAGCACATCGATTCGCAAATGCAGAAGCTGATCGAGATTTACCTCGACGGGCTTCGCGAGGGAGCGGCAAGCGGAAAGTTCGATGTCCGTCCCCTCGACGGCGTCATCGAGCTACTCGACGCGCTCGAGCCGCGGAATGATGTCGTGCTCGGCCTGTTGACGGGGAATGTCGAATCGGGGGCGCGCACCAAGCTGACGGCAGCGGGATTAAACCCGGATCGTTTTCGTGTTAACGCTTTCGGCTCCGATCATGAGAACCGACCTGAGCTGCCGGCCATCGCGCAACGCCGGGCGAGCGAGCAGCTCGGGCTCGACATCGCCGGTGATCGTATCGTCGTCATCGGCGACACTCCTGCCGACATCGCCTGCGGCCGCTCACTCGGCGCGAAAGCGATCGGCGTCGCCAGCGGCCACTACACGGTCGAGGATCTCCAGTCGCACAATCCTTACGCCGTTTTTCCGTCGCTGAAGAACACGGCCCAGGTGCTCGAGTCTATCGTCAATGCGTGAGGTCGAGCTCAAGGCGATCGTCGACGATCTGGCCCAGCGGCGTAGGAAGATCGAAGCGGCAGGGGCGGCGCTGTCGTTCGAGGGAAAGATCTCCGACCGGCGCTACGACTTCGCATCGCGCGACTTGTCGGGTCGCGACGAAGTGCTGAGAACGCGGCGCTACCGGAGCGCCGTATCCACGCGGACGTACCTCGACTGGAAGGGGCCGACCGAGATGCAGGGCGGGTACAAGATCCGCGAGGAGATAACCGTGCCGGTCGAGGATTTCGACGCGCTCGAAAAGATTCTCGAGAAGCTCGGGCTGAAGCTCACGTGGGAAATAGACCGCGATATCGCCCAGTACCAACTCGCCGGCGCGACCATTCGGTTCGAGACCTACCCGCGGATGGATGTCCTGGTCGAGGTCGAGGGCGAGCCGGAGGCAATCGAGGCGGCGATTGAAGTCGTTGGGCTGCCGCGGGGGACGTTCACGGCGGAGCGATTGCCGGCGTTCGTGGACAGGTTCGAGCGGAGGACGGGGGTGCGCGCCGCGGTGTGCGATCGGGAGTTGGCGGGGGATTACATTTTTCGAGACTCGAAGGGCGGCAACTGACCGAACGGGAACTCACAACTGCAAACTGACGGGATCCGAGATCTGAGAGGGCATGGATCTCAGAGCGTAGTCACTGCCGCTCCGACCGTTCCGAGCGAGCCACCTGTTACAACCCACCGCCTGTACCATAGCGCCACTCAGATATGTCGCAGGGAAGTTCCTGAACCCTGGGATCTGCGCTTCTCAGATCTCGGATCACGTTCTTTTCCCCAGTTCCCAGTTCCCGGATATCGGACCCCGTTCAGTTAGGGCGTTCGCTGGATGCCAATTATGCACATCCACCGATTGCTTCCAAGCGGAATCCGGATAAATTCACTCGGCAATGAATTATCGACTCATGCGATGGATTGGCGTCCCCGCCCTATCGCTCATAACGGCTATCGCACTCCCCGCCCAGGAAAATCAGGCAAAACGTCTTGCGAGCATCGTCGGGGTCGCCACCGAGGAGTATGCGAAGGCGATTGACGAGCACGGAAAGCTCATCTCCAAAGACGAGTTCGACGAGACCTACGGCTTTCTTACCGACGCCAGGGAGGTCGCGAAACGGCTGAGCGGCTATGATGCGGCGACGACCAGGGCGATTCTCGACACCATGATTACGGCTGTCGCACAAAAGAAACCGCCGTCGGTGGTGAAGCAGCTTCAACGGCGCTTTTCCACCTCGCTGGGAACGGCCGGCGCGATGGATCTTCCGGAAAGCCCGCTCGACGCGGTCGACGGACAGGCGTTGTTCGTAAAGAATTGTGCGTCGTGTCACGGCGAGAAGGGGGCCGGCGACGGACCGGCGCTCCATACACTCAGCACACCGCCGCCCGCGATCGGGATCAGGACGCTCACTCCGGAGCTAACGCCGACCCTTGCCTACAACGTCATCTCAGTTGGTGTGCGCGGTACGGCGATGCCGGGTTTCGCCTCCTCGCTGACGCCGCAGCAGCGGTGGAACATCATCAACTACATCTATTCACTCCGAGGCGAGCGGCTGACGTTGCCCGCCGCGCGCGCGGATGCAACCGCGACGCCCGGTGATACGGCATCGCCGGTGATTCTGGCGTTGCTCGACAGCGCGCTGGATTTCGCGCGAAACGGCAAGAACGCGGAAGCGGGCGACCGCGCCTTCGACGCGTACATCGCCTTCGAGCCGCTCGAGACACCGGCGCGCGCGAAAAAACCCGGGCTCGTCGCGACGATGGAGCGCCACTTCGCCGACTTCAAGGGAGCGGTGAGGCGAAACGACGTCGCCGCCGCCAAGAATTCGCGCGACGCGATTGCCGATGGTCTCCCGTCGGTCGTCGATCTCAGCCAGCAAGTGCCATCCGGTAGTTGGGAGGCGTTCCTTCAGTCGTTTCTCATCATTGTGCGCGAAGGGTTCGAGGCGATACTCGTGATCGGCGCTGTTGTCGCGCTTCTGATCAAGACGGGACATCGCGAACGACTGCGGTCGATCTGGCTTGGAATCGCGCTCGGGTTGGTGGCGAGTGCCGCCACGGCTGTGGCGATGAAAACGCTCCTTGCCGCGATGCCGGCGAGCCGCGAGATCGTCGAGGCGACGTCGATGCTGATCGCCGTGGTCGTGCTCTTCTCGGTGAGCTACTGGCTCATCTCCAAGGTCGAAGCTGCCAAGTGGCAGAAGTTCATCCGCGAGAAGGTGAACTCGGCGCTCGAGCACGGCGGCGGCAAGGCGCTCGCCCTCGTTGCGTTCCTCGCCGTTTACCGGGAAGGGGCCGAGACAGCGCTATTCTACCAAGCGCTGTTCAACGAGGGACCGAACGTCGGAGGCTCGATCGCGCTCGGGATCGTCGTGGGGTTTGTTGTCCTCGCGGTGATCTTCACGCTATTCTACCGTTACGGCGTCAGGATTCCGATGCGGCCGTTCTTCGCGGTGACGAGTATCCTTCTCTACTACATGGCGTTCGTGTTCATGGGCAAGGGAATCCGCGAGCTGCAGGAAGGGAACATCATGCCCATCACCGTGATCCCTGGCGGCCCGCACATCGAGGCGATGGGCATCTATCCAAGCGTCGAGACTCTCACGGCTCAGGGGATTCTCATCGTGCTGCTGCTGTTTGCGACGATCAAGACGTTCGGGCCAGGTCATAAAGAGGAAGAGGCAGAGGCAGAGTCGGAGGCGTAGAATGCCCACAAATGCAGATGTGCAGCACGGAATCCGACCCAAAGGGTACCGGCTGCCCGAAGCGACACACCTCGGTGGAGTGCGGTTGCAGGTCTCCAATCTCGCGCGATCGCTTGCGTTCTACGAGAAGGTGTTGGGAATGCGATCGATCGGTAGCACGACGGATTCGATCAGCTTCGGGCCACACGGCGAAGACGGCGAGATCGTTCGTCTGCGCTGGATGACGGGGGCGCGACCGGTACCGAGACGCGGTCTGCTCGGTCTCTATCATTTCGCCATTCTGTTGCCAGATCGCGCATCGCTCGGCCGGTTCGTCGCGCACCTCGCGGCGCTAGGCGTCCACGCCGGGATGTCCGATCACTTCGTGAGCGAAGCTGTCTATCTCACCGATCCCGATGGCCTTGGCGTCGAGGTGTACGCGGATCGCCCGCGCGAGGCGTGGCGCTACGACGAGCGGCAGCTGCGCATGACGACGAATCATCTCGACGTGGATGATCTCGTGGCCTCCACCGGTGGCGAGCGCTGGACGGGGATGCCGGCCGGTACTGTACTCGGTCACGTGCATCTCTATGTAGATGACATCGCGGCGGCGGAGGCGTTCTATCACGATGCGCTCGGATTCGACAAGGTCGTGTGGAGCTATCCGGGCGCTCTGTTCATGTCGGCGGGCGGGTATCATCATCATCTCGGCACCAACACGTGGGCTCGCGGCGCGCCGCCTGCGACAGACGAGGATGCGCGTCTGCTCGAGTGGGAGATCCTGGTGCCGACGAAAAAGGACGCCGGGGAAGCTGCGCGTCACGTGAAGGCGGCTGGTTACCCAGTGAGAGAGGAGAGTGGAGAATGGATTTTGACCGATCCGTGGGGCACGAGCCTGAGGCTCGTTCCCGAGGCGTGACGAGCTTGCGCAGCATCTTGTTGTTCGCGGCGTTCGTGCTTGCAGCGTGCTCCAGTCAAATGCGGTCCGGTGGTAGCGGAGGCTTTCGACACGAGTCCGATGCCGCCGCGATCAAGGCGACGCTCGATACAACTGCTGCCGGATGGAATCGTGGCGAGCTTCCGGTTTATCTCTCGGCCTACGTCGATTCCTCTACGGCGATGGGCTCGACTGGACTCGTGCGAGGCGTAAAAGGAATCGAAGGACAGATGCGCGCGGGATACTGGCGTACGGGGC
The DNA here is from genome assembly GCA_035317285.1 of Gemmatimonadaceae bacterium. Lineage (GTDB taxonomy): Bacteria > Gemmatimonadota > Gemmatimonadetes > Gemmatimonadales > Gemmatimonadaceae > UBA4720. Next base: position 1,902 of record DATHHC010000010.1, on the reverse strand, counting down.
GTCCACTGCAGCTGCTCAGCTACGATCATCTGGAAATCCGGCCCATCGGTCCTGACCAGGCGATCGTGACCGGACAGTACATTCTGACCGGCGCGGGAATGCCCAATCGAACTGGCTGGTTCACAACGATTTGGGTTCGTGTCCCGCCAGGCAGCGGGAACCCGCCTACCGGTTGGCGAATGGTGCACGACCACTCGTCTTGACCACGAGGAGCGGTCCGCGCGGTAATTTCCCATCCTGGCTGGCAAAAATGTTGCTGGTCGCTGGAACCCCCCCTCAGTGGTTGATACTCGATGATTCTCTCAAAAGCACGAGCCTTTCCGGCACTCATCATCCTTGGGGCAATGTTGTCAGGGTGCGGCAGCGACTCTACCGGCCCCGACTCGATCGATTCCAACGCCGCGCTGCAAAGCCTCACGCTCGGCTTGCAGGGTATTATCGTCGCGGGACCCCCGACCACGCCTGCGTTCGACGGATCATTCGGCGGAATCGCGCCGCTGCTCGATCAGGTCGCCGTCACCATCGACGGCTCGTCGGAAAACATGTTCGCTCTGGGCCTCAGAGAGACGTTTCCCGACGGTACATGCGAGGAGGATTTGTTCGGGGTTTCGTTTCCGGACGAGCCAGCTACCTGCACGCCTCCATCGCTCGGACTCGTTGTCCTTCTCTGGCAAGCGCACGCGGCGAATCAGCCGCCCGACCGAATGATCTTCATCATCGCCGACGAGGGAACCACCAATTTCGACTTCACATCGGCGCCCGTGGACGCGTTGCCCGCGGTAGCGATCTACGTTGAAGGTGACGTCAATCTCTGGAGTTCCATTTCGGGGACGCTCGTGAGCCAGGTGAGTGGAACGAATCAGACGTGCAACCTTCCGCTGCCACCGTACGCAAAGAGCGGGACGTGCAGCATCGCGACGTTCAACGAGCATGGTTCGATCGTGTTCGAGCCGTTCTCGGCGAATGCGCCGAGGACACAACGGACGACCGTCGTGATCCCGTCGATGAATGCGCACGGCCTCTGGCTCGCAATCAGCGAGGTTCAACCGGTGCCGCTGAACCCCGCCCTCCCGACGGTGGGCGTCCCGACACGGACACTCTCGCCGCGGCTGCTGGCGGCCAGGGTTCGCGCGGCGCGACTCACTCCCGCGCGATAGCCTCGACGGGCGAAAGCTCGGCCGCTCTGCGCGCGGGGTAGGTTCCGAAAACCAATCCGACCAGGATCGCTGATCCGGCGGCGAGGAGACCCGTGCTGAGGTGCATCACCGGATAAATCGGCGCGTGCGCCCAGAGACGGAATCCGGCGGTCCCCGCCTCCGCGATGATTATTCCGACGACGAATCCGATCGCGCTTCCTGCTCCGGTCACTGTGACCGATTCAACGAGGAACTGCGTCTGGATGTCTGCTCTCCGCGCACCGACGGCTTTGCGGATTCCGATCTCCCTCGTTCGCTCGGCTACCGCGGCGAGCAGCACGTTCATGATTCCGATCCCGCCAACGGCGAGTATCAGTCCTGCCAATAGTCCCAGTAGCAGCTTTGTCAAAAGCATTCCCTGACGGGTATTCTCGAGGCGCTGGGTTCCGACTTCGACATTGAGTTTCTCGACTCGCGTTCCGTACCGCTCTGCCAGCCAGTTGACCGCCTGCGAGCGCAGCGTGTCTACCGCCTCGATGCTGTGTGCCTTGAGACGCAGCGTTGGCAATCGCGCTTCACGCGACGGCTCGAGCAGCGACTCGCCTCCGCGAATCGGCGCGAACGCGGCGAGATCCGGCTCGGGTCCAATCGCCGGGGGAGCGAGCACACCAATGACTTCGCGCTTGCGTCCGCTGACTTTGATCGCACGCCCAATGAGCCAGAGCGCATCGCGACCGTCCGCGAGCTCCTGGGCCAGACGATGCCC
>DATHHC010000009.1:0-2176 GCA_035317285.1 Gemmatimonadaceae bacterium | reverse complement strand
TCGCACGCGATCGACGTGATCGCACGAAGGACAGTGTCACCACCGGGAAACATGGTGGAGACCGCCGCTGGTGGAATCATGGTCGCGGCTGTGATGATGCGCACGATGAGCCCGCTCGATCGCCTGTCCTGGCTTGCATGGAGCTGGGGTCTCTGCTTTCTGTCACTCCGCGTCGCTAGCATCAACGGGAAGAAGCGCGGCGCTCGAGGCAGGAAGCAGGTGGATGAGAAGTTGACAACCGACATCGACGCGGCCGCGTAGCCATGGAGCATCGGTAGCGATGACGCCAACGCGCCGCGGTGGGTCTGCCGTGACCCACCGCGTTCGGGACTGGTTCAGAAAACTGATTACGTTCTGGACTCTGATCGCAGTGGTGTCGGCGATCGCGATCAGCGTGTTCGCTGACCTTGGCGAGGACGTGGCGGAAAGGCCGACAAGCCAGTTCGACAATGACGTGCGGGGATGGATGATCTCGCACCAGAATCCCGTGGCCTTCAAGATCGCCCACGCGCTAACGTGGATCGGCTCTCCTGATGTGATGCTGCTGATCGCAATAGGCGGGGGCATGTGGTTCTATGGGCGCAGGGGTCGCAGCAAAGCCGGCGTGGTCGTTGCCGCGCCCGCGGTTGGGGGCCTGATCTCGGGCGGTGTCAAACTCCTATTCGGTCGCACGCGACCAGCGGGCGCCGCACTCTTCAACGAACACACCTACTCCTTCCCGAGCGGACACGCCACGACCTCCGCGGCGGTGACGGTTACGATGTGCTACGTGCTGGCGCGGGAGGGAATCATCTCGTGGACGGCAGCGATCGTGATCGGGGGCACCGTTCCGTTGGTCGTCGGCCTCACCAGGCTGTATCTCGACGTCCATTGGGCCACGGACGTCATCGCCGGCTGGTCCGTCGGGCTCTTTGTCGCCGCGATGAGTGCCGCCCTCTATGAGTATCTCCGGAGGAGCGCTCCTCCCGATGTCGGCGACGCCGGCGTCGCCGCTGCGAAGTGACCGCTACTTCGCGCGTCAGTGCTTGAGCGCGGTCTCTACGCTGTTCAAGAGGCGCAAGCGAGCCGCCTGATCGAACAGGCGACCGTTGGCAATCACGGCTGAAATGCGGCGCGTGTTGCGGATGTCGGCGAGAGGATCCGCGTCGAGCAGGACGAGATCCGCGACTTTCCCCTGAGTGACCGTTCCGAGTGAATCGAGCGCGCCGAGGAATTCGGCCGGATTCCAGGTGGCCGCGCGGAGTGCCTCGAGGGGAGTGAGCCCGGCACGCACCAGGAGCTCCAGCTCCTCGTGGAGGCTGAATCCGGGAAAGACGAACGGCTGCGGCGTATCTGTGCCCGCGAGCAGCTTCACCCCGGCATTCCTGAGATCGCGCGTGCGATCGAAGCTGAAATAGCTCCCTACTGTGATCGAATCCGCGGGAGTGGTCACCTCGGATTTGCGCAACCATCCTCCCTGCACGAGCCCCGGAACGTACTTCGCCCATTCGGGATGGGTTCCGGCGCTGTCGAAAGCACGGACGTACGGTCGATAGACGACGAGGGTTGGCGTGACCCAGGTGTGATTGCGCGCCAGGGTCGCAATCACCGTCTTGCATCGGGCAGGGTCGTAGGATTTTCGAATGAGGGGCGCCTGAGCCCGGAGCTGACCGAGCCCGCCATACGCCCTGATTGTGGAAGTATCGCCGAATCGCGCGCGCAGGAGACTGTCCTTGGATGTGCAGGCGCGCATCAGATCGTCTTCGTGCTCGATGCTGCGCTGGCCGGCATCCGACGCTTCGACCACGCTCACGGAATACGGAACGTGTCCCGCGAACGGAACGCCCAGCTTCTTTGCCTCGCGTACAATTCCGAAGTAGGCGGCCCGCGGAATCCACGAGTACGGTTTTATGAAGTCGGCGCGAGGAGAGCCGTCCTTCCTCCTCGCGAGCGTGTCAACCGCCCTGACTCCGTCTTCTTCGGTGACGACGTGGGCGACGAAGCTGACCTTGTTGATTGGACCGTCCACCCGCACGCCTGCGATGAGACGCGGTCCGACTTCGGTGCCGTCCGCGATGCTCGCCTTCCACCGCAGCGTCGTGTCGATGTGGTAGCCCATGTCGCGCGCGCCGGTGACGCCGTTTGCGATCATGAGCGGCCCGGCGAATTCAGAGAACAGGTGCACGAATCCGTGCAC
>DATHHC010000008.1:0-2113 GCA_035317285.1 Gemmatimonadaceae bacterium | reverse complement strand
CGCACCGTACAGCGATGATGCCGCGGCACCCTTCACGACTTCGTAGCTCTCGATGTCCTGGGGATTGATGTCAGGAAGTCCGCCGCCGCCAGTGCTGCTGCCCTGGTCGGTCAGGATGACGCCATCAATGATGTAGAGCGGTGACTGGCCACGACCTGCTCCCGTGATCGCGGTCGGACCGCGAAGGAGCACGGCCGGCGAGGCACCGGGACGTCCGGATACCGACACGATCGAAGCGCCGGGCACCTTGCCGGCGAGCTGCGACAGTGGATCCCCGCCCGGAACCTTTATGTCAGCCGCATCAACGTGGGCGACGGAGAACGGGAGCTTGGTTGCTACAGTCGCTCCAGTCACGCCAGTCGTGACGACGGCCTCGAGGCGGTTGATGTCCTGCGCGAGGGAGAAGTTTGTGGTTTGAGCACCGGCCGTCAGCGTCACCGTCGAGCTCTTCGGAACGTAGCCGATCGCGCGAACGCGAAGCACGGTCGAAGCGCCGTTAAGTCGGGCAGTCGGGATGGTGATCGAGTAGTTGCCGGCGGCGTTCGTCCCGACCGAGATGTTGAGCTCGGGGACGATGACGTTGGCGCCTTGGATCTCGCGGCCTTGGTCCGTCGTCACCTTACCGGTAATGACGGCACCCTGCGCGAGTGCGGTGTTGGCAACGGCCGTAAAGCCGAGTGCAAACGCCGCGATTACGCAATAGCGGAGTGACTTACGAATTTCCATTGTGCATTCCTCACTTCGAATGGATTTTCTCGCGCAACTGAAACCGGATCATTGATCGGGATTGTCCGGGATCGGCTGGGAGGGGGGTGGACCTTCTGAGCTTTTCCATCGGTGTGGAGCGCGGGGCTGGCTCAAGCATGCGCATGCGAGTGGCGCCGCTGTAACGGACCTAGGTCTTCTGCATATGCCTCCGGGGAGGATGGCAGTAATATTCGGTGGGGACGGGTTCCGCCGAACTCGACGAAAGTAGGGCGGTGCGTTTTGCCTGTCAACCTGTTTTTTCAAACCATATCGCCGAGGGGTGTGTCTAAGCGCTGCCTGTTCCCGGGGCGTCGACGCGCGCTGGCCGCCCCCTCGCTCCCCCTGAAAAAACCCTGTTCGGCTACTTCACCCCAGTGAACTCGAAGGGCTGGTGTACCAGTTGGCGGACGGTTCTCCCGCCCTTGATAGCGGGTGTAAACCTGGCTCCCGCCACCGCCCGCCTCACGGCGTCGGCGAACAATGGATGGGTGGACGAGATGATGCCGAACGTCTCTTTCTCCACGCGGCCATCGCCGTCCACGACGAACTCGGCAACGACGGTCCCCCGCGTGTGGGCGGCAAACAACGACGGTGGATAGGGAATCTCGAGCGGCTTGGCCGAGTCGAGAACAACCTTTCGGTCCACCTGATCGGCCGTGTAGACGGACAGCGACGCAACCAAAGCCTCTATCTCGGTCGGCGAGGTTATCCACTGGTGCGGGATATCGGTGTCTGATCCGCGAGTCCACAGCAGTATCGTCCCGCAATTCGAGCCATCCCTCGACCAGCTGTATCTCGAGGGTGCGCTCGTCGAGCCCAGATAGAGCTCGATGCCTTCCAGTGTGCTGGGCTCGAACGTGTCCACGTCGACCTGGCCGGTAGGGAGGGCGCTGCCGTCAAGCCAAACGAGGGGCGAGCACAGACGGTCCCTCATGCGCACTCCCACCGAGCCATCACGCTGTCTGATGGTCGTGATTCCCGGGGTCCGTTGCAACAGCTGGCCCAGGGTTCTGGGGCGCTCGTGCTCGATCTGCTCGCGAGTGATGAAGACGCCCCCCGAGCGTCGTTCGAGTCTTTCATAGTAGCCGGCGAGACGGCCCGTGTACTTGATCGACTGCCCACGAACCAGGACTGGCTGAAGGTCCTGCGCCGCGAGAGCGAGCGTAATGCTCACCGTCTCGGTGCCGGACGCCGGAACGTTTATCCGAACGCCATCCGGACGAAAGCCCAGACGACGCGCACGAACCTGTGTGCTTCCCGCGGGCACACCGGGCAGGCGAAACTCGCCTCGGTCGTCGGTCGTGGTGCGGAGCTGGGTCCCCTCGACTGCCACGTCCGCGCCCATGAGAGCCATGCCGGTCTCGGC
>DATHHC010000007.1:0-5563 GCA_035317285.1 Gemmatimonadaceae bacterium | reverse complement strand
CGAGAAGCGAAAGAGCATCACCGCTACCGGCGAAGCGCGGGCTCGCTACTCCATACTGCTGTCCGGCCAGCTGAAGGACGCCGCCGTTGTTGAACCGTCTGCCGTAAAAGCCGCGGTAGAGATTGGTATCCTCGTTTCCGGACGCGATATCCACGCGCGTGTAGGGATCGGTGTTGTCCACCCGCCAGCTTCGCATGTAGATCCGGAGCTCACCGGCGCTACGCTCTATGCTCAAATGCTCCAGCGACCAGAGCTGCACTGTGGACAGGTCGAGAGGGCCACTGTTTCGACTGTCCAGATTGTCGATCTCGATTCCATCGTAGAACACCCTCACGCGCTGGAAATCGGCGTTGTAGGTGGCGGTCTGAGGAGTTGCCAGCCAGCCCGATCTGAACGTCGTGACCCCTGGAATCCGGTCCAGGATATCTACGACCGTAAGCGCCCCGGCCGCGAAGAGCTGTGCCCGATTCCACTCGTACTGCGGACCGATCTCGTAAAGCGCCGGGTCCGAGAAACGGCCAATCGGGGCCTTGATGGAATCGGCCTTGATGGAGTCGGCTTTGGCTTTCTCGATGGAATCGGCTTTGGCTTTACTGGAGTCGGCCCCAACCAAGACAGTGTCGCGCGGCTTCGCCGGAATCGGGACAGCGCTCGGTGGAGGCACTACCACCTGTGCTTCGGCGGGAAAGGCGGCCGCGTACAAAAGCGCCCCGGCCACGAGGCCGAGGCGGGCTGGGGTGCGCATGCGCCCTGAAGCCTTCTTCAGCGAACTCTCCCGCGAATGAATTCGATGAACATACCCGTAGGAACCCCCGTCGGTCCTTTGGGAATCGTAACGAGGTCAGTCTCTGAATAGGCGGTGCCCGCGATGTCGAGGTGGGCCCAGGGATAGCCTTCCGCGAATTCCTTGAGAAACATCGCCGCTGTGACCGCGCCCGCGGGCCGTCCGCCCGAGTTCTTCACGTCGGCGACGTCGGACTTGATCAGCTCCTTGTAGTCGTCCCACAGCGGCAATGGCCAGGCCGGCTCGCCCGCGCGCTTTCCCGCGGCGAGTATCTCCGCGACCAGCGCGTCGTCGGACGAGAACACGCCGCTTGCCGTGTGGCCAAGCGCGATCACGCATGCGCCGGTGAGGGTCGCCGCATCGATCACGACGTCAGGATCGAAGCGTTTCGCATAGGAGAGGCAGTCGGCAAGAACGAGACGCCCTTCCGCGTCGGTGTTGATGATCTCGATCGATTTCCCGTTCTGCGCCTTGACGACGTCGCCGGGATTCATGGCCGTCCCGGACGGCATGTTCGTCGTCGCACCGACGATGCCGATGACGTTCAAGGCGGGCTGCATTTGGCCAAGCGCTTCGAAGGTGCCGAGCACTCCGGCGCCTCCGCACATGTCGAACTTCATGAACTCCATTCCCTGCGCGGGCTTGATCGAGATTCCGCCGCTGTCGAAGCAGAGGCCCTTCCCGACCAGCACGATGGGCTTTGCGTTCGGCTTGCCGCCCTTGTACTCGAGCACGATGAGCTTCGGCTCCTGCGGAGTTCCCTGCGCGACCGCGAGGAACGAACCCATCCGCTCGGCTTCCATTTCCTTCCGTCCGAGCACGGTGATGCCCATGCTGTAGCGCTTCGCAATGTCCGCTGCGGTCTCCGCGAGATACTCGGGCGTGCAGAGGTTCCCGGGCATCATTGCCAGCCGTCGCGCCAGACTCTGACCGGAGCCGATCGCCTGTCCGCCCGCGAGTCCCTTGCGACTGTCGTCGGTATTGCTCGTCAGGATCACGGCCCTCTCGAGCGGTTTCTTGCGCTCTGCTTCCGGCGCCGGGCTTTTCAGGTCGGCGTACTCCCAGGAACCGGCGATCAAGCCGATCGTGATCGACTCGGTCTCTTCTGGCGTTATCTGTCCCGAGTACCAGACCATCTCGCCAACGCCCAGCCTGTTGGCGTTGCGGGCGGCGAGAGTGGCTGCCCGCTTAAAGGCAGCTCGCCGATCTGTCACCACGCCCAAGCCAAGGAGGATCAGACGTCTCGGACCCTTCACGATACCCGTGAGGTGAAGCATTTCATCGCGTGATCCGCGGAAATCCTTCATCTCGATCGAGCGCGTGAGTGCGCCCTGCGTTGCGGCGTCGAGGCCGGCGATTCCCGAGAGGTTCGGGTTTTCGGGGAGCGCGACGAAGAGCAGCGCCGTTCCGACTTCAGCCGGAGGTACGGAGTTGATGCTGACGGCCAGCATTGCTAGCTCTTCATTCCAGCGATCACCTGATCGCCAAATGCGGATGTCGAGACTTCCGTCGCGCCGGGCATCTGGCGCGCGAGATCGTAAGTGACGCGTTTCGACTTGATCGCGTTCTCCACTCCCTTGATGATCAGAGCGGCGGTTTCGTTCCAGCCCATGTACTCGAACATCATCGCCCCGGACAGAATGACGCTGCCCGGGTTGATCTTGTCGAGATTGGCGTATTTGGGAGCGGTGCCATGTGTCGCTTCAAATACCGCCACGCCATCGCCGACGTTCCCGCCGGGGGCGATGCCGAGGCCGCCGACCTGCGCCGCCGCGGCGTCGGAGAGATAGTCGCCGTTGAGATTGGGCGTCGCGATCACGGAGTACTCGGACGGACGCAGCAACATCTGCTGGAACATCGAGTCGGCGATGCGGTCGCGTATCACTACCGCGTCAGCGCGTGCCGTCGGACCACCCTTCGTGAGCTCGGCTTCGGTCGTCGTGTCCTCCGGAAACTTCTCGCGGGCAACTTCGTACCCCCAGTCACGGAAGGCTCCTTCCGTGAACTTCATGATGTTGCCTTTGTGGACGAGCGTGACGGACTCCTTTCCTTTTTCGATCGCGTACTGGATCGCCATCTCGACCAAGCGCTTCGACCCGAACTCCGACATTGGCTTGATGCCGATCGCCGATTTCTCGCGGATGTCGCTCTTGAACTCCTTGCGCAGGAAGGCCGCGACCTTTTCCGCCTCGGGAGAGCCCGCCTTCCACTCGATTCCCGCGTACACGTCCTCCGTGTTCTCGCGGAAGATCACGATGTTCACCTTCTCGGGCTCCTTCACTGGAGCGCCGACTCCCTCGAAGTAGCGCACCGGCCGGATGCAGGCATAGAGATCGAGCACCTGGCGCAACGTCACGTTGAGCGAGCGGATCCCGCCCCCTACTGGAGTGGTGAGCGGGCCCTTGATGGAGACCCGGTACTCCTGCATCGCATCGAGGGTCTCCTTGGGGAGCCAATCCTGAAACTGCTTGAACGATTTCTCGCCGGCGAACAGCTCCATCCACGCGACCTTTCGCTTGCCGCTAAATGCTCGCTCGACTGCCGCGTCGAAGACACGGACCGATGCGCGCCAGATGTCGGGCCCGGTTCCGTCGCCTTCCACGAAGGGAATGATCGGGTTGTCGGGCACGATGAGCGCACCATTCTTGTAAACAATCCCTTCGCCGCGCGGCGGAACTTTCGCGAACTTATACTTCGTCATTGGCTCCCGATGGTCGATGCGAATCGCCAAATGTAGTGCAACCGGGCGCTGCACAAAACCTTCATTCCTCATCAGCACAAAGAGCGTGGACGCCGTATTGGGAATAATGTCTCAATCAAACAGATTTCTCCAAGCGATTTCACTCGCCTTGGTGTCGGTCGTTGCCGCCTGTGGAAGTCCTCCCCGAGTCAACGGAGCCGCGGGCGCATCTCCCTCGCCAAGTGTCCCATGGACGCCGCCGCGTGGCGCTATCAAGCCCGAATTGCTCGTGGCGCCGGCGATCGCCGCGGCGGTCCCGGCCGATCTGCAGGAGCGTATTCGCCGGCTCACGCTCGTCGATGTCGTCGATCTCGCACTCCGGAACAATCCCGCGACACGCGCTTCATGGGCACAGGCGCGCTCTGCCGCCTACCTCTTCGGATCTGCCCGCGGGCAATACTTCCCAACGCTGGATGCCGAGGGCAGCGTGTCGCGCATTCGATCACCGGCGACGGGAACCCGGGCGGCGGGCGAGCGAACTGAGTACGGCCCGTCGATATCGCTCAACTATCTGCTCCTCGACTTCGGCGGCCGGTCTGGCTCGATCGAGAGCGCGCGCCAGAGCCTGTTCGCGGCAAACCTCTCCCACAACGCGACGATTCAGAACACGGTGCTCCAGGCACAGGTTGCCTACTTCACCTACATGGCTACATCCGCACTCCTTGCCGCCGAGCGATCGGCGATTGCGGAGGCGCGAGCAAATCTCAACGCTGCCACACAGCGCAACAGAGTCGGGCTTGCGACGATCGCCGACGTGCTTCAGGCTCGCACGGCGCTGGCGCAGGAGCAGCTGAACCTCGAGACCACACAGGGAAGCCTCCAGGCAGCGCGCGGCTCGCTCGCGTCGGCGCTCGGACTTCCTGCAAATATCCCGTTCGATCTCGAGCCCGTGGCGGGCGCCATTCCGGTCAAGCCACTCGCGCAGAGCGTCGACAGCGTCATCAACGACGCTCTGCGCAATCGTCCGGACCTCGCTGCCGCCCGGGCCCAGGCAGCGTCCGCGGCTTCACAGGTTCGCGTCGCCCGCGCTGCCGAGTTGCCCTCTTTGGCACTCAGCGGAAACTCTGCGCGTACGTATTCCACACCCAGGACATTCGCCGGACCGTCCTACACCGTGTCGCTCGGCCTTTCCATTCCTATATTCAACGGCTTCTCACATCAGTACGACGTGTCGGCGGCGCGAGCGCAGGCCGACGCGTTCTCGGCGCTGGCCGACCAGGCCAGGCAGGACGTCATCACGCAGGTTTTCGTGTCGTACTATGCACTTCAAACGGCAGAACAGCGTGTCGCCACGGCAGACGAGCTCCTGGTGAGCGCCACGCAATCGGTTCAGGTCGCGGCCGGACGCTATCGCGAGGGAGTCGGCAGTATCATCGATCTGCTGACGGCCCAGACCGCACTCGCCAATGCCAGAGCGCAGCAGGTTCAATCGCGCTGGCAGTGGTACACTTCTCTTGCGCAACTCGCTCGCGACGCCGGTGTACTAGGCGTTCACGGTGACACACCGTTCCCGTTCTCCGCGGATTCAACGGTGTCGCGTCCACTTTCGAACCCAGGCAATTGATCAACACGCGCTCTTATTCCGCGCGCATCGCAGCACTCGCCTTCTGCGCGGTTGCCGCCTGCTCCAAGAAAGATCCTCCTCGGCAACCAACGGTTCCGGTCAGCGTGACGACGGTAAAGCGCGCCTCGGTTCCCTACATCGTCAAGGCCAATGGAGTCGCCGAGCCAATGCAGACCGTGGCGGTCGAATCCCAGGTCAACGGGATACTGAACCGCGTCACGTTTGCGGAAGGACAGCCCGTGCAGGCAGGTCAGGTGTTGTTCGAGATCGATTCGCGTCCGTACGTCGCGGTCCTCGACCAGGCGCGGGCTCAGCTCACCCGCGATCAGGCGATGGCGGTGAGCGCCCAGCGCGATGCGGCCCGCTATGCCGCGCTGGTCAAGGAAGGCTACGTGACCGGCTCACAGGCCGATCAGGCTGAAGCGAATGCCGCGTCGGCGGCCGCGACCGTTGTCGCCGACCGCGCCAACGTGCA
>DATHHC010000006.1:0-15938 GCA_035317285.1 Gemmatimonadaceae bacterium | reverse complement strand
CGTTCGTGATGAAGCACGTGGAAGGGAGATCGTACGAAGAGATGGCGCTGTTACTGGAAACGACCGTTGGCGCTTTAAAGATGCGAGTGCATCGAGCGCGAGAGGCCCTCCAACAACTGCTCGAGGAGAAGTACGCATGATTCGCGATGAAGCTGGTTTCGAGAGTAACGAGAAAATCACGGGTCGTGAGCCCGTTCAAAAAAGGGACAAGCCCGCCGAGCAGATGTACGACCGGGAGGTTCCGATCACGGGAGTCTCTGGTCACACATTACTGCACGACTGGCTGGACGGTGAGGTAGACGAAATGCGCGCAAGTGAAGTCGAAGGGAAGTCGAAGATCGAGCTGTGGACGCGGATCAACGCCGAGAGCGAGATGCTCCGCCGCCGCGTCACTCCGGTGCACGTTCAGCAGCGGATCATGGCGTCTCTTCCTGACACACCCGGCACCGCGTCCAACTGGTGGAAGCAGCAGGTCACCATGACGCCTGTCTCGGCGATCGCCATCGGCGTAGCACTCCTCGCAGTAGGCGCCCTGATCATTCAGGCGCTTCGGTAGACCCGTTTCGACCAACGAAAAAACGCCCGACTCCTTGCGAGACGGGCGTTTTTTTTGTCCATTTCACGGGTGTAAATCTCGCTGTCGGCGTAGACCTTGCACGGTTGCGAGAACTCTGTACTGTATGTCTGTACTGTATAGTAAGTTGTAGAGACCATCCCTGATCGGAGGCATCGAAGATGAAGAAGACCATTGCTGTAATCGCTTTAATCGCCGCCCCAGCCCTGGCTTCTGCTCAGGCGGGGCTCTCCAAGATCCAGTTCCTGGCGCTGCAGCAAGAGCTTCGAGACCAAGGCTGTGGAGTGACGAACGTCGACGGCCAGTACGGCCCGCAGACTCGCCGCGCTATCGCCACCTGTGCCAAGAAGTTTAACTCCGCCAACAACGCCGCAGCCCTGCTCGCGGCGATGAACATTGGCTTCGGACCAAGCGACACTCCGCCCACCAAAGCCGGAATGTAGCTCCAGTCAGACGGTGCGAGCGGCAGGCGCTGAGCGCACCAGCTAGATCTCGAGAGACAGCTGGACACTGGGGACGAGCGCCGCATCAGGCGACTCGTCCCCTTCGTCGTCGTACCTCCTGGACCAGCCCCGCAAACCGTACTTTGCGCAGAGCTTTTCGAAGAAGTTGGCCAGGCCATCGCGGTACTTCTTACCGGCGGTCGCGCTGTTCCCATAGGTATTGCGGTACCGCTCGGCCAGGTGGGGGAACTCCTGCTCGATGAAGGGGAGATATCGCGTTCTCGCCGCTGACTGGAGCCTTACAGCGCAGGCGCCGACGTACGTTGCGCCGGCCTCCGATACCCTCTTGACCAGCGCTTCGAGGTCGGACGGATTGTCGGTGATGCCCGGCAGCACGGGCATGCAGTTGATTCCCGCATCGATTCCTGCTTCCCGGAGCCGCGCCAGCGCGCGTATCCGTGCCTCGGGTGTCGGCGCCCGCGGCTCGATTCGACGAGCGAGTTCGCGATCGAGGGTGATCAGAGAGAGGTGGACTGAAAGGTCCGAAAGGCGGTTGATCCGCGAGAGCAGATCGATGTCTCTCGTAATGAGCGGACTCTTCGTGATGATGCAAACCGTCAATCCAGGGTGCTCGGCCAGCACCTCGAGAATTCCGCGCGTGACCCGGAATCTTCGTTCGGCCGGCTGGTAAGGATCCGTCGCGGTGCCGATAACGATGCTCTCGCCCTCGAGCAGCTTCAGGTGGCGGTCACTCCCGAATCTGAGAGTGCGACTCAGAACTTCGGGCGCGTTTCTCTTCACGAAAATGTTGCGCTCGAAGGCGAGCCAGGGCGGGAGGCGGTTGTACGCCTCGCCGAGTGCATCGGTCATTTTCTCGTCGGTGGCGGCGCGCTCCATCACGTAGCGGTGCGCGTAGCGTGCGTAGCAGTAGGCACAGCCGAACGCACAGCCGATGTACGGATTGATTGACCAGAACCCCATCCCCGTGGTCTCAGGGCCGTTGAGGACGCTCCTGGCGGGCGACGAGTAGTAGCGGATGTCCTTCTGCTCGCCGATTACGGGCAGCTGGCGGGCGGTTCGCTCGTACTCCTCCCCGAATAGTCCTGGGGGTTGGCGTTTCATCTACCGAAGATACCCCGAAGATCATTCCCAGTCTAGATCGCCGTTTGGTCGGCGGGAATCCACAGGACTAAAGCAGGGGGCTGTTAGCTCTACAGCTGATCGCTGGGAGCTTTTCTGGTGGCGTTCGGGAGAACTTAGAAGGAGAGACCCACGGCGAGGCCATCGCCTGCAGGGCGAACGAAAAAGTGCGCGTACGCTGGGTTGTGTGCGATTCGGATTGCGTGGATCGCGGAGAGTCCGCCGAAGATGAGCGAGAGCTGCGTTTTCGAGAGGGATGAGGTTCGCGCCATGAAGCTGATGTCGCTCACCGAGCCGTTCCGGCCGATCGTGATGTAGAAGAGGGTCGTGCCGATTCCGCCGGCGAGGATTCCGCGCTCGATCGCTCCTCCGCGCGAGTGAGGGATGTCGAGGATTGCTTCGTCGATCAGCGCCTGCGTGGTCAATCCCGCGGCGGAGAAGAGAAATTGCTTGTGCGGGTACCTCTCGCTGTCGATTCCCGAGAAGACGGTGGGCCGCCCGTTGTCGAAACCGACGTGCGGATGAAAGCCGAGTGCAAGCGCGGTAAGGAGGTGCGCGCTCTCGTGGGCAAGCAGACTTGCGGCGGCGCCGATCGCGAATTTCTTCCAATAGTTGTCGGATGGTCCAGGCGGATCAACTGATGAGAGACTCTGGGCGCGGGCGCTTGCAGGCAGGCTGATCAGGAGCAGCAAAATCGCCAACCGGGAGATCATTGCGCGAGTTGATCTCGAACTTATCTTCTTCGCCAAGCACTCTGCGTGGAGCACGTGATCGATGCCTGAAAAACTATCCGACATTTCGATCCAGCGAGAGCTCGGGACTCTCCCAGGCTGGAGCCGAAAGGGAGACGTGATTACGAAGACTTTTCAGTTCCGGGATTTCCTGACGGGGATCAACTTCGTATCGGCGGTAGCGAAGGCGGCCGACGCGGCCGATCATCATCCCGACATCGATATTCGCTACACGAAGGTCATCTGCACGTTGAGCACGCACTCTGCCGGCGGGATTACGCAGAAGGATCTCGATATGGCTCGGAAGATAGAGCTCGCGCAGGACAAGCTCGGTTAGGGACCGCAGTCGCAGTTAGTTCCGCCGGTTGCCGAGAACCCGCAGCACTGCCATGAAGATATTGAGCAGATCGAGGTAGATCTGGACGGCCGCGCCCACGTATTCATCGGGCCCGTAGAAGTTGCGGAGACGCCAGGTGTCGTACACCAGCAGCCCGCTGAACAGGAGGACAGTCACCGACGCGAGCCAAAGGTCGACGGCGGCGTTCTGGAAAAAGAGGTTCAGGAGCATCGTGCCGATCAGCACCCACAGGCCGACCATGAGGAAGCTTCCCCAAGGGCTGAAATCGCGGCGACTCACGAAGGCGTACAGCGTGAGAATCCCGAACGCACCGATCGTCAGCACCGCCGCCTGGCCGATCAGCCCCGGTTGCCTCTGTCCATAGAACAAGAGAGCGGGCGAGATCATCACGCCAATCGCGAAGTTGAAGAGCAGCACCAAGCCGATGTTCATCGGGAACGCGGCCTTCCGCCGCGTCGCCAGGAGCAACGGCGCCAACGCCGCGATAAACGCGATGAAGGGATGCTGCCGTACCTGGTAAACGACGGCGGGCTGCGACAGCGCGAACGAGGTTCCCACCATCGTCACCAGAATGCTGACGAGCACCAGCGAGTAGGTCCGGCGAACGAGCGTAGCTCTCTCTTCACCGGTTCGAACCAGCGTTCCCGTCTGATATGACACACCCATTTTTCTAGCTCCTAAGAAGTCGATCTTGCGAGAATATATTACCCCGCATTTTTCGTTGCGATTCGGTCCATCAGCGCCGGAAGGTGCTTTATGTCGTCGAGAAAGTAGGTCGGCTTGTGGGGCTCGAGCGCCGAACGCGTGAATGGGCCCCAAAGGGCGGCAATCGTGATGACACCGGCGGCGTTCCCTGAATTGATGTCGTGGGGCGAGTCGCCAACGAAGACTGCTTCGTTCGCTCCGTATTCCAGCTTCTCGAGCGCCGCCTTCACCGGATACGGATCGGGCTTGTGGATGTGCACCGAATCGTAGCCGATCGCCACCTCTATATAGTCGTCGGCGCCGATGAACTTGAGGCCGCGCTCCATCATCATGTTCCCCTTGCTCGTCACGACGCCCATCGGATGACCGCGCTGGTAGAGCAGGGCGAGGGTGTCGATGACTCCCTCGTAGTGGGACATCAGCTGATCGTGATTCTCGTTCTGGAAGGTCCGGTAGCGATTGACCAGGCGTTCGCGATCCTCGTCGGACTCGACATACGGCGTGAGCTGCTTCGGCAGCGGAGTCCCCAGGCCTTCGATCCACTCGGCATCGGTGGGCTGCCGCGGCCGACCCTGAAACGTGTGCTTCATCGACGCCAGCAGGAGCGCAATGGAATCGATCAGCGTACCGTCGAGATCGAACAGGACGGCCCAGGGACGCACTTCGGTCATGCTGCCAAAGTAATCGCTCGGGATGCGCCGTTGTAATGGGCACCTCTTTCCAGGCTTTCTCGCACGCCGCGAACAAAAGCTCCCAGCTGGCAGCTACAAGCTGGCAGCCCCCAGCTTTAGTTCACTGGATACCGGGCAACCAACCCGGCCCAACTCGTTGTAATGGGGGTTTCAGGGCGCGATATTACGAGGACCATGCCTCCCGCCGCCGGCGCAGCACTGCGCACGAGCTTCAGCACACTCTTCGATGAGATCGGAACTGTAGATCAGGTCGGAATCGAGGAGCGCGTGGCCAAGTTCACCACCCGAAGCATCAAGAAGGGCTCCAAGCTGTGGGGACTCAAGACCGCGGTTTCCATGGTCGATCTGACGACCCTGGAAGGCAAAGACACTCCGGGCAAGGTCGCCTCGCTCTGCCAGAAAGCGCGACGGCCCAGCGCGGATCCCGACGTGCCGCCAGTCGCAGCGGTGTGCATCTATCCATTCCTTGTAAAGCATGCCGCGCGGTGGCTCGCTGACACCGCCATCAAAGTCGCCTCAGTGGCGACCGCGTTCCCGTCGGGACAGAGCCCGCTCGCGCTTCGACTCGAGGAAGTGCGCACCGCGGTATCCGATGGCGCGGACGAGATCGACATGGTCATCAACCGCGGACTCTTTCTCTCTGGAGAGTTCAACGCCGTGCAGGACGAGATCAGCGCCGTGGTTGAGGCGTGCGGCGACGCGCAGCTCAAGGTCATCCTCGAGGTGAGCGAGCTCGACACCTACGACAACGTTCGCGCGGCGTCGTTTCTCGCGATGCAGGTGATTCGTCCCGGCGACTTCATCAAGACAAGTACTGGCAAGGCATCGGGAAGCGCGACGCTGGCCAACACGCAGGTGATGATCGAGGCGATCCGCGATTTCTATCTCGCTACCGGCATCGCGATCGGGATGAAGCCAGCGGGCGGGATCAAAACCGCGAAGCAGGCGCTTCACTACCTGGTCGCCGTCAAAGAGACGCTTGGCGACGCGTGGCTGAATTCGTCGCGGTATCGCTTCGGCGCGAGCTCACTGCTCAACGACCTGCTCCGCCAGATCGAAAAGGAAAAGACCGGCGCTTACCAGGCGCCGTATTACTTCACAGAGGCCGCCGAGAGCTACTGACATGACGACTCCAAGAGCTATTGCGCGCCCCGCCGCCGCGGCGAGCTCGGTTCCGCAGTTGATATTCGGCGATCTGTGGGAATACGATCCGGCGCCTGAAACCGCGGATCCAAAACTGAAGTCGAGGTACGACCTCTTCATCGGAGGCAAGTTCGTCGCGCCAAAATCGGGCAAGTACTTCGACTCGATCAATCCAGCCACCGAGGAAGTACTCGCGCAGATCGCGCTCGCGAATCAGGCGGACGTCGACGCCGCGTACCAGGCGGCGCAAAAAGCGTTTGGCCCGTGGAGCCGGCTCCCCGGCACCGAACGCGGGAAATACCTCTATCGCATCGCGCGTCTAATTCAGGATCGCGCGCGCGAGTTCGCGGTCGCCGAGTCGATGGATGGCGGCAAGCCGATCAAGGAATCACGCGATTTCGACGTGCCGATGATGGCCGCGCACTTCTTCTACCACGCGGGCTGGGCCGACAAGCTCGAGTACGCTGTTCCCGGAGCCAAGGTGGTTCCGCTGGGCGTCATCGGTCAGGTGATTCCCTGGAATTTCCCGCTGCTCATGTTGGCGTGGAAGATCGCGCCGGCGCTGGCGATGGGAAACACGGTCGTACTCAAGCCGGCCGAGACCACGTCTGTCACCGCGATGAAGTTCGCCGAGCTGTTGCTCGAAGCGGAGCTGCCGGCTGGAGTCGTCAACATCGTTACCGGCGCGGGCGAGACTGGAGCGGCTGTAGTCGGACACCCGATCGCCGCCAAGATTGCCTTCACCGGCTCAACGGAAGTCGGGAAGATCATCATGCGGCAGCTCGCCGGCACCGACAAGAAGTTGACACTGGAGCTCGGAGGCAAAGCCGCGAACATTGTTTTCGATGATTCGCCGGTCGATCAGGCGGTGGAAGGCGTCGTCAACGGAATCTTCTTCAACCAGGGACACGTCTGCTGCGCCGGAAGCCGCCTGCTGGTGCAGGAGTCGATCGCCGAGATGTTCGTGGCGAAGCTCAAGAACCGGATCGACGTCCTTCGCGTGGGGAACCCGCTCGACAAGAACACCGACGTCGGCGCGATCAACTCGAGGGCGCAGCTCGAACGCATCGGCGAGCTGGTAGAGTCGGGTGTGAGCGCGGGTGCGGAGATGTATCAGTCGGCGTGCCAACTGCCGACCAAAGGTTACTACTTCAAGCCGACGGTGTTCACCGGCGTGACGCAGAGCCACCGGATCGCGAAAGAGGAAATCTTCGGACCGGTGCTCAGCGTTCTCACATTCCGCACCCTTGAAGAGGCGGTCGAGAAGGCGAACAACACGATGTACGGACTCTCAGCCGGCGTGTGGACCGACAAGGGGTCGCGGATTCTCAAGATGAGCACGCTGCTCAAGGCGGGCGTGGTGTGGGCGAACACGTTCAACAAGTTCGATCCATCGTCGCCGTTCGGCGGCTACAAGGAATCCGGATTTGGACGCGAGGGCGGCCGCCAGGGTCTCATGGATTACGGGAAGATCGTTTGATGGCGCGCATACCCGTCACCAAGACGCCCAAGGTTTACGTCGGCGGACAGTTTATTCGTTCGGAGAGCGGGCGGGTTTTTCCTGTGCGGGAGGCGGGAGGCGGGAGGCGGGACTCGGGAAGCGGGAAGAGGGAAGCGGCGTTGCTCGGCAATATCCCTCAATGCACCAGGAAAGATCTTCGCAACGCGGTCGAAGCGGCGGCAAAGGCAGGTCCGGATTGGGCGCAGCGGACTCCGTATAACCGCGGACAGATCATCTACCGGCTGGCCGAGATGCTCGAGGCGAGGAGCGCTGAGATGGGTGACGCGCTCGTGATCTCCGGCGCGTCGACCAAAGCGGCTGCTGCAAAGGAGGTCGTCGCGAGCGTCGACCGGCTCATTTACTACGCAGGGTGGGCCGACAAGTACGAGCAGGTCCTGGGTAACACCAATCCGGTCGCGGGACCGTTCTTCAACTTCACGGTGGCGGAGCCGATGGGAATCATCGGAATCGTCGCCGACGATGCTTTCCCGCTGTTGGGACTTCTGAGTCAGATCGCGCCGGTAATTGTTTCGGGCAACGTCTGCGTCTGCCTGGCGTCTGAGAAGTACCCTTATCCGGCGATCGTGCTTGGAGAGCTGCTCGCCGTTTCGGATTTGCCGGGCGGAGTGGTGAACCTTCTCACAGGGTTCCGAAAAGAGCTGGTTCCGACGTTCGCGACGCATACCCACATTCGCGGCGTGAGCGCGGTCGTGAATCAGGACGAGAAAAAGCAGCTCCAGCTTGGCGCTGCCGAGAGCATCAAGAGGGTGCGCGCGCGAAAGCGCGACGACGAGATCGACTGGACCGGCGAAAAGGCGCAGAGTGTCTACGAGATCCGCGACTTCATCGAGTTCAAGACGACCTGGCACCCAATCGGGGCCTAGCGGCCTTCCGCACTCGCGTACATCCAGAGTAGAACGGTGAACGCCATCGAGATGCGGGGCCTGCGGAAGGTTTACAAAGGCACTGGCAAGACAAAGCGCCGGCGTGCTCCTGCAGCGGGCGCCAGCGGCTGGCCGAGCGGAGCGCCAGCGGCGCCGGCCAACGACGTGATCGCGCTCGATTCGCTCGACCTCGACATCGGCGCCGGAGAGTTCTTCGGCCTGCTCGGACCCAATGGGGCGGGGAAGACGACCGCGATCGGCATTCTCACCACGCGCATTCTTCCCACGGCTGGCAAGGCGCTCGTCGCCGGCGCGGACGTGGTGGCAGACTCGGTTCGCGTTCGCCAGCTCATTGGAGTCGTTCCGCAACGGCCGAATGCGGACCTGAGTCTCAGCGTGCTGGAGAATCTCCAGTTCCACGCCGCGTACTTCTGCATCCCGTTCGACGTCGCCACCAAGCGTGCGTATGAGTTGATGGAGCGCCTCGGTCTCTCCGAGAAAGCGGGCGCACGGATGGCGGAGCTGTCCGGTGGGCAGCAGCAGCGGCTGATGATCGTGAGAGCGCTGATGCACGAGCCCGACATCCTCTTTCTCGACGAGCCGACGGTGGGACTCGATCCGCAGGCGCGTCTCGATCTCTGGGAGATTTTGCGTGACCTGCACAAGCGCGGCCGCACGATCGTGATGACGACCCACTACATGGACGAAGCGGATCGCCTCTGCGACCGGCTCGCGATCATCGATCGCGGCAAGCTGCTCGCGCTCGATACTCCGCGAGCGCTCAAGGACAGAGCGCCCGGCGGCACGCTGATCGAGCTGGTGCTGGATGGCGACGCGATGCCGGCGGCGGAGATCGCGGAAACGATAAAGGGCGTAAGCAGGGTTGAAGCGCGCGATGGAACTCTGCGGGCACACAGCAGCCGCGGTGGACAGATTCTGCCGGCGCTGATCGAAGCCGCCGAGACGGCCGGCCGCACCGTAACGGACATCCACCTGCTGCAGCCTAGCCTCGAGACGCTGTTTGTGTCTCTCACGGGAAGAAAACTCGGATGACTGCCGCCACGATGGCCGCCCCGCGGCCGGAGGTGCGAGCGTCGTCCATTTTCCTGGCGCTGCTGCGCCGAGATGTGCGGGTGGCCCGCCGCGAGCTCCCGTTCTTTCTGCTGCGCACGACGATGCAGCCGTTGATGTTCGTGATCGTGTTCGGCTACCTGTTGCCGAAGATGGGATTCATGGGACGCGGGTACACGACGGCGCTCTTGCCCGGAGTGCTCGCGATCAGCCTCACGTTCTCCAGCATTCAATCGGTGGCGCTGCCGATGGTTCAGGATTTCGGGTGGACCAAGGAAATCGAGGACAGATTGCTGGCGCCCGTTCCGATCTGGATGGTGGCGGCCGAGAAGATCGTCTCCGGTGTGTTGCAGGGCGTCGTGTCGGCGCTTTTCGTGTTGCCGGTGGCGCGTCTCATCATGGGACCGATTCCCAATCTCACCTTTGGCCACGTGGGCGACGTGCTCCTGATCACCGTGCTCGGCGCCGCTGCCTTCTCTTCGCTCGGGCTGTTCCTCGGGGCCGCGATCCAGCCGCAGCAGATCGGCTTGATGTTCGGCGTAATCCTGGCGCCAATGATCTTTTTCGGGTGCGCGTACTATCCGTGGGCAGGGCTAAGCGTGGTCCCGGTGATGAAGTATGCCGTTCTGATCAATCCACTCGTCTATGTAGCTGAGGGGATGCGCGCGGCGCTGACACCGGCCGCGCCCCACATGGCGCTGCCGGTTGTAATAGTAGCGCTCATCCTGATTACGGCATTCTTCTGGGGACTGGGGATGAAGTTTTTCATGAAGCGGGCGGTGGGTTAGTGGCAGGTCCAGTGGCGACCGCCAGAGCCAGAGTTGGCATAGCGGTGGTGCCGCCGCAGTCCGTGGAGATATCGATCGTGATGCCGTGTCTCAACGAGGCGGACACGCTCGCGGTGTGCATCCGAAAAGCGCTGGCGGCGATCGAGGCGCATGGGATTAGCGCGGAGATCATCGTCGCTGACAACGGCTCGACAGATGGCTCCCAGCAGATCGCCGAGTCTCTGGGCGCGCGGGTTGTGCCTGTCGCCATGAAAGGTTACGGCAGCGCCCTCATGGGCGGCATCGAGGCAGCGCGCGGACGCTACATCCTCATGGGCGACGCCGACGATTCCTATGACTTCGGCGAAGTGCCGAAGTTTCTCGAGAAGCTGCGCGAAGGCTACGACATGGTGCAGGGCTGTCGCCTTCCGGCCGGGGGTGGAACCGTGTTGCCTGGCGCAATGCCCGGCCTGCACCGGTGGTGGGGCAACCCGATGTTCTCGTCGCTCGCGCGTAACTGGTTCAACGTCCAGGTAAACGACGTCTACTGTGGCCTGCGCGGATTCACGAAGGAATTTTATACGGGGCTCAGGCAGCGCTGCATCGGGATGGAGTTTGCCACCGAGATGATCATCAAGGGCAGCCTTTACGGTGCGCGCATCACCGAAGTGCCAATCACGCTGCATCCGGACGGAAGAATCGCGCATCCACCGCACCTGCGAACGTTTCGGGACGGGTGGCGCACGCTCCGCTTTTTCCTCCTTTACAGCCCGCGCTGGCTTTTCCTCGTTCCGGGGGTGGCGCTGATTTTTCTTGGCCTCGTGGGGTACGCGATCGGACTTCCGGGCGTTCGATTCCGCGGGATTCACTTCGACGTTCACACGCTTCTCTTCGCGAGCCTCGCGGTCATCTGCGGTTATCAATCGATTCTCTTTGCCGTCTTCACGAAGGTATTCGCGATCAGCGAGGATCTGTTGCCGCCGGATCCGATCCTCACGAAAGCCTTTAAGTTGATAAAGCTCGAGACGGGGCTCGCCGTTGGAGCAGTGGGAATGCTCGTCGGCGCATACTTTCTCTTCGGCGCGCTGGCGATCTGGCGCGCGACGGGGTTTGGAGATCTGCAATACGCCGTCACGATGCGATGGGTCATTCCCGGAGTTACGCTCGTGGCGCTTGGCTTCGAGACGATACTCGCCAGCTTTTTTCTGAGCTTGCTTGGCATGCGGCGGCGCTGAGTGGGTTTGTTCGCGAAAGCGGCCGGATACTTACATGACAGAGGCATCCTTCGTCGCAGGGTTTCGGCCCTGGCGTCAGCCATCGCTCCGCTGCTACCCAAATCGGCGCGCGTGCTCGACGTCGGCTGCGGAGATGGCTTGCTGGCTCAGGCTCTTCTCGAGATGCGTCCCGATCTTCGCATCGAAGGGGTGGATGTACTGGTTCGTGCCGGGACTCCCATCCCGGTCCGCGCATTTGACGGAACGCGACTGCCCTTTGCGGATGACGAATACGATGTCGCGATGGCCATCGACGTTTTCCATCATGCCGAGAACGCCGAAGCACTAATGGCGGAAATGAAACGGGTGGCGCGTGGACCTCTGGTGATCAAGGATCATCTCCTTCATGGTCTTCCCTCCGAGCTGATTCTGAGAGCTATGGACTGGGTTGGAAACTCCCGACACGGCGTCCGCTTGCCTTTCAGCTACTGGTCGGAGGCCGAATGGCGGAGCGCCTGGGACCGCTGCGGTGTGCGGCCTGTCTCGATTGTTCGGCATCTGAATCTCTACCCATTCCCGCTGTCGCTGGTCTTCGAGCAGGATCTGCACTTCATCGCGACGCTGGAGCCGACGAATCGACTCGCCGCGTCTCCCGGCCGATGATCATGTCCCTCCGGGAGGCTTGATGCTCGTACCGGTTGCCGTATTCCTGGCTCCGCTCATCGTAGCCGCGATCGCGATTCGCTACGAGCGACACGCGACGATGGTACGTGTGTCCGGATTTGCCGACGCCGCGCTGGCGTCCCGGTGGCTGCCGCCCGTTTGCGGATTGATATCGGGGCTGATCATGGCGTGGGTATGGAGCGGCTCTCATTTCATCCCGAACGTCGCGGACGAGTCGGCGTATGTACTCCAGGCGAAGATATTTGCCAGGGGAGCATGGTCGCTGGCCGCCCGTCCGCTGCCCGAGTTCTTCGAGCAGATGCACGTCTTCGTGACGCCTTTTCTAGCGTCGAAATACTTCCCGGGAGAGAGTATCCTGCTCGTGCCGGGAGTCCTCGTCGGGTTTCCGCCACTCGTTCCGCTGCTGCTGATCTTCGGATCGGGCTTGCTGATCGTCGCCCTCGGCCGGCGGATAACGAATGGGTGGATCGCGTTGCTCGCTTGGGCCTTCTGGACGACGGCTCGGGCCAATTTCCGTTTTCTGCCCTCGTACTTCTCGGAGACGACGACGGTCTTCCTCTGGCTGCTCGGCTGGTGGGCGCTCTATGACTGGCATCTCCGGCCGCGGCGACGCACGCTCATCCTTCTGAGCCTCTGCATCGCGTGGGCTCTCATCACGCGCCCTCTCACCGGTCTTGTCTTCGCTGTGCCCGCTATCTCCGTCGCGGTGTGGTCAGCTCGGCGACACCGCCTGTTGGCAGAGATCCGTTACGCGGTGCTGGTTGGCGTCGCGGTGATCAGCATCGTCCCGTTGTGGAGCAGGTTTACTACCGGGCGATGGAGCCAGACTCCCCAGTCTCTGTACACGAGAACCTACATGCCGTGGGACGTGATTGGCTTTGGTGTGGACACCACTCCGCCGCTGCGCGCGATGCCGGTGAATCAGGCGAGCGAGATCGATGGATTCATGGCGCTCCACCAAAGTCACACGGTTGGGAACCTGCCGCATGACGCGATGGTGCGACTCGTTTCAATCGACAGAGACGTCTTCACGGGATGGCGCGCGGGATTGGTCGCGTACTTCGTTCTCGGGCTGTTCGCGCTCTCACCCGCATTGGCGATCGGCGGAATTGCCGCTCTTCTCTTGTTCGTGGCCTATCTGGCGTACGCGCATCCGGGGTTCTGGACGATCTACTATCTGGAAGCGCTTCCCGTGGTGGCCGTGATCACCGTTTTGGGTTTCGCGCTCGCGATGAAGTGGATGAGGCGGAACATCGAGCAGGGCGGTGAAACACCGAGGTCAGCCGAGGGGCGCGATGGACGTGAGGGTGCAGGGAGTCTGGTCGGGATCGTCCTCGCGTTCGCGTTGCTCGTCGGATCCTTGCCGCTCGCTCGCTCGGAGCGGGAGATACACACCAGGAGCGGAGCCGCGCGGCGGGCGCTGTGGGAGATCATGGCCCTCCTTCCAACTCCTTCCAACGTCCTGTTGGTTCGAGACGAGCGGAAGACACCTCGGTCGATGGTTACCAACGATGTCGATCCGGCTAACGCGCGTACGTGGCTCGCGCACGATCTTGGCAGCGAGAATGTGCGACTTCAGCGATTGCTGCCAGACCGCACCGCTTATCTGTTCGACGTGAATGCGCGAACTTT
Organism: Gemmatimonadaceae bacterium; assembly: GCA_035317285.1. Taxonomy (GTDB): domain Bacteria; phylum Gemmatimonadota; class Gemmatimonadetes; order Gemmatimonadales; family Gemmatimonadaceae; genus UBA4720. The sequence continues at coordinate 2,399 of DATHHC010000006.1, read as the reverse complement.
GATCCAGCTTCCACCGATTCAGGATTCCACAACTCGCTGACCGGCGGTGCGCGTCACCCGCCTCTAGGCATCGTGGTATTCGTGCTCGCTCTCCGTTCCGACCTCATCGAGGTCTTCGGAATCAGCTCGGTCCTGAGGCGCGCTGTCGGACAGCTCCATAGACGGTTTGTCGGCTGGGTCCATGCGAGGAGCGCGCGGCAGCGAGATCGTAAATGTCGAGCCTTCACCGAGCTCGCTCTCGACGGTAACCTGTCCACCCATCGCGTGAGCCAGATCCTGGCTGATCGCCAACCCGAGTCCCACTCCCTGAACCGGCTGATTGAGGCGACGTTCGGCCTGGACGAACGGATCGAATATCCGGTCTAGTTTTTCGGCTGAAATCCCGGGACCTGTGTCCGCCACTCGAATCTCGATGCAGTTGCCAGCTGCCTCGGTGGACATAGTGATGGTACCGCCGGGCTCAGTGAACTTCACGGCGTTGCTCAAGAGGTTGAGGACGATCTGCTGGAGCTTCTCGGGATCGGCGAGGACCGAGAACGATTTGTCCGCGCCTTTATATGAATAGTGGAGACCTTTCGCGAGAATCTGCGGAGCGATCATCGATTCGGTATCACGCAGCGCTTCGTCGACGGGGACAGCGGTCATGCGGTATTCCGTCTGGCCAGCATCGACCTTGGCGAAATTCAGGACGTCGTTGATCAGCGTCAGGAGGTGCTGCTGGCTGCGCCTGATGCGGGCGATATCCTGGGCTTGGTCAGCGTTGAGCGGACCGCGGATGCCCATCGCGAGCAGCTCGGCGTATCCACCAATCGCGTTGAGTGGCGTCCGAAGCTCGTGGCTCATGCTGGCGAGGAATTCCGATTTGGCCTGACTCGCCGCCCACGCTTCCTCTTCGGCTCTCCGTCGCTCTTCGATGTCGACCGCGATGCCGAGCCAGGCGTCGACTTTTCCCGAAGCATCAAGACCGGTTCGTCCCCGCGCCAGAAACCAGCAGTACTGGTCGTCCTTCGCGCGCAGTCGAAACTCGATCTCGTAATCCTTCCCCGCCTGCACGGCCGTCTTCAGGGTTCCGACCACCCGATCGCGGTCTTCGGGGTGAATTGCATCCGTCCACCCGAAGCCGAGCGTCTGTCCCTCGGAGAGTCCGGTGTACTTGTACCAGAAGGGATTGCAGTAGGTGATCTGTCCGTCGGGCTGCCCGAACCAAACGACCTGGGGCGACAGGGCGAGCAGATTCTCAAACCTGCTTCTGGTGGCGATGGTCCAGCGTACAAACCGGGTTGCGGCGAGGGCGATGGCGAGGAGAGCGACGCTCGTGATGGCGACAATCAGTCCGAGCTGGTACGTCCCAAGAGCGAGGTAACCGCTCGGTCTCCACCCGGCGGGCCCGCGGGTAAACTGGGTGGCCGCCATTCCCGTATAGTGCATTCCAGCGACCGCCAATCCCAGGAGCAGCGCGGCTCCAGTTTTTTTGAGCGGCGCCCCTCGTTCCGAGCCAGGCCTGAGCTGATAACGCGTCAACGCGAGAGCAGCGAAAGAGAATGCCACTGCGAGCGCGACCGAGGCCGCGACGATGATCGGATCGTAGACGACCTGGCCACCCATTCGCGTTCCGGCCATCCCTGTGTAGTGCATGCCCGCGATCGCCGCACCCATGAAGACGCTCGCGACGGCGAGCAGCCAGCTGCTCACTTGGGCGCGATTGAAGATGATGAATGCGATCGCGCACCCGACCACCGCGGCGAGGACCGAACCGGCGGTGAAGAGAGCTTCGTACCACACAGGCACGGGCAGCTGCAGGGCGAGCATGCCGACGAAGTGCATGCTCCAAATTCCCAGTCCCATCGCCAGGGCACCGCCCCAGGTCCAGAGAATGCGGCGGTGTTGTCCGGCGCTACGGACGCGCTGCGCGATCTCGATGGCGACGTACGCGCCGATCGTCGCGACGACAACCGATAGTATGACGAGGCCGAGGCTGTACGTCTTTTCCATCATGCTCGGTTGACCGGTCGGAGGAAGGAGGTTGTCGTCAAATTCCCGATGTTTTGGGTCGGGCGTGAACATTTCAGGAGGCGCAAGATGCAAGCCCGACAGTCGTGTCCGCGCTGAGCGCGTCAAGTGATTGAAACGATTGGACTTAAGTGTCGTTTAGTGCGCCTGCAAGGGCGTGATCACCGCCCGCTCTGCGCTCGCAGTGGCGTGAACACCCGTTCCATCGGTATTTCGCTGGGCGACAATTGTGGGGGCTTGACGGCTGCATCGCTTCCAATTATATAACCTGTCAGTTATGCAACCTTCAGGTTATGGGCGGATGAGCCCTCGTCATCTCGATGCGACTTTCGCGGCGCTGGCGGATCCCACCCGCCGTGCGATCCTCGCTCGGCTCGCGTCGGGTCAGG
>DATHHC010000005.1:0-2148 GCA_035317285.1 Gemmatimonadaceae bacterium | reverse complement strand
GTATTCGTCGGGAGAGACGTCGAGCACGCGAGGGACTGCCCCTTGGACGAGGGCGCCGGCGTCGCGACGCTGTCTGAACTTTCGGAACACGTCGGCCGCGGGTTTCTCGCTTCCGTCCGCGCGCACGAGCCCGAACGTCCGCTCGCGCACCGCGTTCGCCAACGGCGGGCGATCGAAGAGTTGGGAATCGTAGTCGCCGTAGCACCAGGCGTACGCACCACCGGTGCCGGTCTCGACCAATCTCTCCAGCACCGCTTCATAATACGCCGCCTGTTCTTCCTCTGACGCCAGGTACTGCGCCCGCGGTGCTCCCAGAAAATCGTCGGTGATCGTGCGTCCCGCTGAACCTCTCGGGGCGGTGCACATTCCGAATTCCTGCATGAGTGGGCGGCGGCCTTTACCCGAGAGTCCGGCCGTCAACGCGCACGAGAACGGGACCAATTCTGAGTCGAGAAATGAACGCGCGAAGTCGGAGTACAGCGGGTACGCGTGCATCACGTCTTCGTCGACGATCGTTGCGAGATCATCCACTCGCATGTTGTTGTCGGTCGTCAACGAGGGAAGGTGCGCGCCGATCCGGATCTGCGCGTCCGGAGCAGCCGCGCGGATTGCGCCCGCGAGCGTCGAGCCCCACGCACATCCTGCTTCGCGCGACCGAGGAAGCTGGGCGTCGTCGATCTCGTTTGCGAGATCGAAGCCTCGGATCGCAGCGTCGCCCGCAAGAGAAAGCGCGCATGTTTTGGCGAGCAGCGCCTGCGAGCGGAGAATGACCGGGTCGGAGAAAAGATCCGACGCGCGCCCCTGTGCATTCAGCATCCAGGCGGGCCACCAGATAGTGCCGCTCATGTTGAGGACGATGAGCGTCGGCACCACCTTGAGCCCGGCGTCCGCAGCGGCGCGCACCACTTTCACCAGGCGTGCGATCATCCCCGCATCCACCGTTGACGGGGCGGGGAGGAAGTCCTTCGTGCGCGCGAACACGCGCACGACATCGAAGCCGAGTCCGGCGATGTGCGTCATGTCATCGCGGACCTCGTCCAGATCGAACGCCTCCCACATGTACATCGCGCTACGTCGCGGCCAGTAGTTGATTCCCAGCTCGAAGCTCACGCGTCCACCAGGCCCGACAGAATCTCCGCGAGGGACAGATCCGCGACGGCAACGACGCCATCGGCCGCGCCATAGTAGATGCGCACGAGATCGCCGTCGGTCAAAGCGCCGCAGGTGAACACGACGCTGCCAAAGAACCCTTCGCGTTCGTACGGTGCTTCAGGCTTGAGAATCGGCTCGCGCGAGCGCGCTCTGACCCGGGATGGGTCGTGCCGGTTGAGAAGCAGGGCGCCGAGCGAGTAGGTGGGTGGCGAGCCGGTCACGCCGTGATAGATCGACAGCCAGCCATCCTCCTTGCCGTAGTGGACGCGAAACGGCACCGCACCCCCTCCCACCTTCGTGTCATCCCAGCCGCTCTCTCTCGGCGTCGCCACGAGGCGGTGATTCCCCCACGACTTGAGATCCGAAGATGTCGCTGTCCAGATGGAATGCTGGCCAAGACCCTCAGGCATCGGCCTGTGCAGCGCCGCATATAGTCCGCCGATCTTCTCCGGAAAGATCGTAACGTTGCGGTTGGGAGGGGGGAAAATGACTCCGTGCCGCTCGAACTCTCTGAAGTCCGTGGTGGATGCGAGTCCGGTTCCGATTCCGTAACGCGACACCGCGGTGTAGGTGATCCAGTACACACCATCAAGCAGTGTGATGCGCGGGTCTTCTATTCCGAACGCCTCGTAGGCGTTCGAAGCGACGAGTGCCGGCAATCCCTCGACATCGAAGTGGATGCCGTCGGTCGAGCGTGCGACGCGAAGGTGCGACATCGACGTGAGCCAGGTGCGTCCATTGTCGACGACGAGTCGCGGATCGCTCACGTCGGGGCCCGTCTCGGTTACTTGCCACCGCTTGATCTCGATGCGACCCGTTTCCGCATTGAAGATAGGGGCGGCGGCAAGCGCTGGTGACATCTTCCGTGGAGCTTCCGCCACGCGCAAAAGCAGCACGACCTGACCGTCGTGCCGGGCGACAGCGGGATTGAACACGCCCAGCACCTCGAAGTCCGGCCTCGAGGGCAGGACCATAGCCGGCGTGATGATTGGGTTT
>DATHHC010000004.1:0-7758 GCA_035317285.1 Gemmatimonadaceae bacterium | reverse complement strand
GAAGCACGACGCGCGATTGCGCGGAAGCGGCGGTCGTTGCGACGAACGCGAGCGCAAGGCTCCATGCCGCGGATCGGTATCTGTTGGGTCGAGTGGGGCGCATGACGACATCCTCCTGATGAGCTTTTGACGGGGTTTCAGGCACATCAGTAGTACAAGACGCGTTCCGAAGTCAGCTATGCAGGGTGATGAGCCGTAAGCCCCTATCGTTACTCGGGTTGCGCGCTGGGGAGCGGCACTGCCGAGCTCGGGTTGGAGACTCCGTTTTCGTCGAAGCTCTCGATCGCCACCCAATATGGCTGATCGACCGTTAGCGCTCGCAATTCGAGCGTCGTTCCCTGATCTGCGAAGCGCTGGTAGGTCTGGTAGAGCTTCGTTGGTGAGATGCCCCAGCGCACATTGTAGCCAACCATACGCGGTATGGCCTGCCACGTGATGGTTGCATTACGCTCGTCGCGCTCGCGTCGCGCGCTCAGGCCCGTTGGAGTTGGCGGGCGAGCTCCGTCGCCGTTCCCGAACACGCGGATGTCGCTGATGGCGAGATTCGCGGCGCCGACATGAATGTGCTCGTAGCGTACGAAGCGCGCGCGCAATGGAGTTGGGAGCTCGATGTACGCGTTGGGGCGGTCGCGCCTATCACGTGAGAGATCCGCAACTGTCTTCCACTGGCGTCCGTCAGAGGATGCACTGAGACGAAATTGCGTGAACACCGTCGAGTCCTTGCCGTAGAGACCGGACTTGTAATCGGCGTAGTTCACCTGAATCGCTTTTACTTCGTAAGCGCGTCCGAGGTCGACCACGAGCGATTCACCCGGCCGATTCTGTCCCGCGACCCAGAACGTGCGCGGGTTCTCGTCCGTCACGTTGCTCGCGGGGAAAGTGTCCCGCGCCGAAGATGCAGTCGCCGCCTTTCGATACGAGAGGAGCATCCAGCCGGTGAAAAGCTCGTCGCTCTTGCGATACGCTTTCGTCGGCAGCCAATGCGGAAAATCGCCGAAGCGTGTGTCGACGTACATCTGTCCGTCATCGTCAAAACCCGCGGGATGCAGGCCGATGCGACGCTCGAAGTGCCAGTTCACCGCGATCCACGGCGTGCCGGTGTTCCACCAGTTGCCGTGCACGTCCTGGAAGGTGTTGCCGTGTCCGGCGCCCTGCACGAATCCGCCCGGTTTGTATGCGACCGGATTGTAGGGCGCGTAGGAGAATGGACCGAGTGGATTGTCGGCGAGGTAGACGCCCGTCGCGTAAACGTTGTACTCGGTGCCGGGCGCGCCGTACTGCAGATAGTATCGCCCGCGGTGCTTCGTCATCCACGCGCCTTCGATGAAGGGAGTGATCGTGGAGTCGCGATGGTCCTGGCCGAATCGCTCCCATCCGTGGTTTTTCGGATCGAGACCAAAGAGCCAGTGCGGCGCCCCCTTGTACGCGAGACGTTTCGTCTTGTCGAGCTCGATGACGTTCAGCGGATAGACGTTCGACGAATTCCAGTACAGGAACCATCGCTCCGTGTCCGGGTCATGGAAGAACTGCGGATCCCATGGACCCGGCTGCACCGAATCCGGCTTCGCGAACAAGCCCGGGCCGGGCTCGAACTGGCGCGCCATCGGTAGCCAGGGCAGCAGGCGATTGTAGAACTCGACGTGCCCGGTTGCCGGCTCGGTCAGCATCAGAATCGGGAGCGGGGTGGTCGTGCTCGGCAGGAGGTAGATGGTGTCGCGAACCGACAACACTGCTGGTGCGACAATGTCAGTCAGCGGCCACCGCGAGGGAGTGATGTGTTGCCACGAACCGAGATCGCGCGAACGCCAATATCCGTCGCCGATCGTCTCGAAGAGATAGTACTCGCCGCGCTGAACGACGATGACGGGATCAGCCCCGGAGCGATACGAGATCCCCTGGTTCTGCTGCTCGAAGTTGTAGCGGTAATCGATATCGATCGGATTGGCGTAGGTACGCTGACCCGGTGATTGCGCCAGGGCGTTCGTGGCAACGATCAGTAGCGCGAGCAGTCCTCCTGCAACGCTTCGCGCGACAGGTCGTTCGGCGCTTTCAAAAGGCAACTCCTTCAGGCGATTATCCCGCTGGGTGATTGTGTCTTCGCGCCCCAGATCAAGAGCCAGAACACTATCGGCAGCTCTCCCCATCCGAGAATCATCGCCACCTCGCTAACCTGATGTGCGTACTTCGGGAGAAGTATGGTCGTAGTGGAATCGATCACGTAGCCAACGCCGGCGATCATGATCAGCACGCCCAGCACGCGCGGGATGAACCCCGATCGAATGACGAGCATCGCGAACGGGAACAGCCACAGGCCCCAGAAGATCGACGCGATATTGATCCCCTGGCCGTGCAAACGAAGAAAGAAATATGCGAGAGCATCCAGCTGCGGCATATCAAAAACAGAAAGGAAATCGGCCCCGCTCACCAGAATCAACGGGGCAATTTCGTTGAGCGCGTTGAGCATCACAATCGGAACGGAGACAAGGGCCAGGATCACCATCAGCCTGGCATTTCTCTCGTTCACCGCTTCGAACAGACGGAACAGAGCGAGAACCAGAAAGATGAAAACGACCTGGTGGAACAACTCGCTCGCGATACCGATCCGCAGTAACCACCCAGAGATACGAATGTTGTCCGCGGTCGCGGACGCATCCCCCGACACGATCAGCTTGGCGGGAACGTAGATCAGGCCAATCGGGGCGGTGAGTCCCATCAATAGATACAGGACGCCCGCGTATCGCGCCTTGTGCCGTGTTTCCTCGATCGTTTCCGTCATCGCTCGGCGCTCTCAGCAAATCTCATGTTTGACTCCTGAAGCAGATGGGACATCGACTCGGACTGCGGAAATCTACGTCAGCCAGTTCCTGAGCTTTCGGTCGCGGGCCACAGGCGGCTAAGTGTCTCCTCGTCGGGCTGACCCTTGAAGTAGTGCTGAAGCAACTCGTCGAAGATGCTCTCATGGGACACCCGGGCAAACAGCGTCGCGCAGGATCGCAATTTCATGTCATCCGGCGATCCGAAAATCTCGAGCGCCGAGCGCCCCACGATGTTGTCCACGGCGGCTGCACATTCGCGCAACCGCGGACCCAGAACTGGGTGATCGAGGTACGCCTGAGCCTCCGCAGCACTCTTGATGGAGTACCGTTGCGACATCGGGCTCTGACCAAGACCCGCTATTTGCGGGAAGATATACCACATCCAATGCGATCGCTTCTCACCGGCGCGCAGTTCCGAGAGCGCCCGTCCGTAGTCCGCCGCCTGCGCTTGGACAAACCGATCGAGGTCGTACGGGTCGTCGTCGGCCATTGGGTAAGATGGCTCGAATTCATTCTGGTTGGCTGAATCGCCTTATCTTTGCCTTGCTGCAGGCGTAAAAGGATCTCTCTCGCAACCGATGATGGCAAAGAAAGAGACAGCAGAAATCCTTGCGATTAATGGGCGCGAGGTCCGCATTACGAACCCCGACAAGCCCTATTTCTCGCGCGACGTCAAGCTCTCCAAGCTCGATATCGTCAAATATTACCTGGCGGTCGCGGGCGGAGCTGTCGCCGGCATCCGCGACCGGCCGAGCATGCTCAAGCGCTTCGTCGACGGGGCCGAGCATGAACCGTTCTATCAAAAGCGCGCGCCCGAGAATCGTCCGGAGTGGCTGAGGACAGTCACGCTTTCATTTCCGTCGGGGCGCACCGCCGAGGAAGTGGTCGTCGACGACGCGGCCGGCCTCGCGTGGATCGTGAACCTCGGCTGCATCGAGCTCCATCCACACGCGGTGCGCACGAACGATCTCGACCATCCCGACGAGCTGCGCGTCGATCTCGATCCTGGACCGGGCGTCGAATGGGGGAATGTCCGCAGTGTAGCGATCGAGACGCGGAATCTGCTCGAGGAAATGGGACTGCGGGGCTGGCCGAAGACGAGCGGCTCGCGCGGCATGCACATCAACGCGCGGATTCACCAGCGGTGGACGTTCACGGAGGTAAGGCGCGCAGCTCTGGCGCTGTCGCGTGAGATCGAGCGACGTGTGCCGACGCTCGCGACGTCGAAGTGGTGGAAGGAGGAGCGCCACGGCGTCTTTCTCGACTACAACCAGAACGCAAAGGATCGCACCACCTGCTCGGCGTACTCGATACGCCCGCTTCCCGACGCCCGAGTCTCGGCGCCGCTGCGCTGGGAGGAGATTCCGGACTGTGAGCCGGCTGATTTCAACGTGCTGACGATGCCGAAGCGATTGGAAGAGATCGGCGATCCTAACGCCCACATGGATGATGCGGCAGGTTCGCTCGAGCAGCTACTCCAGCTCGCCGATCGCGACGAAGCCGCGGGGCTCGGCGATGCGCCGTGGCCACCGCACTTCCGGAAGATGGAAGGCGAGGCAACCCGTGTCGCTCCGTCGCGCGCCAAATCGGCGACGAAAACGGCAGCCAAAAAGGCGACGAAAAAGCCAACCGCGAAACCGCGATCAAAAATGCCGCTCATTATCGTCGCCAATTCACCAAAGAAAGACGTGGCGCTCGCTGGTCTCGAGCGGTGGAAGTCGAAACATCCCGATGTGGCAGCGCATTTGGCGGTTGACGACGTGCTCGTCGATTCCATGCGCGGCCGGTCATCGACGTGGACGCGCATCCGCGTCAACCTGCGCAATGTTCCGGAGAAGATCAGGCCGGCGCAGGAGACGCCTGACCCCGATGATGATCCAACGCGAGCGTGGCGTGAAGCGCGGGGGAAACCGAGCTAGCGGTTCGCCGCGCTCAACCGTGGACGCTGTATCGCCCCATATACACCCAGATTCCCAGGAGTGCCTGAACCAGGCCGATGAGCAATAGCGTGATGTCACGGCGTCCTTTCCAGAAGCGCCAGCTGAGGCCCGCGATGATCAAGCCGGTCACCAGGAGAATCACGAAGAAGCCGAAGATGTGATCACGGTACGCGATGTAGCTGCCGCCGATCGCTCGAGCCGCGAAGTAGTGGCCGAGAAAGCCAACGACGAGGAGGATCACGCCGAGCCAGGTCCAAAGCTGGTTGGCTTTGCCTTGTTCCATCAGCGGATGACCCGGTGCAGAAGTCTGCATCATTGATCCTTCTTCGGGGGAAGAGTCTCGCCCCGCTCTACCCGAAGCTTGTCGGCAAACCGCTGCGCCTCACCGACGCGCTCCAGCTCGAGCGCCATGGCATCAACCGATTGCTGCAGATACTCGACGCGCTGTTGCTCGGCCGCCAGCTGCGCCTGCGGAACCTCCTGTGGCACTCCGCGACGCGCGAGCCGCCAACCGATGTAGCCGGCGACACCAATGAGGATGAGAAAGAGATGCAACATGGCATGCATCTCCTCGTCCATCGCCCAGGCGTAAAAGAGCCCAGCCACATTGATGACGGCGTAAAGCCCCGCGGCCCAGCTCCAGATCTTGCCCTTTCGAGTCATTTGGACCTTCTCATCGGCAAAAACTCCTGTGCACCGAAACAATCAGATAGTGGATTCATTCAAGGTATCGCTCCTTCTCTCACCCGAACAATGACCTGGCGACGAACAGAACGTTGGCCGGACGCTCGGCGAGGCGGCGCATGTACCAGCGATACCAGGCCGATCCGTAACTGACAAGCGTCTTCACGATGTGCCCTTCCGCCACGAGATGGCGCTGGGCCGAGTCGCGAATACCGTACAGCATGTGGATCTGATATTTTTGCTTTCCGACTCCTGACGCCGCCGCCTGGTCGACGATCCGCGCGATCAGCCCAAGATCGTGCGTACCGAAAACAGGAGCACACATGTCCCTACGAGTCGCTTCGAGCATTTGTGTCGCGAGATCGTAGTACGCGCGGTCGGTGTCGCTCTTCTTCGCGAACGCCTTTTCGCTGGGCTCGTCGTAAGCCCCCTTCACGAGCCGGATCACCGGTTTGAGCGACATCAGGCGAGCAAGATCGTCAGGCGTGCGACGCAAATACGCCTGAAGCGCCACGCCAGTAGATGGGTGTAACTTCTTGAGCGCAACGTAGAGGTCGAGCGTGCGGTCGACATAGCTCGAGTCTTCCATGTCCAGCCAGAGCGCCGATCGAGTTTCCTCCGCCTTGGCCGCGAGCGCGAGGAGATGGCGTTCGCAATCAGCAAACGAAAGATCGAGGCCGAGCTGCGTCGGCTTGACGCTGACGTGCGCCGGAAGGCGCAACGCACGGATCTGATCGAAAAACCGGAGATAGTCATCGCGCACCGCGACCGCTGCGTCGGCGCTCGTGATCGCCTCGCCGAGCTTCGTGAAGATCAGCCCGCGGCCGCTCGCCGCGAGGGCGACACCCGCCTGGAGTGCGTCATCGGCGTGCTCGCCCGGCATGAACTTTCGCGTCGCCCGCTTGACGAATTTGCTGCGCAGCGCGAAATCGTTGAGCCTTTGGCTGCGTGATGCCGCCAGCAGAACTGAACGTCCGAAGGGCACAGGAGAGCTCGCGGACTATGAGCGAGCGGCGGCTCGCCGCGGTTTGCGCGCGGCCGATTTGCTCCTGGCGGTTCGCTTCGTCTTGCTGGTCTTGCTGGTCTTGCCGGTTTTGCTGGCTTTGCGCGACCGCGCCGCGGCTTCCGCCAGTTTCCAGAATTGGGCCTCTCCGATTATCGTCACGCGGTGTCCCCTGGCCGCGAGACGCCGGATCTCCATCAACTTCACTCCCCCGCTCACTCCGGCAATCTGAAGCGCGTTCGGCCGGCCGCGCACCAGAATGTCCGACGACGGTCCCGGTTTCGATTGCACGGTGGCGCCGGCCTTTTTCGCGGCGGTTATCGCTTCGCTCCGCGGGCGGGTCAGGAAGCCGGTAAAGGAGAGGCGTTTGCCATCGAGGCTTCCGACGCGGCCGAGATTGGTCTGCTTCGGACGGTGACGTAGCGCAGTAATCAGCTCGCCCGCGGCCTCATATCGCTTGCCCCGCGCGCCGAGGCATCGGTAGATGACTTCCTTTAGATGGTCGGTGCACGGGAGACGACGGACATCCCGACTCCTCATCGGGCTCTCGATGTCACCGCGCAGCAGCATCGCCGTAATCAGGCCGATCTGGTAAATGTCGTCGCGCTGCTGCCAGCGCCGAACCTTGCCCCACGCGATCTCGTTCGGCGCGGCAAAAAGGTTGAAAGCGTCCGCGGTAACGCCACGGTGACTGAGCTGATGGGCCGCGATGCCGAAGTCGCCGAGCTTCAGCTGATCATTCTCACAAACGAAAACGTTGAAAGGCGTGAGGTCGCGATGCATTGCCTGCCCCAGGTGCAGCACATCGAGAGCGCCGAGGATGCCGGCGATCTCACGCCGGACGAAGCGCTCCGATTGCGCGCCCTGGGTCGCGAGCCAGGTCCCGAGATCGCCATGCACCGCGTACTCCATCGCGATGCAATAGCGCGCACCCCGCGCGTCCACCTCGGCGAACCGGTCGAAGACGCGCAGTGCGCGCGACTCGCGGAAGAGGAGCTCGGCGAAATATGCTTCGCGGAGCCACGCCGATAGCCGGTCGGTGATCTTGACGCAGACCTGCGCCGGGAGACCATGCTGAGGCGTAGACGTCGCGAGATAGACCTCGCCGAATCCTCCTTTGCCAATCAGCTTGCCCAACTGGTACGTTCGGCCGCTCTCGGCACTGTGGACAGTCGTCAGCGTGGAATTCATCGACTGCCCGGCGGCGCAGCGTGGCGCACATCCTCGCTAGAACTCTTCAAGAATCTTTTTCGCTTTCTTGGGATTGTCACTGACGAACGCCAGCTCGATCAGGCCATCCGCAATGCCGGTTATG
>DATHHC010000003.1:0-10912 GCA_035317285.1 Gemmatimonadaceae bacterium | reverse complement strand
GCTGCCGCCGAGCGCGAGTTCAACTCGAAGTACCAGATCATGTCGACTTGCGAGTTCAGGTTGCCGCCGAAGGTCGCTCTGAGCGGGGCGTCCTGCCAGGCGCAAACCGGTCAGTAATCCACGGGGCGGAGGTAGGATTCTCCGATACCCGTGCCGCTGAGAAGCGCGACTGTCGGAAGCTTTCGCTTCCAGTGCGTTCCAGCGAGCCGCTTCCGAACGAGCTCGACCATGTCCGGATCGAACCCGCGTGCCTCGAGTGATGCGGGACTGTACCCGCTCACGAGCCAGTTCAAAATCTTGTCCGCCTCGGCGTAGCTGATTCCAAAATCCCCTTCGTCGGTCTGGCCGGCGATAAGATCGGCGGAGGCGGGCTTGCTCACGATCAAATCGGGAACGCCAAGGAATCTGGCGAGCTCCCACACCTGCGTCTTGAAAAGGTCGCCGAGGGGATTGATCGGCGGCGAATCATCGGCGTGCCAGGTGAAGTACCCGAGCAGTCGCTCCGTCTTGTTGCCGGTTCCGACGGGCAGCGCGTGGTATTTCGCAGACTGATCGAACAACACGATCATCCGCTCCCGCGCCATCACGTTTCCTCGGCGTCCCGGATCCGCGTCCGCCTCGCCCGCCAGATAGCCATCCACCGCCGGAGAAATGTCGATCGTGCGCGACTCGATGCCGAGGTCGTTTATTACGAGCTGGGCATGCGCGAGCGAATCGGGATTGGAGGTGCGATACGGCATGCGCACGGCGATCACGTTCTCTTTCCCGAGAGCCTTGGCGGAGAGGTACGCCGTCACCGCCGAGTCTACTCCTCCCGAGAGGCCGACCACCGCTTTCTCGAATCCGCGCCGCTCGAACTCCTCTCGCAGAAAGGAGACGAGCCAGCCCGCGGTGAGTTCCGGATCGATTTCGAGGGGCGGCGGCCCCGAGCGGGACTCGGGCGCGCGCACCACGGCAATCGGCTCGCTTCCATTGCGACTCGCGTCGGCTGCTCCCGCGCCCTTCTTGGAGCGCTTTGCGGGGCGCGCAGTGGCGCTGGCGCGGTCGTCCCGCGCGCCACCCACCCCACGATTCGCCGGAGTGAGCGGTCCGCCTTCCATCGGGGCGTCGTCGTAGCTCAGCACCAGCCGTTCACCGGCCTGAATTCGATCGACCGTTCGCATGAGATGCGGCATCATCGTCTGCAGGTCGGTGAGGAGCGGCACATCGGAGCGCGCCCGCGTCAGATCCTGCGGATCGAGCGAGATCGTCAGAATCGCCTCGTCCCACAACGGAGCCCGCGCCCGAACATCGCCGTGCGGTCCGCAGATGATGGACCCGCCGGAAAAAGTCTTTCCGCCTTCGGTGCCGACGAGGTTCACCAGTGCGACGAACACTCCATGCTCTTCGGCGATGTCCCGCGCGAGACGCTCCCACCGCTTCAGGTTGGCGGGAACGGGGCCTTCGTCCTCGCGCGGCCAGACGCCCCGGGCCGGCGAGGCGGCAACCACGAATACCATAGTGGCTCCATCCAGGGCCGCAACGGTTCCGGTCAGGCTGTGCCAGGCATCTTCACAGATCAGCATGGCCGCGCGCCCCCACGGTGTATCGAAGGCCCGAACCTCGAAGCCGCGGTCGACGAATCTTTCCTCGTCGAACAATCCATACGTGGGCAGAAACAGCTTGCGGTGGACGTGTCTGACTACCGGCTTGTCGCCTCCCAGCGTCACATAGAGCGCGCTATTATAAAAGGCGTTGTTCCACTCCTCGTAGAACCCAATGCACACATCGAGCGTCCGCGGTGTAGTAACTGCGGAGGCGTACTGCGCCTGAAGGTCCCGGGCGAAAGCGCCGGCTGTCATGGCGACGTCGCGTATGCCCCCTTCTACGAAGTATCCAGTGAGGGCGGTCTCCGCGAAGACGGCGATATCAGGACGCGGGTCGAGGGAGTCGATTTGCGAAAAAATGCCGGCCAGGCGGGCGATGTTGGACGCATAGTCGCCCTTGCGCGGCTTGAACTGGACTACGACGAGATGAATAGAGCGATCCATCCTTCTGAAGTTGCCATAGCGCAGAGGCACAATCAACCGTTGCGCGCGCTGGTTCTGGCGACGCTTCTGTTTACGCCGGCGCTGGTGGGAGCGCAGCAGGCCGGCGCCACCGACACGGAGCCCTGGACGATCGTTCCGATGCCCCAGGCATCGCTGGTCCTGGCCCGCGATGGGTCGCTGATTGGGGAGATCGGAAAGGAGATGCGGACCAATGTGTCGATCAAATCCCTGCCGAAATATGTGCCGCAGGCGTTTGTCGCCGTGGAGGATCACCGCTTCTACCAACACGACGGAGTCGACGTCGTCGGCATCGCGGGCGCTCTCAAGGACAACATCTTCGGAGAACGCCGCGGAGCCAGCACAATCACGCAGCAGCTCGTCGGCAACATGCACCCGACAATCATCGACCGGACTGACAAGAGCCTGGGCCGGAAGCTCGCGGAGCAGTCGGCCGCGCGCGAGATGGAGAAGCACTACTCCAAGGACCAGATACTCGAAGGGTACCTGAACCAGATTGGATTCGGGCACGGATGGTACGGCGTCGAAATGGCGGCGCGCCATTATTTCGGAAAGAGCGCATCGAGGCTCACGCTCGCGGAGGCCGCCTCGCTGGCGGCGATGCCCAAGGGGCCGGCGCTCTACGATCCGCTCAAGTATCCCGATCGCGTGCGGCAGCGCCGCAATATCGTGTTGTCGCTGATGGAAGATCAGGGCTACATCACCTCGGCGCAGGCGAAAGCGGCGAAGGCAACGGCTCTCGTGACTTTCCCGAATGCCGGCTATTCCGCTTACTCACCGTGGTTCGTCGATGTCGTTCGCGTGCAGGCGACGCGCGCGGGGATTCCGGTCACTCAGGGCGGATATCGGATCTACACCAGCCTCGATCCGATTCTACAGAACGCGGCAACGAGCGCGCTGGCGGAAGAGACCGCGGCGCTCGAATCGCAGCCCGGCTACGACCATCCGAAATACGCTCCTGAGGTGGCGGGGTCGAAGTCGACGCGCACTACCAGCTATCTCCAGGGAATGGTCGTCGCCATGGACCCGACGTCCGGAGACGTTCGCGCTCTTGTTGGTGGGCGCGATTACGGCGATTCGCAATTCGATCGCGCGGTCGACGGAATGCGACAGCCAGGATCGTCGTTCAAGCCGATCGTGTACGCACTGGCGATCGCCGACAGCATCACGCCCAACACGATCTTTCAGGACACGGCGCTCGCGATCAACCTTCCTAATGGCACTGTCTACAGTCCTCTCAATTCGGACGGCGAGTACCTTGGACCTCTTACGCTCCGCGAAGCACTCGCCAGGTCGCGCAACGTCGTCTCCGTCCAGCTCGGCCAGCAGCTGGGGATGGATTCGATCGCCAAGCTGGCGCGCCGGATGGGACTGACCTCGAAAATCGCCCCGGTTCCGTCGAGCGCGATTGGCGCGTCGGTCGTGCAACCGTTGGATCTCGTGGCTGCTTACACCACCTTCGCAAACCTTGGAACGCCCGTAGAGCCTCGCTTCATCTACCGGGTCGAAGACAAGAACCGGAAGGTTGTGCTGAGTCGCGACGTGAAAGCCCTGGCACCGGCGCTCGATCCTCGGGCCACCTACGTCGTGCGCGACATGATGCGGGACGTCGTCGAGCGCGGCACGGCGTCGAGCATTCGGCGTTATCTCCCGGCGTCGATCCCCGTCGCCGGAAAAACCGGAACGACCAACGACAATTCCGATGTGTGGTTCATCGGCCTCACGCCGGATCTCGTGGCGGGAGTCTGGCTCGGCTTCGACAAGCCGACGTCGATCACGGCCGGCGCGGCCGGTGGATCGCTCGCCGCCCCTGTGTGGGGCAAGATGGTCGCGCGCTACTACGCCGCCAAACCCGAGATTCTCACTTCACGCGCGACCGAACAGTGGACGCCACCCATGGGCGTGATATTCGGAGACGTGGATCGCGTGACAGGCGAGCTCGCGACGGATAAGACGCCTCCGGAACAGCGTTACACGGAGTACTTCGTCGAGGGCACCGAGCCCGCGTCGCTGAAGGCAAATCCGTGGAAGCTATTTGCCTGGGGCCCGATCATCTTCTAAAGGGTCGTCCTGAGCAGCTCATCCGTTGCGATAAACGCTTGCATCGGCGGCAACCGTCTTCCAGCTTGGGAGGAACGGTATTCCCAACCACCCAGGAGGTCGCGTATGCATTTAAGAATTCGTCAGTTCGATGTGGGGAAGCGGGGGCAGGGAAAGCTTCAGGGGAGGGGGATCGCGACGCTGATTACAGTCGCGTTGCTGGCTGCATGCACAAGTACTACTGAGCCGGTTGGTGCGATCAAGATTGTCCCGATAAGCGAGACGGTCTCGCTCCAGACTTCCCCTCAGGGGCCGACATTGAGTACTTCGCTGACCCTGACTAACTCGTCGGCTCACACCATCTACTGGCACCCCTGCGCACTCTCTCTCGAGCGGAAAGTCGGGGACGTTGTGGCTCTCGACCAGGACGGGGAGCCTGGATGGCAGCGGGTGTGGTCACCGATCTGCGGTATCGACATATATGCGGCATCCACCGTTGAGCCTGGAGAGAGCGTGACTGTTCCGATCAGCGTGGTCGCGACTCGGGATTACTCACCAAGCTTCACTGGTGATCCCGGATTGTATCGCGTCCACCTCTATATCAGTACGAAGATCGGGGCGGACTATCAGGCGGTACCTTACAGGGCGTCGTCGTCCGAGCCGTTCGAGGTACTGGCGCAGTAGCTCGTTGGATGCGCAAGACGTTAAGGGGAGCCAGTGATGGCCCCCCTTCTTGTTTTAGCACTACCGCTCGAAGGCCCCCAGCTGAAAGGCAGACCGCGCTTGGCAGGTGGTCTTCAGTTGCGCTGAACTACGCGGGGTGAGGTGGCGTATTCCAATCCCCAACACTATGTTCGCGAAACACCATCGAAGTTTCTCTCTAGCCTTTCGGATGGCCCGGCTGTGAATAAGGCTTCCGCCCCACTGGGCGATCAAGAATCGGATCTTGTCCCGCGCATTCGCCGCGGAGACGAGGCCGCATTCGAGTTGCTTTATCTGGCTCACCACGACGAGCTGTGGCGCTTCGCTTATACCCACGTTCGCTCGCGGGACGTGGCAGAAGAGCTGGTCCAGGACGTGTTTCTCGCCGTCTGGGGCACGCGCGCCACATGGGAAGTCAACACGCGTGTGCGAGCGTGGCTGTTCGCCTCTGTTCGCCATCTGGCGCTGAACTACCTCCGACATGAGCGAGTGGTCACGCGAACGACCGGCGCGAATGCGCGCGCGGCAAGAGGGGGCGCGTTGGACGGCGGTAGTCCGGCTTCGGTGTCGATCAGCCAAATGTCCGGAAGCGCCATGATCGACGCCATGACGATGGGCACGCCTCCCATGGACCAGCAGCTCACGCTCGAAGCCGAAGAAATCGACCAGGCGGTCGTCCACGCGATCGCCGAGCTTCCCGAACGGCGGCGCATCGCCATGATGCTTCGCTGGAAACACGATATGTCATCGCTCGAGATCGCCCGCGTGCTCCGAACCACTCCGGAAGCGGTCCGGACACTGTTGAGCCGCGCTCGCGCCGACCTCGTCCCTCTGCTCGAGCACACCCGCCGCTAACCCGCGTTCGTAGCAAAGTGTAACGCTGCGAGCGCTCGCGGTATGTACATGTGTGGAACATGTGCGAGGTCGCAGTCTACCCGTCCGCAGACATGTCTGATTGGGCTGCTGACGGCATCGATGCCGAGCTGCTCGATCGCTATCTGGCGCACGAGTGCTCCGAGGCGGAGGACGCTATCGTGCGTCGTTATCTCATGGCGCGCCCCGACCTCGCCACCGCGCTGGCATCATTTCTAGCGGAACTGGAAGACGAGCGGTCTCGTCCCGCTCCCCCTGACGCACGCGAATCCTGGATGCGGTTGCGAGGCCGTCTGCGGGAAACCGAGGGTGATTCGCTTCCTGTTCCCGGCCGGCCCCCCAGAGCCCGGCAGGTGACCGGCACGAAACCGCGCCATCTCTTCGCGCTTCTTCCGTCGCGCCGGAATGGCTCGGGCTGGCGCCGAATCGTGTACACGTCGGTAGCCGCCGGCTTCGTCATTGTCGCCGTATACCGCGTGGCGCCCAGGGATACGGATCCGGGTGAGTCCCGGCCGCCCGAGGAATCTTTCGCGACCGCCAATCGAGAACGCGCCGAGCTCCGGCTCTCAGATGGAACGCGCATTCGTCTCGCACCGGCGAGTCACATTCGGGTCGCTGCCGACTACGGCGAACACGAGCGCGCCGTGTACCTGGAGGGTCAGGGATACTTCGAGGTGAAGCACGATGAAAGCCGTCCCTTCGTCGTTTACGCGGGTGGGGCAATTGCGCGCGACGTTGGGACCGAGTTTGCCGTGCGCAGCTACCCTGAAGATCGCGCTGTCCAGGTGGTGGTCCGCACCGGCGGAGTCGCCATGAGCGGCGTCGGTCTTCTCGACGCAGGCGATGTCGGTCGCCTCGGAATCGATGGCACTTCGAGCCTCACGCGCGGAGTCGCAGTCGACTCACTTCTCACCTGGCTCGATGGCCGCCTTGTCTTCCACGACGCGCCACTCGCGACCGTTCTCGCGGAGTTGCGGCGCTGGCACGACGTCGACGTTCACCTCGCCGACCCGGCACTCGGTAACCTGCCATTCACCGGCGTCCTCACCGACGCCTCCTTTCGTTCCTCGATCAGCCTCGTCGCAGCCACGCTCGGTCTTCTGGTTCGGAACACCAAAGACCGCGTGACGCTCGACCGGATCGGCGGCCTCACGCCGTCCTCTCGCTCACCCTCCGCGGCTCACCCCGCGCGATAAGACCAATGTCCACTCACGCTGTCAATCACGACCATTGCGATCCACGCACCAGAATTCGGGAGGAAGCTAGATGAAGTCCCTGACTCGTACGACGCTGGCGGCGCTCGCGGCAATCACGCTGCTCGCCGTCAACTCCGTCGCCGCGGCGCAACAGCCGTTCGTCGCGCGACAAACCACCTATATCGTTCGTTTCGCCTCGGCAATCGACGAGAGCGATGCGCCGGTGCTGCTGCGACAGCCAATCACGCTGCATCTCCGCAAAGTGAGCCTCGAGCGGGCACTTCAGGAGATTGCGTCTCGGGCCGGCGCCCCACTCTCATACAGCCGGGCCGTTGTGCCCCTCGATCGAGTCGTCTCGATCGACATCCGAGATGGCAGCGTGCTCCAAGCCTTCTATGAAATCCTGAGCGACGTCAACGTTGAGTTGTGGGTCTCCACGGATGGACACATGGCGCTCGTTCCAGCGGCCGTGGCGGCGGGTCCAGCTGAAGTAGCCGGCATCATCACCGGACGCGTTACGGTAGCCGGGACGAGTGACCCGGTGAGCGACGCAACCATCTCGGTGAGCGGCACGCGCCTCCGCGCCTCGACTGGCTCCGATGGCACCTATTCAGTCACCGGCGTGCCGGAGGGCGCACATACAGTCTACGTCCAGCGCATTGGATTCTCACGCGACAGCGCCGCGGTTGTGGTGACGACCAACGAGACGGTGACTGCCAACTTCTCGCTTCGTGTGCTGGCGGTCAGCCTCAACGAAGTGGTCACCATTGGGTACGGGACGCAGCGGCGTCGCGATCTCACCGGTGCTGTTGGATCAGTGACTTCCGATCAGATTGTAAGCACGCCCGTTACGTCGGTGGAGCAAGCGCTCCAGGGCAGAGTCGCCGGCGTTCAGGTAACTACCGGCAGCGGCCAACCCGGGTCGACGTCAGCAGTCAGAATTCGCGGCGGCAACTCCATCGCGGCGGGCAACGATCCGCTGTACGTCATCGATGGGGTTCCCATCGCAGCCAGTGCCGACGGCACGAACACCTTCACGCTCGAGACTCAGGGTGTGAGCGGCATGAATCCCCTCGCCGCGCTCAATCCATCCGACATCGAATCCATCGACATCCTGAAGGATGCGTCAGCGACGGCGATCTACGGCGCGCGCGCTTCCAACGGTGTCATCCTGATCACCACCAAACGTGGTCGAGCGGGAGTGAACACAGTCACACTCAATGCCTACCACGGGATGCAGACGGTGCGGCATCGGCTCTCCCTTCTCAATGCACAGCAGTTTGCCGATTATGCCAACGCCGCCCGGGTGAACGGCGGTCAACCGCCGCTGTATACGGCGGCAGAGATAGCAGCGCTTCCGAACACCGACTGGCAGGACGAAATCTTCCGCTCTGCTCCGCTCACAAACGTCGAAGCGTCGTTCTCAGGCGGTGACAACGACACGCACTACTATGTTTCCGGAAACCTGCTCCGGCAGGACGGTGTCGTTCTGAACACCAACATGAACCGCGGCTCCGTGCGCCTCAACCTCGACCAGGACATCAGCAACAGGTTCCGGGTCGGCAATCGTTTCACCTTGAGCCGCTCGCAGTCGCAGCTGATGCCGAATGGCGGCGGTGGACAGGAAGTATCCTCCGTCCTGCTCAATGCGCTTACCGCTCCGCCAACGCTCGGTGTGCTCGGGTCCGGCAGCGAGTTTTTCATCGGGGACAACCCTGCGACCGGCCGCATTTTCTCGAATCCAGTCGGCGCGGCCACCCTGATCGTCAACCAGGAACAACAGAACCGCTTCGTCGGCAACGTCTTCGGCGAATACGACGTGTTTCCCAAACTGACATTTCGGTCGTCCTTCGGAGCCGACTACCTGTCTTCGATGCAGGACTTCTATTCTCCATCGACTACCTATCCCGGCGTCACCACCGGCGGCTACGGAAGTCGCGGCTCGCTTGCTGTGACGACGTGGCTCAGTGAGAACACGCTGCACTTCACTCCGGGGCAGATCGGGATGCTGCGCGCAGTGGATCTGCTGGGCGGCGTGACCCTCCAGCGCACCAACTCCGATAACGTGTCGGGCACGGGGCAGAACTTCGTCACCGACGCACTCGGACAGAACGGGCTAAACACCGCTGGAACATTCATCGGTGTCTGGACGGGAGCGCCACATTCATCGCTCGCTTCCTACTTCGCCCGCGCGAACTGGAACCTCGTCGACCGGTTCCTCTTCACCGTCACCGAACGCGTCGATGGGTCGTCAAAATTCGGCTCCGGTAACCAGTACGGTTTCTTCCCGTCAGCTGCAATCGCCTGGCGCTTGTCGGACGAGTCGTTCGTGAAGCGACTTGGAGTGTTCGACGATCTAAAGCTGCGCGCGAGCATTGGCAGAACCGGAAACCAGGACATCGGTAACTACCGGGCGCTCGCGACGCTGGGCAGCTCCACTTACCTGTTCAACGGCGTCAAGGTCGTCGGCTATAGCCCGAGCACACTGGCCAATCCCAATCTCAAATGGGAGAGTACCAGCCAGGGCAACATCGGACTCGACGTCGCCCTGCTGCGAACCCGACTGCTGCTCAGCGGCGATGTCTACAACAAGACAACCCGGGATCTTCTCCTCGAGGTCGCCGTCCCTGCCAACCTCGGGTACAGCTCGCAGCTCCAGAATATCGGCAGCGTCCGGAATCGCGGCGTCGAGCTTTCTCTCAACACCGTGAACACCACTGGGGCGCTGGGCTGGACCTCCGGGTTCAACATCGCCTGGAACCGGAACAAGGTGCTCAGCATCGGCGCGGACTCGCAGATCGTGGGCCCAGTCGGCGTCGGCGCCGGAGCCAATCAGAACCCCACCATTCTCAAGGTGGGACAGCCGATCAATTCGTTCTACGGTTACGTCTACGACGGCATGGCGAACGGACAGCCGACGTATGCCGATCTCAACGGCGACGGCGTGATCTCGACGGCTGACCAGAGGATCATCGGCAGCGCCGAGCCCACATACACCGGCGGCTTCACCAACGATGTGACATTCGGGAACTTCGGCCTCTCGGTCTTCATCACGTTCTCGCAGGGAAACAAGATCTACAACATCACGCGAGCACTGCTCACCAATGATGCCGGGAACAACAATCAGCTCACCGATGTGCTGCCCGCACAAAGCGCGGGGGCCAACGGCATACCGATCCCGAAAATCGGCAACACTTACGACACACGACCATCTACGCTCTTCGTCGAGGATGGCTCGTACATTCGCGGCAAGAACATCCGCCTCGGTTACCGCCTGCCATCATCGCTGCTCCAGTCGACGCGAGGCGGCCATCTTCAGAACGCGGAGATCTATCTGAGCGCGCAGAACTTCTTCACCAGCACGAAGTACACGGGGTATGATCCGGAGGTGAGTGAGTACGCCACCAGCGTCCTCGCCCAGGGCATCGATTTCGGCACGTATCCCCAGACACGACAGTTCATCTTCGGCTTCACTACCGCCTTCTAGCGCGACGGAGTCACGCGATCCTATGCATACCAATAATCTTCTCAAAACATTGCGCCGGAAGACCGCGATTCTAAGCTGTCTCACCGCGCTGTCGGTTGCGGGCTGCGATCAATTCCTTGAGCCCAAGCCCACCGATGTCCTCGCACCCGAGAATTTCTACCGCTCGGCCGCTGACGCGGTCTCGGCTGTCAACTCGGTATACTCGCAGTCACAGTGGGTGTACTTCTGGGTCTGGTACGAGTCCGACGTTGCCTCGGACGACGCGTTTGCCACCGCGAACTACGGGGCGGACGGACACCAGCTCGCATCCTATACCTTCGATAAGACGCTCTGGTCGATCAACGACCTGTGGACCAACGCCTACATCACGATCAACAAGGCGAACATCGTCCTCGACCGGGTACCACCGATTGTAATGGACGTTACCGAGCGCAATCGTGTGCTCGGCGAGGCGCATTACCTGCGCGCGCTGATGTACTTCCAGCTTGTCCGGATGTTCGGCGACGTTCCGCTGATGGATAAAGAGGCAAAGTCGGTGGCCGACGCCCAGATCCCGCGAACCCCGG
>DATHHC010000002.1:0-2422 GCA_035317285.1 Gemmatimonadaceae bacterium | reverse complement strand
GTACGATCCCGCGCCGAGAAATGTGTTGTGGTACCAGTCCCAGTTGGCGGGATACACGGAAGGCGTCAAAGCAAAACCGGCGAAATGAAAACCCATCCACGCCCCGCCGTGCTCCATGTACGTCTGAAACGCGGCTCGTTGCGCATGATCTTCAGGACGCGTATCGAGAAACACCACAACCTCGTACTTCGAAAGAAAATCTGAATTCAGATTCTTCCAGTTGGATGTCGTGTCGAAGCTGAAATTGTATTTCGCCGCCATCTGCGGAAACCATTGCTCGGCTTCGTGCAGGAAGCTGATGTGCGCCTGGTCCTGTTTGCCGGTGAAGAACGCGATGACTCTGAACTGCGGCTTGCTGTCATTGGCGCTGAACGAGGCACAGCAAAAGATGAGCGCCGCGATGCTGAATGCTTTGAGTGTGGACATGGCGACAATTCTACTGCGTACCCGCGACTCTCGCCGCGGGTACGCACTGCAGATTGTGTAGGAGCGCGCTCGACGCTACGCCAGTTTTGCGAGGAGACGATCCAGCGCCGCGTAGCTCTCGTTCATTCCGCCTTCCATCCCCGATTGCAGGAAGCCGTCCCGCTCCTCGGTCGTGTGGAATAGCGATGTGTTGACCAGCCGCGTGCGCCCATCGCCAAGATCTTCGAGCGTGGCGGTTTCGACGATCACGTAGCCAGGCATTCCGTCCCACTCGAACGTCTGGACGACGCGCGACGGCGGCGTGACCTCACGAAAACGGCCTTCGAAACCGTTGACGCCCTCAGGAGCGTGCTCGACGAATCGCCAGTGGCCGCCGCGCTCCACTTCCAGCCTCTCGACTACGAGCTTGTTGCCGCGTCCCCACCACTGCGCGACCAGCTTGGGATCGGTCATCGCCTGCCACACGCGGTCGCGAGGCGCGTTGAAGATTCGCTCGACGCGGATCTCGCGGTCGGAGGGCGTGGTTATCGTCGCCTTTACCATGGGTTCCTGCTCCGTGATGGTTGTCATTGCTTCTCCTTTGTGCGCTCGAGGAATTCCCCGAGTCTGTTGAGGCGGCCTTCGAGAAGCCGCCGGTACGTCTCAATCCACGCGGTTTCGTCATCGAGCCGGCGGGGGCCGAGCCTGCACTGGCGTACCCGTCCGACTTTCTCGGTAGTCACGAGCCCGGCTGACTCGAGTATGTGGACGTGCTTCTTGATCCCAGTCAGGGTGATATCGAAGGCTTGGGCCAGCTCGGTGATCCCGGCGTCCGAGCGCCCGAGCCGTTCGAGAATTCCGCGGCGGGTCGGGTCGGAGAGTGCGCCAAATGCGGTATCGAGCTTTCGTGAATACTGAACCATACGGTTCAGTATATCACGGGCGTTGATTCTTGTCAACTGAATTGAACTGAACTGAACGTGATCCGAGATCTGAGAGGCATAGATACCAGGTTCTAGTCACAGCCGCGCCGACCGACTCCGGTGGAGTGTGAGTCACTGCACTCGCCTTCTCATAGGAGGATCGATAGTAAGGTCGAAGCGCAGTGACTAACCCCACACATCTGTGCTTCTCAGATCTCGGATCCCATTCTTTCCCAATCGGCGCCCGTCGGCCGCTTCCCGGCGAGGAGGATATAGGGGAATCCCTTACACGTCATCCGCGCCTTTGAATCGTCTACAATCGGATACCCCCACCGCTCCCCGAAAACCAAAAAATGACAATGCCGTCCCGTCAGCTGCGATCAGCCAGCGTCGTCCTGATCGCAGGTCTGCTCATTTCCGCCAGCCTCGCCGCTGCCCAGCAACCGACACCACCACCAAAGCACGCGACCGACTCGCTCATGGATCTCGAGCAGCTGATGAACATCGAGATCGTCGTCGCCGGATCAAAGCGTGCGCAGGATTCGAGGGACGTAGCGTCGTTCGTGAGCGTCGTCTCCGCCGCGGAGATCAGGGAGCACGGCTATCGGACGCTCGCGGATGTGCTGAGAACGCTGCCGGGGTTTTACGTCTCCAGCGACCGCAACTATTCGTACATCGGGGTCCGGGGGTTCAGCCGGCCCGGCGACTGGAACTCTCGCGTTCTTCTCCTTCTCAATGGTGTCCGCACCAACGAAAGTCTGTATGACCTCGCCTATATCGGAGAGGAATTCAGCGTCGACATGGACCTGATAGATCGGGTCGAAGTCATCCGCGGGCCCAGCTCCGCCCTGTACGGAAGCAACGCCTACTTTGCCGTCATCAACGTCGTCACGCGGGCCGGAAGCAGCCTGGCAGGTACGGAGATCACTACCAGCGCCGCCAGCTTTGGAACCTACGCGGGGCGCGCCAGCTTCGGCCGCACCTTCACGAACGGTCTCGATCTTCTCGTCTCCGGGACTTACTCGGACGCCAAAGGAAGAGACCTGTTTTATCCGGAATACGATGCCCCGCTCACAAACAACGGGCTTGCCAAC
>DATHHC010000001.1:0-6245 GCA_035317285.1 Gemmatimonadaceae bacterium | reverse complement strand
CAAGTACAAGAAGTCGCACGTGGCTCGCGTTCTCGGCGGAGCTCTCACGGAGATTCGTCCGCTGATTCAGGATGGATCAGTAACGGTCGGCGACATCAATTCGGCTGAGCGCGCGATCGAGCGCGAAATGCTGATGACGATTACCGATCTGAAGCGCGGGTTGGGCGTCATGGCCACCGTCGGAGCGACCGCTCCGTTCGTCGGACTTCTGGGAACCACGATGGGTATCGTGAACTCCTTTGCCGCCATGGCCGCGTCGGGCTCGGGTGGCCTCGCCTCGATCTCCTCCGGTGTGTCCGAGGCGCTCATCACGACCGCCTTCGGTCTCGTCGTCGCGATCCCGGCGGTGTGGCTCTTCAACTACTTCCAGATCAAGATCGACAATCTCACGGCCGAGATGACCTACACCTCGAAGGAGATGATCGACTACATGATCAAGAACGTCACCGGCACCGGTGAATTCGGAAGATCGCGCTTCACGCGTGAGTTCAACACGACGGCGACAGCGGGCAACTCACCGATCTCGCAGTAACCCGGGGAGGGTTGAGTCATGTCAATGTCTACTAGTGGGGGCGGCGTAAAGGCGCAACCGAACGTGACGCCGATGATCGACGTGATGCTCGTGTTGTTGATCATCTTCATGCTCGTCATCCCCGCGATTACCGCCGGTTTCCAGGCGATTCCGCCGACCGGCGTCAACCTCAAGCCGCATCCCGAGGAGGACGTGGATCAGGTCCTCGGTATTGATGCGAACGGGCAGTACTACCTGAACAAGAAAGCGATCCCCAACGCCGAGCTCCCGCAGCGGCTGAAGGCAATCTTTGAGAACCGGACGGAAGACAAGCTCCTTTACGTCAAGGCGCACAAGGATCTGCAGTACGGGAAGGTGCTGGACGCGCTGGACATCGCGGCTCACAACAATGTGACGGTGACGGGGATGATCACAGATCAGCGCCCCGGAACGGTTTCCGCGGTTCAGACGGACAATCTGTTCAATGCGCCTCCTGCAGCACCGGCGGGAGGGAAGCCATAATGGCCATGTCCGGAGGAAATCCCACCAGCGGCCTGTCGAACGAGATCAACGTCACGCCGATGATTGATGTGCTGCTCGTGTTGTTGATCATCTTCATGATGGTCATTCCGATGTCGCGAAAGGCGATCGATCTGCAATTACCTGATCCGACCCCGAGCGACGAGCCGCAAGGTCCGCCGCCATCACAGATCGTCCTCGAGGTGCTGCCGGGGGACGCTTTCAGGATCAATACGCAGCCGGTGACGAAAGCCGATCTCCCGAAGAAGCTCAAGGAGATCTACGAGCCGCGGCCGGACAAGATCATCTTCGTCAAGGGTGATCCCGCGGTGAAGTATTCGGATGTGATCAGTGCGATGGATGTGGCGCGCGGGGCAGGCGTTAAAGTGATTGCAATGACGCCGAAGGATGTGAAATAGCTACGCGCTATCCCACCTTCGAGCAACAACAGAAGAAGAAGCAGGATTGGAAAGGGGTCATTGCGTCGCTGCTCGTGCACGCACTGATCCTTTTTCTCATCCTTGCGCCAATCGTCGGGTCCTCTGATTTCAAACACGATCCGGTGACGGGCGGCGGCGGCCCTGGACCGGCGGGCGGAGGCGGCGGCGGAGCGAACGGATCGGGCTCGCGCCAGGAGCGTCTCGAGTTCGTGCGCGTGCGCTCCGATCCGCCGGTGCTGCCGAAGCCAAAGCCGCTTACGGTAACACCCGTCAAGCCGGCCGAGCCGAAGCCGCCGGTGGAATCCCCGGTGATTCCGGCGCCACCGGTAAGTGCTCCGGTGACGACGCCGAGCGTCGGCGAGGGCAGTGGTACCGCTGGCACGGCGGGCGCTGGTCCCGGGACGGGCGGAGGTGTCGGCTCAGGCGTCGGGACCGGGCGCGGGAGCAGCGTCGGACCGGGCACAGGCGGCGGTCCCGGGAAAGATTATCCGCCGACGCTCAGAGATCTTTTCATTCCTCCGCTGCCGGCGCCGGACAGGATAAAGCCGTACCACCTCATCGCGTGGTTCGACGTCGACGAGAAGGGGAACGCCAGGTTGATCGGCTTCAATCCATCGAAGGACGGCGGGTACAACCGGCGTTTGTCCGAAGTCTTGCGGTCGCTCCGGTTTCGGCCGGGAGTGCACGCGGACGGGACACCCATGCGGGATACGGTCGATGTTCATTTTATCTTCTGAAGGCTCGTGCGGAATTTCAACTACGCCGCTGCCTGCTGCCCGCTTCTCGCTATTTCGCTAATCGCTTAACTGCGACGGGACCGTTCGGTGTTGAATCAAGCAAGGACAAGGGCGTCGGTTTCCGTCAGTTCCCTAGCAAATTGGCCCGTGCCCGGGTAACTTTTGCCCGCTGTGCAAGGGGGAAACACAGACTAGAAACCGGGCACCGAGGAGAGCGTTGACAAGCACGACACCCACGACCGACACTCCATCGTCGCGCGAGTTCGTCAAGGCGCTGACGCTTACCGACGCGACCATGCTCGTCGCGGGCTCAATGATCGGGTCGGGCATTTTCATCGTTGCCGCCGAGATATCGCGGACCGTCATTTCGCCGTTCTGGCTGCTGATGGCGTGGGTCGTCTCCGGCGTCGTGACCATATTCGGCGCGCTCGCTTACGGCGAACTCGCGGCGATGTATCCAAAGGCCGGCGGCCAATACGTGTTTCTCCGGGAGTCCATGGGTCATCTCATGGGCTTTCTTTACGGTTGGACCCTGTTCGTCGTGATCCAGACCGGAACCATCGCGGCAGTCGCTGTCGCGTTCGGGAAATTCCTCGGGGTACTCTGGCCCAGCATCACGCCTGATCGCTACGCCTGGTTCCCGCAGCTGGACTTCACGCTTTCGGGCGCTCCCGTGCAGCTCGGATTGTCGCCGCAGCGGCTGATCGCGATCATCAGCATCTGGGTTCTGACCTGGATCAACCTGCGCGGCGTCAAAGAAGCCAAGATCGTCCAGACGACGCTCACTATCGTGAAGACCGGCGCCCTCGCCGCGCTCATTCTCCTCGGACTCACCATCGGGCGCCACTCCGAGGCCATCACGGCGAACTTCGCGAACGGGAACTTCAATGCGGTTGCTTTCACTCCGGCATTCGTCGTCGCGTTCGGATCTGCGCTGGTGGGCTCGCTGTTCTCGAGCGATGCCTGGAACAACGTGACCTTCGCCGCCGCCGAGGTGCACTCGCCGCAGAGGAATCTCCCGCGCGCGCTCATCTACGGTACGGGGCTCGTCTGCCTGCTCTACCTTCTCGCGAACATCTCCTACCTGAATGTCCTGCCAATCCACGGAGTGGAAAACGGCGCCACGGCGATGGAGCGCGGGATTCAGTACGCCACGCAGGACCGGGTGGCGAGCGCGGTTGTCGAAACCGTTTTCGGCGCCGTGGGCGCGTCGATCATGGCAGCGGCGATCCTGATCTCGACGTTCGGCTGCAATAACGGGCTGATCCTGTCGGGCGCGCGGGTCTACTACGCGATGGCGCGGGACAAATTGTTCTTCACCAAAGCCGGCACCTTGAATCGCCATAACGTGCCCTCAGCCGCGTTGATAGCGCAGTCCATCTGGACGAGTCTACTCTGTCTCAGCGGGACTTATGGGCAGCTGCTGAATTACGTCATCTTTGCCGCGTTGATCTTCTACGCGTTGACGACGGTCGGCCTGTTCCGGCTCCGCAAGCTGCGTCCGGACGCCGAACGTCCGTACAGGGTTGTCGGCTACCCTGTTTTGCCCGCTCTGTACATCATTCTCGCATCGGCAATCGCAGTGATTCTGCTGATCGCGGACCAGACGCGAACCCAGGCTCTCTTCGGGCTCGCGATCGTACTGTTCGGCGTTCCCGTCTACTACATCTGGCGCAAAGTTGAATCTGCACCAGTGCGCTGAACACCAGGCCGGCCCTGCCCGGGCCGCCTGTTATTCACCCTTGGAGAATTCAGAATGAATCGGAAGTTTGCAGGAGTTGTTGGTACCCTTGTTTTCGTTTTGTCGTTGCTGGCACTCCTCGCGACCCGCGGAGCAGCGCAGGGCGTCGCGGATAACCGCACGGATAGCACGATTGCGGCTGCCGCGACCGGAGTGGCGCAGGGCGTTCCCGTCGAGCACAAAGCGGGCGGAGAGGCGAACCTCATTATCCCCGATCTCTCTCAGGTCAGCTTCCTGGGTGGGATCCACGGTCGCTCGCTGCTCCTGGGTGGCCTCGTCATCTGCGCGCTCGGGCTCCTGTTCGGACTCGTGTTCTACAGCCAGCTCAAGCGCATGCCTGTGCACGAATCGATGCGCGAGGTCTCCGAGCTGATCTATGAGACGTGCAAGACATATCTGATCACACAGGGGAAATTCATTCTGATTCTCGAAGTCTTCATCGGCTTCGTGATCCTGCTGTATTTCGGATTCCTCGTCCATCTGTCGTGGATGAAGGTTGCGATCATTCTCTTTTTCAGCCTCGTCGGTATCGCGGGCAGCTACGGCGTGGCGTGGTTCGGCATCAGAATCAACACGTTCGCCAATTCGCGCACCGCATTCGCCAGTCTCCGCGGCAAGCCATATCCCTGCTACTCCATCCCGCTTAAGGCGGGCATGAGCATCGGTATGCTGCTCATCAGCGTCGAGCTGGTGATCATGCTGTTCATCCTGCTCTTCATTCCGGGCGACTACGCCGGCCCGTGCTTCATCGGGTTCGCAATCGGTGAGTCGCTTGGCGCGGCAGCGCTGCGTATCGCGGGAGGAATCTTCACCAAGATCGCGGACATCGGCGCCGACCTGATGAAGATCGTCTTCAACGTGAAGGAAGACGACCCACGGAACCCGGGCGTGATCGCGGATTGTACGGGTGACAACGCCGGAGACTCGGTTGGCCCGAGCGCCGACGGGTTCGAGACCTACGGCGTGACAGGCGTCGCGCTCATCTCCTTCATCGTCCTCGCTGTGCGCGAGCCGTCGGTGCAGGTACAGCTGCTGGTGTGGATCTTCGTGATGCGCATCATGATGGTGGTGGCGAGCGGACTCTCCTACCTGATCAATGAAGCGGTCGCGAAGGCGAGATACGGCAACGCCGACGAAATGAACTACGAGTCGCCGCTGACGTCGCTCGTGTGGCTGACGTCGCTGCTCTCCGTTGCTCTCACCTATCTCGTCTCCTACCTGCTGCTGCCCGATCTCGGGGATGGCTCCCTCTGGTGGAAGCTCTCGACGGTGATCACCTGCGGCACGCTGGCGGGAGCAATCATCCCGGAGCTCGTGAAGGTGTTCACCTCGACGGAGTCACGTCACGTCAGGGAAATCGTTACGTCGTCGCGAGAGGGCGGAGCATCGCTCAACATTCTGTCCGGACTCGTGGCCGGAAACTTCAGCGCGTACTGGATCGGCATGGCGATCATGTCGCTGATGGCAATTGGCTACCTGGTGAGCACCACCGGCTTTGGCACGCTGATGATCGCACCAGCGGTGTTCGCGTTCGGCCTCGTTGCCTTCGGATTCCTGGGAATGGGCCCGGTCACCATCGCGGTCGATTCGTACGGCCCGGTTACCGACAATGCCCAATCAATTTTCGAACTCTCGCAGATCGAGCAGGTGCCCGGCATCAAGCAGCAACTGAAAACCGAGTACGGCATCGATCCGCAGTTCGAGCGGGCGAAAGATCTGCTCGAGGCAAATGACGGCGCCGGCAACACCTTCAAGGCGACGGCGAAGCCGGTTCTCATCGGCACCGCGGTCGTGGGCGCCACCACGATGATCTTCTCGATCATCCTCGGACTGACCCACGGATTGCAGCCCGAGTACATCGCCAACCTCTCCATTCTGCACCCACCGTTCCTGCTCGGCCTCATCGCCGGCGGGGCGATGATCTACTGGTTCACGGGCGCATCGACCCAGGCGGTAACCACCGGCGCGTACCGCGCGGTCGAGTTCATCAAGGCCAACATCAATCTCGAGAGCAGCGCGAAGGCATCAGTCGCCGACAGCAAGAAGGTCGTCGAGATCTGCACGAAATACGCGCAGCAGGGAATGTTCAACATCTTCCTGACGGTCTTCTTCGCCACGCTCGCATTTGCTTTCATCGAACCCTATTTCTTCATCGGCTACCTGATATCGATCGCGCTGTTCGGACTGTTCCAGGCGATCTTCATGGCCAACGCCGGAGGCGCCTGGGACAACGCCAAGAAAATCGTAGAGGTGGAGCTCAAGCAGAAAGGAACTCCGCTTCACGCCGCAACGGTGGT